>NZ_JAPUED010000257.1 GCF_027492755.1 Micropruina sp. | reverse complement strand
GGTTTCGACAAGCTCACCCGGCGGTGCCGCCGAGCGCCGTCCGCAGTTGCGCGACCAGGCCGCGTCCGTCGGGGGCTTCGACCCAGATCGTGTCGGTGCCGGCCAGTTGTTCGGCTTCTTCCAGCGGCATGTTGGTGCCGTGGGCCAGCACCTGTTCGGCGGGGGAGAGTTGCCGGATCGCGACCGCGGCGACGTGCGTGGGGTGCGAGTGCGCGAACTCGGCGTAGATCTCGGGGTCGTGCTGGCCGTCGTCGCCGACCAGCAGCCAGGTGATCCGGGGGAATTCGGCGGCCAGGCGCAGCAGGCTGGTCCGTTTGTGCTCCATGCCGGAGCGGAACCAGCCGGTGTTGGTCGGTCCCCAGTCGGTGAGCAGCAGCGGGCCCTTGGGGTAGTTGTGCTGCCCCAGGAAGCGCTTCAGGAAGTCGTAGGTGTTCCAGGCGCCGGTGGACAGGTAGAACATCGGTGCGCCGGGATGGGCGTTCAGGTAGCGGTGGTAGAACCGCGCCATGCCGGGGATCGACTGCCGGTTCGATTCGTCGCGGACGAAGCTGTTCCAGGCGGCGATCATCGGACGGGGCAGCCAGGTGGTCAGCACCGTGTCGTCGATGTCGGAGATCAACCCGTAGCGGGCGTCCTCGTCGATGACCAGGACGTCGCAGGCGGCCGGTGCCGACTTCGAGCTCTGGACGACGACCTGTTGCCAGCCGGACGCCAACTGATGGTCCACGATCCGGTGGTCGAGGTAGCCCCCGCGATCGGTGGTCGCGGTGACCGTCCGGTCGCCGACGGTGATGGTGACCCGCGCCCGCACGCACGGCGCGGTGAGAAAGCTGCGCCAGCCGCGGCGTTTGACGAACTCCTTGGTGACCCGGCCGAGCTGGCTGCGGGACCACTGCGGGACCAGCTTCACCCGGGCCATCACCCGCAGGAAGTCGCCGGATCCGTACCCGGTGTAGGCGATCACCTGTTCGCGCCAGCCGAGCGCGCGGAACGCGTCCTCGATCCGCCGGTCGAGGAACTCCTCGACGCGGGCGGCGATGAACGGCTTGGTGCTCACCGGGCCACCGTAGAGTGCGCACCGGTCGAGGGCGAGTTGCCGCACCCGGCCCCGTGGAATCGGGGCGGACTTGGGCAGTCGCCGCGTCCGGTGCGAAGATGAGCCGGTGACCTCGCTCGCACTGCCAGCCGCGCTGCGTCGCGACATCGACGCCTGCGGGTATTTCCCCGACCTGATCGCCGAGACGGTGGCCATGGCGATCGCCGGCGAAGAGGTGCGGGAACACGTTATTCATCACGAGGCGACTTTTGCCCGCGACGAGATCCAGCGGCACATGTCGGTGCTGGTGCTGACCCCGACCCGGCTGATCGTCGGTCACACCGACGAGTCGGACGCCCCGGGTGAGGCCGGGCAGGCGATGTCGACCACCGAGTCGGTGCGCCTGGACAAGGTCACCTCGGTCGCGTTGACCCGGGTCGTCGCCCATCCCGAACGGCACGGCAGCAACCGGTCGGCGACCGTCGAGACCTGGCTGAGCGTCGGCTGGGGGACGGCCCGCCGGGTCGATCTCGAACCGGCCCACTGCGGTGACCCCGAATGTGACGCCGATCACGGCTACTCCGGCACGCTGGCCGCCGACGATCTGACCGTGCGGATGAGCGCGGCGGCCGACGGAGCGGACAACGTGGCACGCCTGATGGCCTTCGCGACGGCGCTGCAGGTCGCCGCCGGCGGTGGCCGGTGAGCCTGCCCACGCCGCCGGCCTACGGCAGCTCCACGCTGTCCGATGTGCTGCCCAGCATCGCCGCCGTCCTCGGCCTGCCCGGACGCGACAACGTGCTCGGACTGCCGGCGTCCGAACGATTCGTGGTGCTGCTGGTCGACGGACTGGGCCGCGATCTGCTGCAGGGCCGGGAACAGCTGGCGCCGTTCCTGACCGGCTTGCTGGACAACGCCGCGTCGTCGACGATCACCTCGGGTGCGCCGAGCACCACCGTCACCTCGATCACCAGCCTCGGCACCGGGCTGACCCCCGGACAGCACGGCCTGGCCGGCTACACCTTCCGGCTCGGCGGACGGCTGCTGAACGCGCTGCTGTGGGAGCCCGGGCTGGACGGCCTGGACGTGCAGCCCCAGTTGACCGTCTTCGAGCGGCTCGCGAAGGCCGGCGTCCGCGCGACAACCGTCACGCCGTCCCGGTTCCGGGGCAGCGGGTTGACCACCTGCGCGCTGCGTGGCGCCGACTTCCTCGGCTATGACGAGGGGTCCGGCATCGACCGCCGGGTGGAGCTCACCGTGCAGGCGGCGTTGTCCGGGCCGCGCAGCGTCGTCTACCTCTACGACCGCGACCTCGACCATGCCGGCCACAAGCAGGGCACACGCTCGGACGCCTGGGCCGCGGAACTCGTCCGGGTCGATGCGCTCGCCTCGGCGCTGCGCGCGGCGCTACCCGACGACGTCCGGCTGCTGATCACCGGTGACCACGGCATGGTCGACATCGCCACGGATCGACGGCTCACCATTGAGGACCACCCGGAGCTGGTGGCGGGCGTGCGGATGATCGGCGGCGAGGGACGGTTCCGCCAGCTGTACGTCGCGGGCAAGGCCGAACCGGTCGCCCGGCGGTGGGCCGACCTGCTCGGCCCGGACGCCTGGGTGCTGACCCGCGACGAGGCGATCGACGCCGGCTGGTTCGGACCGCTGCCGCCCCGGCTCGCGGACCGGTTCGGCGACGTCCTGGTCGCGATGGCGACCGACCGGGCGCTGATGACGCTCGGTCAGCCGAACGAGTTCGGACTGGTCGGCATGCACGGCTCGCTGACCCCAGCCGAGCTGACCGTGCCGTTGCTGATCGGCTGAGCGATGGCGCAGCTGATCTTCTTCACCGGTCCGATGAACAGCGGCAAGTCGACGCTGGCGTTGCAGACCGACTTCACCGAGACCCAGGCCGGCCGGTCCGGGCGGGTGTTCAGTCGCGACGACCGTGCTGGCGAGGCAACGCTGTCCTCCCGGATCGGGCTCGAGCAGCCGGCGATCGAAGTCACCGACGAACTCGACTTCTGGTCGTACGTGATCCGCGAGCTCACCCAGGGACGGCGGGTGGATTACCTGATCTGCGACGAGGCCCACTTCTACACCCCGGACCACATCGACCAGCTGGCCCGGGTCGTCGACGAACTGCAGCTCGACGTGTACTGCTTCGCGATCCTCACCGACTTCCGCACTGAGCTGTTCCCGGCCACCCGGCGGCTGGTGGAGCTGTGCGACCGGATGGAGCTGCTGCAGGTGCGGCCCCGCTGCTGGTGCGGCGAGCCGGCCACCCACAACGCCCGCACCGTTGACGGTGTGATGGTCACCGAGGGAGAGCAGGTGATGGTCGGTGACGTGGTGCCGTCCGAGGATCGGGTGGTCGCCTACGAGGTGCTCTGCCGTCGGCATCATCGGCGCCGGATGACGGCCGCGGTGGCCGCGGTCACGATGAATCCGGAGCCGTTGCCGTTCGAGTAATGCCGCTGGTTGAGCTTGTAGTCACCGCTGGTTGAGCTTGTCGAAACCAGGATCTCGACAAGCTCGATCAACGGGACTCGAACCTGCATCTCGACAGGCTCGATCAACGGACGCGGGCACCCGTCATGCCGGTCGAACGCCGGGATCTCGGTGGGGTCGAGATGCCGGGTCAAGCTGGGGATGACGAGATCACCGTCCGGCAGTGGCGGGAATCTCTGTCGGTGGCGCGTGGTTGAGTGACACCGTGAGTCTTTCCGGATGGCAGGTCATGAACTCCATGACTCGGGACGCGTCGGTGCGCGAGCACCGGTTGGCGCCCGGGACATGGCGGCGGGTGCTCTCCTACGCGGGCGCCTACCGCGGCCTGATCGCGATGTTCCTGGTGCTCACCGTGGTCGATTCGCTGCTCGTGGTGGCGTCGCCGCTGATCCTGCAGCGACTGATCGACAACGGGGTGATTCCGGGCAACGCCGGTCTGGTCATTCAACTCGCGGTTGTCGTCGCGGTCCTGGCGGTGGCGGACGCGGCACTCACCCTGGTCGAACGCTGGTACTCGGCGCGGATCGGCGAAGGGTTGATCTTCGACCTGCGCACCGAGGTCTTCGGCCACGTGCTGCGTCAGCCGATCGCCTTCTTCACCCGGGCTCAGACCGGCGCGTTGGTCACCCGGTTGAACAGCGATGTGATCGGTGCCCAGCAGGCCTTCACCTCGGTGCTGCAGAACCTGGTCGGCAACGCGATCAGCTTGGTGGTGATCGTGATCGCGATGGCGTCGTTGTCCTGGCAGCTGACCATCGGCGCGTTCCTGCTGGTGCCGCTGTTCCTGATTCCGGCCCGCATCCTCGGTCGCCGGCTGGCCGCGCTGACCCACCGGCAGATGGTGCTGAACGCCGACATGGGCGCGCAGATGAGCGAACGGTTCAATGTGGCCGGCGCGCTGCTGGTGAAGCTGTTCGGCGATCCCCGGCG
>NZ_JAPUED010000256.1:31216-32472 GCF_027492755.1 Micropruina sp. | reverse complement strand
GTCGGGCACCGCTTCTACGCCGGCTGCCAGAACGTCGACACCGTCGAGTCGGTGGCCGCCGAGCATGCCCGCGCGCTGTTCGGCGCCGACTACGCCTATGTGCAGCCGCACTCGGGCATCGACGCCAACCTGGTCGCCTACTGGTCGATCCTGGCCCACCGGGTGGAGTCGCCGGCGCTGCAGCGGCTGGGTGCCAAGAACGTCAACGAGCTCTCCGAGGACGACTGGGAGACGCTGCGCAAGTCCTTCGCCGAGCAGCGGGTGATGGGCATGAGCCTGGACGTCGGCGGTCACCTGACCCACGGCTTCCGGCCCAACATCTCGGGCAAGATGTTCCACCAGCGTTCCTACGGGACGCATCCCGACACCCAGCTGATCGACTACGACAAGCTGCTCGCCGACGCCCGCGAGTTCAAGCCGCTGATCCTGGTGGCCGGCTATTCCGCCTACCCGCGGCGGGTGAATTTCGCCAAGATGCGCGAGATCGCCGACGAGGTGGGCGCCACCTTGTTCGTCGACATGGCGCATTTCGCCGGCCTGGTGGCCGGCAAGGTGTTCACCGGCGAGGAGAACCCGGTGCCCTACGCGCACGTCGTGGCCTCGACCACGCATAAGTCGCTGCGCGGCCCGCGCGGCGGCTTCGTGCTGTCGACCCCCGAGTACGCGCCCAGCGTCGACCGCGGTTGCCCGATGGTGCTCGGCGGACCGCTGTCGCACATCATGGCCGCCAAGGCGATCGCCTTCGCCGAGGCCCGCACGGACGCCTTCCGCGGCTACGCCCAGAACGTCGCCGACAACGCCAAGGTGCTGGCCGAGGGTCTGCTGAAGCGCGGCGCCACCCTGGTCACCGGCGGCACCGACAACCACCTGGTGCTGATCGACACCCGCTCGTTCGGCATCACCGGACGGCAGGCCGAGTCGGCCCTGCTGGACGCCGGCATCGTCACCAACCGCAACTCGGTGCCGAACGATCCGAACGGCGCCTGGTACACCACCGGCGTCCGGATCGGCACCCCGGCGCTCACCTCGCGCGGCTTCGGCGCGTCCGAGTTCGACCGGGTCGCCGAGCTGATCGTGAACGTGCTGTCCCACACCAGCGCCACCACGACCGCGGCGGGGACTCCCGGCAAGGCCA
This sequence comes from Micropruina sp., assembly GCF_027492755.1. Taxonomy (GTDB): domain Bacteria; phylum Actinomycetota; class Actinomycetes; order Propionibacteriales; family Propionibacteriaceae; genus Micropruina. The sequence continues at coordinate 31,337 of NZ_JAPUED010000256.1, read as the reverse complement.
AGTACACCCTGGCCGACGGCGTCGCCGAAGCCACCAAGGCGGCCTCCGCCGAACTGCTGGACGCCAACCCGCTCTACCCCGGCCTGGAGGTCTGACCCGACTCTCGGCGCCACCGCCGGAC
>NZ_JAPUED010000256.1:17435-31116 GCF_027492755.1 Micropruina sp. | reverse complement strand
GGTCTGTGACCACGATGCCCCGCGACCGGCTGCGCGAACTGCTGGACGCCGTCCTGGACGAGCAGAACGGCTCGCTCGCCGAGATGGCCGACGGCGCCTTCGCGTCCCCGTTCCATTTCGGACGGCTGGTCGCCCGCGGTTCCGGGGAGTCACCGATGGCGATGCGTCGCCGGGTGATGCTGGAGCGGGCCGCTTGGCAACTCGCGCAGGGCCTGACGGTCACCGACGCGGCCTGGGCCGCCGGCTACAGCTCGGTCGAAGGCTTCAGCCGGGCCTACTCGCGGGCGTTCGGCCATCCACCGAGCAGTCCGGCGTCCCGGCACTGGCTGCCGGCACCCAACGGCATCCACTTCCACCCACCGATGTCGCTGTGGGTCCAAGCGAAGGAGCAGGCGATGAACCCCGTGGTATCGCAGCTAGTGGCCCACGACCTGGACGACACCGAGGCGCTGCTCGACCTCGTCGCCACACTGCCCGACGACGTGCTGCGCGCCCCACGCCGATGCGGCGGAACGGTCACCGAATGGGAAGGCTCCGAGGAGTCCATCCGGGACGTGCTCGAGCATCACGTCTACACCAAAGAGGTGTGGCTGGCGGCGATCGACGGCGCGGACGACGTCCCGCGACCGGCGGATGAAGGTCTCGCCGGGCTGCGGGCCAGGCATGCGGCGGTCGCGCCGCGCTGGCTCGCCTTCGTGCAGGAACTGGAGCGGCGCGGCGGCTGGGACGACCGGCTGATCGACGCGCTCTGCGAGCCGCCGGAGAGCTTCGTGATGAGCAGCGTGGTCGCACACGTGCTGACCTTCGCGGCGCATCGCCGGCAACTGGTCCGGCGGATGCTGGCCGAAGCCGGCACCACTACCGACAGCGGCGACCCGATTCTGTGGTTCCGCGCCCGACGTGGAGAGGAATGAACGAACAGATGAGGACGATCTACTACACCGCCACCACCCTGGACGGCTTCCTGGCCGACGAGCAGGACAGCCTCGACTGGCTGCTCAAGCAACCGCTGGACGACGACGCGTCCGAGTTCGGCTACGACACCTTCTTCGCCGGTGTGGGCGCCCTGGTGATGGGGTCGACCACCTACCGCTGGGTGGTCGACCGGCACGAGTGGCCCTACACGCTGCCCAGCTGGGTGCTCAGCTCGCGCCCGCAGCCGTCCGTTGAGGGAGCCGACATCCGCTTCGCGCAGGGTGACGTGGCGGCGCTGCACCCCGAGTTGGTGGCGGCGGCCGACGGCAAGGACGTCTGGGTCGTGGGCGGCGGCGACCTCGCGGGTCAGTTCGCGGACGCCGGCCTGCTGGACGAGGTGATGGTCTCGATCGCCCCGGTCACGCTGGGCGCCGGGCGTCCGCTGTTGCCGCGCCGCTACGACCTCGAGTTGCTGTCCACCGGCCGCAACGCCGGTTTCCTGTGCGCCCGCTACCGGCTGGCCGGACCGCTGGCGACCTGACCGGCCACGCCCCCTTGTGGTAGACCTGCGTTCGGAGAGGGGGCGTCATGGAACGCGTCGCATTGGTGACCGGCGCCTCGTCGGGCATCGGAGCAGCCACCGCTCGCCGGCTGGCCGGTGCGGGCTTCCTGGTCTACGGCGCAGCCCGCCGCACCGATCGGCTCGCCGAGCTGGCGACGGACGGCGTCCGCGCTCTCGCCCTCGACGTCACGTCGGACGACTCGATGGTCGCCGCGGTCGACCAGGTGCTGAGCGAGGCCGGCCGGATCGACCTGCTGGTCAACAACGCCGGCTACGGCTCGTACGGCGCCATCGAAGACGTGCCGATGGACGAGGCCCGCCGGCAGATCGAGGTCAACCTGTTCGGCCTGGCCCGGATGATCCAGCTGGTGGTGCCCGGTATGCGCGCTCGCCGCTCGGGCACCATCGTCAACATCACGTCCATGGGCGGCAAGATCACCACTCCGTTCGGCGGCTGGTACCACGCCTCCAAATTCGCCGTCGAGGGCCTGTCGGACGCGCTGCGCCTCGAGTTGGCCCGGTTCGGCGTCCACGTGGTGGTGATCGAGCCGGGAGCCATCGCCACCGAGTGGGGCGGGATCGCGATGGACACCGCGAGAGCGGCATCTGGGCAGGGCCCTTACGCCGAACAGGTCCGCGCGATGAACGCCGGTATGAACGGGGCTGTCGCTCGGTGGGCGTCCGACCCCGACGTCGTGGCTCGCGCCATCGAACGCGCCGCGACCACGGATCGGCCGCGCACCCGCTACGCGATCGGCTTCATGGCGAAGCCGGCGCTGCTGGCCCGCCGGCTGCTGCCCGATCGCGCGATGGACTGGCTGCAGACTCGAATGCTCACCTGACAAGCCGGTAAAGCCCTGCCTAACTAGTTCAGCCCTCCCGTCGACGGGAGGGCTGAACTAGTTAGGGAGGGCTTTGTGGCGGGGGCCGATCAGCGGGCAAACAGCTTGCCCTGGATGGTGGTGACCAGGCGGCTCAGCGAGGCGGGCAGATCGGACAGGTGCCAATCGGCGGGCGCGTGGTACCAGTCCAGATCGGTCGAGTCGGCGTCCGGGTCGGTGTCGGCGTCGACCAGCGCCTTCAGCCAGCGGTCGTAGCCACCGAGCACCACCGCGTAGGGCAGCACCTCGGACAGCTCGGCCAGTTCACGGCCCTTCGGCATCTGGTCGGTGGGGTGGCCCAGCAGCTGAGCCCGCAGCAGGCCCAGACCGCTCAGCAGCGACGCGCCGGTGGACGTCCGGGCCGGCATCTCCTGGCCCAGGAACACCACCAGCAGCGACACCGCGATCAGCGCCAGACCGGCCAGTCCGAAGCTGGTGAAGGCCGCCAGCAGGATCGTGGCCACCACCGCCACGGCGAACAGGCCGAGGCCGGCCCTGAACCACGAGTTGCGGGTCTGGTCCGGACGCCGCGCGAACCAGCCGAGCGCCACCACGTCGTCGTAGAGCTGATCCTGCACGGTGCCGATCACGGTGCCGATCGCCGCCGGCAGTTCGGAGGTCGCCACCGGCTCAGCATCGACGGGGGCGACGGCGTCCAGCAGCGTCTTCTCGTAGGGCCGCAGCTCGTCGCCACCGCTGCGCCGGGTGAAGGTCCACTCCCCCTCGGCGTACTTCGACGACTTGGGCAGCTCGTCGATCAGCAGGTGGCCGCGGACCGCCAGATCGAGCAGGGTCGCGGTCACGTCGACCGGATCGACCCGTTCGTCGACCAGCGTGCCGACCTGACCGGGACGGATGCCGTCGCGCACCCTGAACTCGGCCTCGCCGTCGCCGACCGGATGGAACTCGGCGACCAGCGCCGGCTCGGCGGCCGAGGCGGCATCCCGGCCGATCCTGCGATGCAGGCCCCAGAAGCCGAGCCCGCCCAGCACCAGCAGTGCCAGCGCGATGCCCAGCGGCAGCGGCGCGACCGAGAACGCCCGGCCCAGCGTCCACAGCTCGCGGACCTGCTCGTTGACGGCCACGGTGCCCGCCGGGAAGCGCATGATCGCCTCGACGATCTCACCGGCGCCGCGCGGGCCGTCGTTGAAGGTGGGGTCCGGGTGGTCATGGGTCCCGCCGCCCCAGAAGGCGCACACCCCCGGCGAGACCGGCGGGCCGGCCTCACATTGCACCGCCTCGATCATGGTGGGCACCTGGATGACCGCGGTGAACTCCTTCACCGGCAGGCTCAACCCCTGCAGCAGCCGCCAGGCGACCGTCGTCTCACCGGTGGGTTCGGCCGTCGCCGCGCCGTGCACCTGATAGGAGAGCACGACCGGCTGGGTCACGCCCTGCGTGGGCAGCGTGACCACGGTCGCGCCGGCCTGGTCGACGACGGACGCCTCGATCGGCTGCCCGTTCGACGTGGCCTTGATGTCACTCAGCCGGTAGACGTACTCGCGGTCGCCCAGCACCTCGCGGGTGGTGGCGAAGCTCTGCACCAAGGTGGCCGGGGCGGCGCCGTCGAAGGTGATGGTGGCCTGCACACTCAGCGTGCCGTCCGGAGCGAGCGAGCCCTCGACCGCATACTTCCCGACCAGTTCGGCGGCGAAGGCTCGGGGTGCGGCCAGGCCGGCCAGGGCCGCGGTCACGATGAGGAGGCCGGCAACCAGCCGGGCCAACGGGGTGATGGTCAGTCTCGACACGTTCGATCCTTCGGAGTCGGGCGACACGACAGCGCGGTGCGCGTCACGAAAAGCTATCGCATGGGGGGCCGCCGACCGCGCCCCCGACGCACAAATCCCAGGTGCCTGGGGGGTGGACGGCGACACCCCGGCCGTTACAGTGTTCGCGTGACGCAGCCGTTTCCTCCGCGCCAGCAGCCCTATCCGCAGCAGTGGGGTCAGCCGCAAGGCTGGCCGGCGCAACCTTCCCAGCCCGGTTGGAACCGCCCCCAGCCGACCTTCGGCCAGCCGTCCTGGCAGCAGCAGCCAGGAATGCAGCCGCCGGGAGGGTTCCAGCAACCCGGTTACCCGCAGCGCTACCCGCAACAGCCCGGAGGGTTCCAGCAGCCGCCCCAGCAGCGGCCGCGGGGAGGCAACCCGCTCGGCAAGGTGTTGATGCTGCTGGTGGTGGTCTGCTGCCTGCTGCTGGCCGGCCTCGTCGTGGCGAACATGCTCGGCGGAACGGGCGGGACGTCGCGACCGGTGGAGACCTACACCCCGCCGCCGCCGGACATGGATCCGCCCCCGCTGCCGGCTCCGAAGACCTATGCCGAGGCCACCGAGTGGCTGACGAACAACCCTTTCTATAGGCAGTCGACCACCATTCCGACCGACTGCAACAATCTGCAGCCGATCGACGCGCTGAACGCGACCGAGGACCAACTCAACGCCCACCTGCAGGATCTCACCGCCTGCCTGTTGAAGGTGTGGCACGGACCCGTGGAGGCGGCCGGCTACCAGCTGCCGCGTCCGCCGGCCACCGTCTACAACCAGCCGATCCAGACCGCGTGCGGCAAGCTGGACAGCGTCAACGCTTCGTATTGCGGCGCTGACCAGCGGATCTACTACGCCAAGCCGCTGCCGAAGATCTTCCCGAAGGAACTGCAGAACACGAAGTTCCTGATGGAGATGATCCTGGGCCACGAGTTCGGCCACGCCATCCAGGCCCGCACCGGCATCTCGATCTCGAGCTCCGCCTGGGAGCAGCGGGTGTCCACCAAGGCAGAGGCGAACGTGTTCTCGCGCCGGCTCGAGGTGCAGGCGGACTGCTTCGCCGGCATGTGGATCAATGCCGTGGCCCGCTCGCAGAACCTGGACGGCAACGACCTGGAGAATCTGCGCACCATCGCCTACAACCTGGGCGACGACGTGCTCAGCGGCAAGCCGAACATCGACTCCGGTCACGGCCTCGGCAACACCCGGAAGCGCTGGTTCACCACCGGCCTGACCGGCGGCCCGGCGATCTCCCAGTGCAACACCTACACCCCGCCGAACTCCGAGGTCCGCTGAACCTGGATGGCATTCGCCGGTTGAGCGCGTGGAAACCCACACCGCCGGTTCAGCTTGGCGAACCGGCCCACCGCTGGTTGAGCTTGTCGAAACCCCTCGGACGGGTCTCTGAGACAAGCTCGACCAACGACTGTTGGACTGCTCGCCCGACGGAGTGCTGACCCGACCGCTAGATCGGGTGGTGGTGCAGCGGACGTCCCACCTCGGTGAAGCCCAGCCGGCGGTAGACGCCGCGTCCGGCCGGGGTCGCCGACAGGGTCGCCGGGACGTCCGGCGCCATCGCGATCGCCGCCTCGGTCAGGGCCGACGCGATTCCGCGGCCACGGAAGGCAGGCAGCACCGCCACCGCACCGATGTTGTTCACCCGGCTGGTGACGATGGATGCGGCGGTGCCGACACCGACGCCGTCCAGCTCGGCGTACAGCCAAGCGGCGCCGGGAAAGCCCTGGCTGCCGGGCGGATGCATCTCGCCGGGCCGGGTGGGCGGACGTCCGTCGGCCGCGAGGAAGATCAGTTGCTCGAACCAGGCCATGTCGGCGTCGCTGGCCACGCGATGGAGGGCGAGGCCCGGGACGGGCGTGGGTGTGCCCCGGTCAGCGGCGTCCCGGATCATCCAGTGCCCGGTCGGCTCCGCCTCCCGGCCGGGCAGCCGCAGCCGGGCGAAGCTGTCGCAGACGACGCCGGGGACGTCGCCGGGCACCGTGGCGTCCGGGCTGAGCGTGACCGCACCGAACAGCAGGTAGTGCGGCACCGCGCGGTAACCGCGGGCCAGCCGTCCGTCGTCGTCCCAACGGGCGCCCAGACCGGAATAGAGGGCCGCGTGCCAGGCGGCCTCGCCGTGGGCGCAGAGAGCGACCGGATCTGCACTCATCCCGGCACGATCAGCGCGGTGGCGATGGCGGCCACACCCTCGCCGCGGCCGGTCAGTCCGAGTCCGTCGGTGGTCTTGCCGGACACCGACACCGGCGCGCCGAGCGCCGCACCGAGCACCTGCTCGGCCTCCAGCCGGCGGGGCAGCAGCCGGGGCCGGTTGCCGATCACCTGGACGGCGGCGTTGCCGATCTGGTAGCCGGCCTCGCGGACCAGCCCTGCCACCTCGGTCAGCAGCCGCACCCCGGACGCCCCCGCCCACTCCGGACGGTCGACGCCGACGTTGCTGCCCAGATCGCCCAGCCCGGCGGCCGACAGCAGCGCGTCACACAGCGCATGACACGCCACGTCGCCGTCGGAATGCCCGGCCAGCCCGCGTGGCTCGTCCGGGAAGTGCAGACCGGCGACCCACAGCTCGACGCCTTCGGCGAGGGCGTGCACATCGCTGCCGATGCCGACCCGGGGCACCGGGGTCACCGCGGGCTCCGGATCACCTCGGCATGCCCGTTGCTGCCGGGCTTGGCGAACCAGGCGAACGGACGGTGCCGCAGCACCCGGCGGAACGAGTGCCGGCCGAAGCCGGCCCGCAGCTTGAGGAAGGCGTCGGCCAGGTCGAGGTCGGTGGCCGAGGTGATCTTCAGCGACGTCATCGCACCCTTCACGATCGCCACCGGATGCCCGGCGGCTTCGCAGACCGACAGGTCGTCGGTGCATTCGATGCCCTGCTCGGCGGCGTAGTTGTGGCTCGCCTCCAGCACGTCGAAGTTGAAGCCCTGCGGGGTCTGGATGGCCCGCAACTGCTCGCGGTCGACGATGGTCAGCCGGCCGTCCGGCGACTGGGCCCGGATGGAATCGGCCACCGGGATCGCGGGGGCCACCGCGACGGCGCCCTCGCGGATGCTGCGGATCACCCGCGACACCACGGTGGCCGGCACCAGCGGACGAACGGCGTCATGCACCAGCACCACCCGGGCACCGACGAGATCCTCGTGGCCACGGATCGCCGCGATGCCCCGGCGCACCGAGGCCTGCCGGGTATCGTCGCCCTCGACCAGGGTCACCGGGATCGGCGAGGCCGCCAGCGCCGGCTGGAAATGGTGCTCGCCGTCGCGCGGGATCACCACCACGGCATGGGTGCAGCCACCGGCTGCCATGGCCTCGACCGACATCGCCACCACCGCCTTGCCGGCAAGGGTGGTGACGGGTTTCGGAACGGGACCGCCGAAGCGGATCCCCCGGCCGGCGGCGACGATGACGGCGGGTACGGGCTCTGGCACAAGCGGCAGTATAGGTCTGCGTCCTCCGCCGAGGGCGTGATGCGGGTGGGTTCAGGCCTCGGCCGGCACCGGCTCCCCGGCGCGCGCCAACACCGCCCTGGCCAGCGGCAGGTCGAGCACGACGACGTCCAGCACGCCGGTGTGCAGTGCGGCCTGCACCCCCCGGGCCTTCTCCACCCCGGCGGCCAGGCCGATCACGCAAGGCACCCGGCGCAGGTCGTCCAGAGTGACGGCGATCACCCGGTCCGAGGTGGGCGAGCCGAGTTCCTGGCCGGCGTCGTCGAAGAACCGTCCGGTCAGGTCACCGGCCGGCTTCTGCGCCAGGAAGGTCGCCGACTCCGCCTCGGACAGCCTCATGTCCTCGACGATGGTCGCTGAGGACCGGACGCCGAACGTGCCGATGCCGACGAACGCGTGGTCGACCAGGGCAGCCTGCTCCAATGCCTTGCGGATCGCCGATTCGGAGGTGATCGCGGCCTTGGTCTGCGGCGATTCGACGATGGCGGGTGCCAGGAACCGGCTCGGCTCGACACCACAGCGCCGGGCCAGCGCCTGCACCAACGTGCCGCCGGCCCCCGCGCTGTCGAGACCCGGATTGCCGCCGGCCAGCGGCAGCACCTGCACCGCCGCCACCCGTTCCGGCACCTCGGCCACGAACGCTTCCAGGGTGCTGCCCCAACTGAGTCCGACCCGGTTCATCTGGCCGATCCGCTCACCGAACAGGTCGGCGGCGAGGCGTCCGACCATGTGCAGCGCCTGCGCGGGGCCGCCGTTCGGCGTGCCCACCCGGGCATCGGTGAGACCGAACCTCTCCACCAACTGCCGCTCCAGGTCGGCCACTCGCCGGACCGGTGAGCGCGGATCGTGGATGCGGACCTCGACGATTCCCCGCTCACGAGCGGCGGCCAGCACCCGGGAGACGGTGGCGCCGGACAGGCCCATCCGACGCGCCACCTCACCCTGGGAGAGGCCGTCCTCGTAGTAGAGGCGCGCGGCTCGGACGAGCGTGTCGATCGATCGTGCGGCAGCCATCGGGCCTCCCCTCCGATGCGGGAGGTTACCGTGAATCAGCGACTCCCGAGTGTGCCGTTGGCCAGCATGGCGTCCTGCAGCCGTCGCATCGCGACGATCGGCCTGGTCTCGTCCACGGTGACATCGGCGTAGCTGAGCTTCTGGCCGGCGGCGACGTCGCGGGTGAGTACGCAGCCGGCGGCCAGCCCCACCGGCAGGCTGTTGTGGTCACGGGCCTCGCCGGCCGGCATCGCCTGGCCATAGACGTGGTGTCCGCCGATCCCCTCCAGCCTCAGCCCGGCCTTCAGGTCGCTCTTCGCGACGGCGACGACCTCAGAGGTCCAGGTGCTGGGCTGGAAGCTGGGCCTGCGGTCGATGACGGCCTCACCGATCGACAGGTTCGCCTCGATCGAGGCCAGGTGGTAGGGCCGGTAGATCGCGTAGTAGGGGCCGGTGCCGAGCCTGAGGTAGTCGAGTTCGTGGGTCACCACGTCGTTGCCCGACTTCACGATCACGAAGACGCCGGGCGCGACGTTGCCGGTGACGTACTCGACGACCGGCCCGTCGTGGTCGACGATGCCGCCGTCGGAGGCGGGCACCAGCTTCGTGGCCAGCTCGTCGATCGAGCACGGGACGCCGTGCATGCCCGGCACGTCGACCGGGTAGCCGGTGGCGTTGGACAGCGCGCACATCTCGACCTGGGTCTTGGTGCCGTCGGTGAACGAGCTGAGCATCTTCGGGTTCATGCCCTTGGCGATGGCTTCGTCCCGGACATCGGTGGGTGTGTCGGTGGGCCGGTTCGGGTTGTTCTTGCCCTTGCCTGCCACCACCACTTCGAGGCCGATGTCCTCGGCGTATTCGATCAGCTTGAGGCATTCGACCGGCTCGTCGCCGCGGCAGATGCTGTAGATGGCCCCGCCGGCGTTCGCCATGCCGGCCAGCAGCAGCCCGACCGTCACGTCGGCCTCGACGGTCATCAGCAGGGTGTCCTTGCCGGCGAGCAGGCTGGCGTAGGCGACCTCGGCCGCCACGTCCGGAACGCCGGAGACCTCGACGATGACGTCCAAGGGCAGCCTGGTCAGTGCCAGGCCGTCGCTGATCGCCACCGACTCGCCCGCCTCGATCACGGCGGCGGCATCGGTCAGATCGTCGGTGGTGGTCACCCGGTCGCAACCGGCGCCGGCCAGGGCGCGCTCGGCGCGGGTGACGTCGATGTCGGCGACGGCCGACATGAACAGGCCGGGGACCCGGTTGATCTGGGCGACCAGTCCGGAACCCATCTGGCCCGCCCCGACGACCCCGACCCGGACCGGACGTCCGACGCTGCGCTCGCGGGCGAGCAGCCGTTGACTGTAACTCATGGTTGCACCTTCCTCCTGGCACCTCCGGCGCTGGGCGCGGGGGTGCTCACCAAGTTGTTGTTGACCTTGTTGTCCCGGATCCGGTTGTCCTTGGCCCGGGCACGGGTGGCCTTGAGCTGGTCCAGCGCCATCTCGATGGCCTTGCCGGTCTGCTTGTCGCCGGCGCGTCCGGGCAGGGTGGCGACCGGGCCCAGCAACTGCGGCGCGTCCTTCGCCCTGGCGAAGATGGTCGAGCCGCGCAGCGCCTGGGCCGCGATCACCTGATCGGCCGAGTCGTCCACCACCAGCATCACGATCGTTCCCCGGAGCTTGCCCAGCCCCCGGCCGGTGACCAGCAGCCGACCGGCACCATGATGCTGACGGACCATCGCGTTGACCGAGCGGGCGTAGCGAGCCTGCTGCCACAGGCCGAGCATCAGCGAAACCACCAGGGCGCCGATCAGCAGGGCGGCGAACTCCCAGCCCATGGCTCAGTCCCCCGCGATGACGATGGGCGAGCCCACCGTGGGTTGGGGGCGAGACGGGCCGCTGGCCTTCACCGCGCCCGGCAGCAGGGCCTGCTCGGGGCTGTTGACGTAGACCACGATGTGGCCGAGGTCGGTGAGATTCAGGTTCGCCAGTTCTCCGACCTCATCGAGCGTCAGTGCGACGCCGCCCAACTCGAGGGTGTCACCGGCCCGGATCGGACGGCTCGGCGCCTGGCGGGTCTTGTGCACCAGGCTGACGTCGGCCAGCGCGTCGGGCAGCGGTTCGCCGAACAGGATGTAGCAGCCGCCCTCGAACATCTCTGCGGTGAACTCACCGATTCGGTCGACGGTCGCCGACCACAGTTGTTGTGCCATGGGTTCTTCCTTGCGTTCTTTGTCTTCGTTGACGTGGGGGTGGGTGGTTCGGCGGGTCGAGCCTGGGCGGAACCCCCGCTGGTTGAGCTTGTCGAAACCATCCGGGCCTCGACAAGCTCCCCCAACGGGTGCGGGTCTCGACAAGCTCGACCAGCGATCAGATGGCGAACGAGGCCAGGTAGGCGATCAGCACGGCGACCGGGGAGGTGATCAACCGCGAGAACAGCACCGCCGGCACGCCGACCGACACCGTCTCGGGTTCCGCCTCGCCCAGCGACAGCCCGACCGGGATGAAGTCACAGCCGACCTGGCCGTTGATGGCGAACAGGGTCGGCAGCGCGTACTGCACCGGCAGTGCGCCGGCCGCGATCTGCTGGCCCATCAGGACGCCGACCACCTGGGCGATCGCCGCACCCGGACCGAGGATCGGCGAGAGCACCGGGATGGCGGTGATCACGCCGAGCAGGATCAGCCCGAACGGATTGCTGACCAGCGGGGTGACGCCGTTGGCGATCCACTTCGACACACCGGTGTAGGTGACGATGCCGATCAGCAGCGACACGTAGGCCATGAACGGGATGATCGTGTTCAGCACCAGCTTCATCGCCTGCCGGCCCGAGGACAGCAGCGTGTTGATGAAGTAGCCGATCGCCTCGCCGAAGCCGACCACGAGCTTGGTGAACCCGCCGGCCGCCTTGGCAGCCTCCTTGGCCTGCGCCTTCTGGGCCTCGTACTTGGCCCGGTCGGCGTCCATGGCGCCGACCTGCTCGGAGACCGCCGGGGTGGTCTCGACCACCTCGCCCGCCAGCGAGACCTCGTTGGGCGTCACCGCCGAGACGAAGATGTCCTCGGTGATGAACTGGGCCAGCGGGCCGCCGGGCTCACCCGGGTAGACGTCCACGGTGGGGATCCGCTTGCGCGGGTAGACCCCGATCCGGGCGGTGCCGCCGCAGTTGATCACCGCGCACAGCACCTGGGCGTCCGGTACCTGGTTGGTGAAGCCGTCGACGGCCTCGGCGCCGGACAGCTCCGCGATCTTCGCGGCGACCGGGTGGATGCCACCGCTGGTCACCGACAGGACGACCTTCTTCTCATCCGTCGGAGTGAGGGTCAGGCCCGCACCCCAGCCCCCGCGTCCCTTGCGGATGCTCACGCTCTGGTAGCTCATGACTTCGCTCCCTGGATGTGACCGGCCGCGTAGGCGGCGTCGAACTCATCGAAGCGCTCCTGGTGCCCGCCGCGTTTGATCAGCAGCTGGGTGATCCACTGGGTCACGATGCCGCGGATCAGAATGACCACGATGCCGACCAGGAAATACATTGCCGCCAGGCGCGCATAGGCACCTTGGCTGACCGACTGGACACCGGCCGCAACCCCCATCCAGACGAAGATCTCGCCTGCGTTGGCGTGCGGGAAGAACGCCGTCACGGGGTGCACGAAGGACACCGCCGAGTCGTAGAACGCCGGCTTGTACTTCTCGGGCAGGAACCGGCCGAACGAGTAGGCCATGGGGTTGGTGAGCATGATCACCGCGATGATCGGCATGATCGTGTAGCGGGTGAGCGCGTACTTGCCGGCCCACTGCACGGCACGGGTGACCCGCTCCTCGCCGATCCATGTGGTGATCGCATACATCGCTGTCAGCAGCACGATGAGCAACGGCAGAATGCCGGTGACCAGGCCGGTGAAGCTCTCTGCGGCCGCCTTGAACAGTCCGATGAAGTTCTCGGCGAACCAAGTGATTGCATCCATGTGATCCCCTCCTTTCACTGTTTCGTGTTGATGGTGTGTCGGCTCGGAGTTCGTTCTCCGCGCCGCCCTTCCTGAAGCTCAGCCGAGCAGCAGGAAGGGGTCTTCCAGGACCGCCTGCATGGTGGCGAACGCCCTGGCGGCGTCCGCTCCATCGGCGACCCGATGGTCGAGCGTGAGTCCGGCCTCGCAGACCGTCCGGGGCCGCACGGCCCCGTCGGCATCGAAGACCGGGCGCACCTCGACCGTGCCCAGCGACAGCGCCGTCGCTTGGGGTGGGGTCAGTAGTGCGTTGAACCGCTGGACACCGAACGATCCGAGGTTGGACACCGTGCCGGTGCCGCCCCCCATCGCGCTCGGGTCAGCCTTCCCCGCTTTCACCGCCGCGGCGAGTTCCTTGATCGCCGCGTCCAGCGCCCGGATCCCCAGGGTGTGGGGATCGCGCAGCACCGGTGCGAGCAGGCCGGCGGGGGTGTCGATCGCCAGCGCCACCCCGATCCGCGGGTTGGTGCGGACGCCGTCGCCGGCCCAGCTGCCGTTGAGCGCGGGGTATTCGCGCAACATCAGGGCGTAGGCGCGCAGCAGGATGGTGTTCCAGCTGACGCCGGCCAGGGACGCCTTGCGCGCCACCGCGAGCCGGCTCAGGTCGAGCGCCCGCCACACGGTGAACTGGGGAATGAGTGCGGTGGATTCCAGCACCCGCGCGGTCGCCACCCGGATCCGGCGGGATTTGGCGTCGCCCAGCAGTTCGCCCTGCTCGCCGCTCCCGCCCCCGGTGGTCGAGCTGATCGAAACCGAGCTTGTCGAGACCACACCCGCGCCGGTTGTGCTTGTCGAAACCCCCGCGCTGGTTGAGCTTGTCGAAACCTCGGCTGACGGTGGGGTCTCGACCAGCGGTGGGCCGCTCTCGATCGCAGCCCGCACGTCCCGCGCCCGGATGGTGCGATGCGGCCCGGACGGCTGCACGGTAGCCAGGTCGATGCCGGCCCGCGCCGCCAGCTTGCGAGCCAACGGCACCGCCCGAGGAGCACGCCCGTCGCCGGTGGAACCGGTCGGCTCTGTCGTCGCGGCGGCCTCCATCGTCGCGGCGGTCTCCGTCACCCCGGTGGCCTCCGTCATCCCGGCGGACGCCGGGATCTCTGCCGCAACTCGTCCGT
>NZ_JAPUED010000256.1:14751-17335 GCF_027492755.1 Micropruina sp. | reverse complement strand
GGCCTCCGTCATCCCGGCGGACGCCGGGATCTCTGCCGCAACTCGTCCGTCACCCTGAGATCCCGGGGCAAGCCCGGGATGACGAGAAGTCGCCTCGGCACCAGGAGCCGCCTCGTCACGAGGGGGCGCGAAGAGGTCGCCGAGCAGGTCGTCCTTCTCGGTCTCGATCCAGGCGATCGGCTGGCCGACCGGCACCTGCTCGCCGGACTGGGCGAGGATCTCTACCAGGGTGCCGTCGCAGGTCGACTCGACGTCCATGTCGACCTTGTCGGTGGTCACCACCACCACGGCGTCACCGTCGGTGACCGGCCCGCCGACCTCGACCAGCCACTCCTCGACGGTGCCGAACTCCATCGTCATCGACATCTTCGGCATCAACAGCGGGACTCGGGGCATCGTTCACCACTCCCCGACCAGCGCGGACGCCGCGGCGACGATGTCCTCGACCTGCGGGACGGTGGCCCGCTCCAGCTTCGGGCTGTAGGGAATCGGGGTGTCCAGGCCGCAGAGCCGCCGGATCGGCGCCTGCAGGTCGCCGAACACCTCCGATTCGGCGATGCTGGCCGACACCTCGGCCATGAAGCCGCCGGTCTTGGCGGCCTCCTGCACCAGCAGCACCCGTCCGGTCCGGGACACCGAACCCAGGATCAGGTCGACGTCCAACGGCTTGATGGTGCGAGGGTCGATCACTTCGGCGCTGATCCCGGACGCGGCCAGCTGCTCGGCAGCCTCCAGCGAGCGCTGCACCTCGACCGAGGTGGCCACGATGGTCAGATCGGTGCCGGCGCGGGCGATCGTGCCCTCGCCCAGGTACGCCCTGGGAAACTCCTCGGGCACTTCGAAGGTCTGCTTGTAGAGCAGCTTGTGCTCCAGCACCAGCACCGGGTTGGGATCCTCCAGGGCGGCCAGCAGCAGCGAGCCGGCGTCCGTCGCGTTGGACGGCATCACCACCTTGAGCCCGGGGATGTGCGCGAACCACGCCTCCAGAGACTGGCTGTGCTGAGCGGCGGCACCGGTCCCGGAGCCACCCGGCGCCCGGATCACCAACGGGACGTCGGCCTGCCCGCCGACCATGAAGTGCAGCTTGGCGGCCTGGTTCACCACCTGGTCCATGGCCTGGCAGAGGAAGTCGGAGAACTGGATCTCGACGATCGGCCGCATCCCGGTGAGCGCCGCACCGACGCCCATGCCGACGATGCCCAGCTCGGAGATGGTGGTGTCCCGAACCCGGTCGGTGCCGAAGCGTTGGTACAGGTCGTTGCTGACGCCGAACGCGCCGCCGTAGACGCCGACGTCCTCACCCATCAGGAAGACCCGGTCGTCGTCGGTCATCGCCTGCGCCATCGCCTCGCGGACGGCCTCGGCGTAGGTCATGCTGCGGGTGCCGCTCATGCCCGGGCCTCCACCGGACGGGCGTCCACCGGGGACGGCGCGTAGACGCCGGCCAGCATCGCCTCTACCGTCGGCTCCTCGCCCTGGGTGCCGAACCGGACGGCCTCACGGATCTCGCTGCGCACCTGATCGGACACCTGGTTCAGCTCCTCCTGTGTGACGGTGCCGCGCTCCAGCAGGACGTCGGCGTAGGCCGCGATCGGGTCGTCGGCGCGCCACTGCGCGATCTCTTCGCGGGTGCGGTACAGGTTCTTGTCGGACTTGGAATGGCCGCGCCAGCGGTAGGTGAGCGCCTCGATGAAGGTCGGCCCGTCACCGGCCCGGGCCCGCTGCACAGCCCGGCTGACCGCCTCGAAGACCGCCTCGACGTCGTTGCCGTCCACGGTCTCGCCCGGGACGCCGTAGCCGGCGGCCTTGTCGCTCATGTGCTCGACCTTGAATGCCTTCTCGCTGGACATCGACATGCCGTACTTGTTGTTCTCGCAGATGAACACCACCGGCAGGCTCCACATCGACGCCAGGGTGAGTGCCTCGTGCCAGGCGCCCTCGCCGACCGCGCCGTCGCCGTGGAAGCACAGGCAGACCTGGTCGGTGCCGCGCAGCTGGTTGCTCAGCGCCGCGCCCGCCGCGATCGGCGGTCCGCCGGCGACGATGCCGTTGGCGCCCAGGTTGCCGGTGGCGACGTCCGCGATGTGCATCGAGCCGCCGCGGCCCCGGCAGTAGCCGTTGTCGCGGGCCAGCAGTTCGGCCATCGACCGGCCCAGGTCGGCGCCCTTGGCGATGCAATGCCCGTGCCCGCGGTGCGTCGAGGTGATCTGGTCGCCCTCGCTCAACGCCGCGCAGGCACCGGTCGGCACCGCCTCCTGACCGATGGACAGGTGCATGGTGCCGTGCATCATGCCCCGTCCGTAGAGGTCTTCGACCGCCTCCTCGAAAAGGCGGATCCGCCACATCGTCCGATACGCGTCAAGCGCATCCAGCTGCCCTGCTGCCATGCCGGAACCCTAAGTCCGCAGACGCACTATGTGCAAGACTCTGCGCACACTGAATCTTTTTGCAGTTCTGAGGGCCGCCTCATCCCGAGCTCCGCCCCGAGATCTCCCCGCGCACTTCCCGCGCAGGGACGGACGGCAGAGATCCCGGCTGAGATCCCGGCATTCGCTGGGATGACGGAGTGGGCTGGGATGACGGA
>NZ_JAPUED010000256.1:0-14651 GCF_027492755.1 Micropruina sp. | reverse complement strand
GCATTCGCTGGGATGACGGAGTGGGCTGGGATGACGGAGTGGGCTGGGATGACGGCGTTCACCGGGATGACAGAACAGACCGGGATGACGAAATAGGCCGGGCAAACACAGGCCCTGGAAAACGCAAAACCGGCCGCCGCTTTCGCGACGGCCGGTTTCAGTGACCGTTGATCAGGAAGCCAGAACCTCGTCCAGCAGGACCTCGGCGCGGTCTTCCTCGACCTTCTCTGCCAGTGCCAGTTCGGAAACCAGGATCTGACGAGCCTTGGCGAGCATGCGCTTCTCGCCGGCCGACAGCCCGCGCTCACGCTCGCGCCGCCACAGATCACGGACCACCTCGGCGACCTTCATCACGTTGCCGGAGTGCAGCTTCTCAAGGTTTGCCTTGTAGCGACGCGACCAGTTCGTGGGCTCCTCGGTGTGCGGCGCCCGGAGCACGGAGAACACCCGCTCGAGACCGTCCGCGTCCACTACGTTGCGGACGCCGATCTCGTCGAGGTTCTGTGCCGGGACCCGAACCACCAGATCGTTCTGGCCGACGATGCGCAGTACGAGGTAGAGCTTGTCCTCGCCTTTGATCGTCCGGGTTTCAATGTCTTCGATAACGGCTGCCCCATGATTGGGGTAGACCACCGTCTCACCGACCTCAAAAGTCATCTAATAGACCCCTTTCCCAGACATCCATGGTAGCACGTAAGCGTCCAATATTCGAAACGTTCGTCCTAGCCAGAGGCACTTTGGGGGGTTGACAAGGGCATCTGCGGTGTGCCGCCGAGGCGTCCGGATCGCGAAATTGGAGCGGCCAAAACGGCTCTGACAACACCAAACGTCGCAGGCGTCGACAGACGACTCCGGGCCCGCCGGCACAGTGCCGACGGGCCCGGAGTGGGTCGGAGGTCAGGCCGTAGCGACCTGCTTGACCGGCCAGAACTGCTTCGCGGCGATCACCGCGATACCGGCCACGATCACGCCCGCGATGAGCGCGATCAGGAAGCCCAAGGCGTTGGTCATCAGCGGCACGACCAGCAGACCACCGTGCGGGGCCCGGGAGCCGACGGCCAGCGCCATGGAGAGCGAGCCGGTGACCGCACCGCCCAGCATCATCGACGGAATCACCCGCAGCGGGTCGGAGGCCGCGAACGGAATGGCGCCTTCGGAGATGAACGCGGCACCGAGCAACCAAGCGGCGCGACCGTTCTCCAACTCCACCTCGGTGAACAGCTTCGACCGCACGGTGGTGGCCAGCGCCAACGCCAACGGGGGCACCATGCCGGCGCACATCACGGCCGCCATGATCTGGAACGAGGCATCAGTCTGCGCCGCCAGGCCGGCGGTGGCGAACAGGTAGGCCGCCTTGTTCACCGGACCACCGAGGTCGAAGCACATCATCAAGCCGAGCACCAGGCCGAGGAACACGCCCGCACCGCTGGCGGCCATGCCGTTCAACCCGTTGGTCAGGCCGTCGGTGATCGCCTTCAACGGGCTGCCGAGCAGGAGGTACATGATCAGGCCGACGGCGGCCGTCACCAGCAGCGGAATGATCACCACGGGCATCAGACCCGCCAGCCAACGTGGCACGTTCCAGTTCGACATCCACAGCGCGATCACGCCAGCCAGCAAGCCGGTGACCAGGGCACCGAGGAAGCCTGCACCCAGGGCGCCGGCGATGACGCCGCCGACGAAGCCCGGTGCGATGCCCGGACGACCGGCGAGGCCGAAGGCGATGTAGCCCGAGAGGGCCGGCAGCAGGAAGCCGAACGCGGCGCCACCGATGGTGAAGAGCAGGAAGCCGATGTAGTTCATGAACCCGGCGTTCCAGCCGGCCGCCATGATGAGGCTGCCGATGGTGTCGCCGTCAGCGCCGGCCGCTTGCGCAGCCGCGCAGGTGGCCGGGTCGAGGAACGGCAGGACGTCACAGGTCCGGGCGCCTTGGACGCCGGGGGCGAGCGCGATGTCGAAGCCGGCCATCGCGAAGCCGAGCGCGATCATCAGACCGCCGGCGGCGACGAACGGGATCATGTACGAGACGCCGGTCATCAGCGCCTGCTGGATGCGCTTGCCGACGCTCAGCTGGCTGCCGCCGGCGCTTGCCGCCGCGGAGGAGGCGTCGCCGCTGACCTTGCGAGCATTGGGATCCTTGGCGGCCGCGACGGCCTCCTCGATCATCTTGGCCGGCTCGTTGATGGCCCGCTTGACGCCGGACTCGATCACCGGCAGGCCGGCGAACCGCTCCTTGTCGCGGACGCCGACATCGGTGGCGAAGATCGCCGCGGACGCGCCGGCGATGATCGCCGGATCGATCGGGGTCACCTTGCCGGAGCCCTGCGGTTCGACGTGCAGTTCGACACCGGCCGCCTTGGCAGCCTGCTCGAGGGCGTCGGCGGACATGAAGGTGTGGGCGATGCCGGTCGGGCAGGCGGTGACGGCCACCAGCACGACCTTCTCATCCGAGGCCGCGGCGGCTGCCGGAGCGGCGGCCGCGGCCGCCGGTGCCGCCTCTTCCTCGGGATGGATCGCGGCGTTGACCAAGGCGACGACGTCGTCCGGGGTGGCCGCGTTGCGCAGGCCGTCGGTGAACTCGGCGCGCACCAGGTTGCGGGCCAGCAGGGCCAGCAGCTCCAGGTGGGCGTCGTCGGAGCCTTCGGCGGCGGCGATCATGAAGGCGATGTCGGCGGGGCCGTCGAAGGCCCCGAAGTCGACCGGCGGCGAGAGCCGGGCGAACGCCAGCGAGTTGGTGGTGACGGCGGCGGAGCGGCAGTGCGGGATGGCGATCCCGCCACCCAGACCGGTGGCAGCCTTGGCCTCGCGAGCCAGGGCGTCGGCCTCGAGACCGGACGCGTCGGCCCGACCGGCCTTGGCGACCAGTTCGGCCAGATTGTGAATCACATCGTTCTTGGTCGGGCCAAGATCGACGTCGAGCACAACCAGATCAGCAGTGATCAGGTCCTGCGACATTTGGTGTGTCCTTTCAGGGTTCTGTAATCAGCCGAGGTCGGTGATGACGACGTCGGCGGTGTTGAGGTGCTCGGGCCTGGGCAGAGCGCTTCCGGCCATGGATGCCGCGGCGGAGCCGTACGCCACAGCGGTTCGGAGTCGTCCGGGGGCGGCTTCTCCCCCGCAGTCGGCCAGCACATAGCCGGCCACCGATGAGTCGCCCGCACCCACGGTGCTGCGCGGGACGATGGGCGGCGGGCTGGCATGCCAGGCACCTTCGGCGGTCACCAGGACCGCACCGGAGGCACCCAGGGTGCCCATCACCGCGGTGACGCCGCGTTCGACCAGGCTGCGCGAGGCGGCCACCGCCGCGCTCGGGTCGCCGGCCTTGGCCGCCGCCTCGAGTTCCTCGGCGTCCGCGCCGGTGAGCTGCGCGAGCTCGTCCGAGTTCGGCTTGAGCAGGTCGGGGGCGGCGTCGGGGAAGTTGTCGACCAGCGCCTGCAGCGGATCGTCGGAGGTGTCCACGGCCACCTTGACCCCGAGCGGCCGGAGCCGGCGGACCAGGGTGGCGTAGAAGTCGGCCGGCACACCCGGCGGCAATGAACCCGAGAGCACCACCCATTCGGCGTCCGCGGCCTCGCTGACCACCAGGGCGGCCAGTTCCTCGATCTGGGCGTCGCTGAGCCGCGGACCGGGCTCGTTGAGCTTGGTGGTGGTGCCGTCCGGCTCGGTGAGCGTGAGGTTCATCCGTACCCCCTCCGCCACCGCGACCGTGCGGTAGTCGACACCGAGCTGGCGCAAGGCGGCCAGGATCGGGTCTTCGTCCGGCGCCGGCAGAACCGCCCGGACACTCTGGCCTGCGTAGTGAATGGCGCGGGCCACATTGACCCCTTTTCCGCCCGGCTCCACGGTGACCCCACTGACTCGTTGGACCTGCCCCCGCGCCAATGGCGCGTCCAAGCTGGCGGTCCGATCGAGGCTCGGGTTCGCGGTGAGGGTAATGATCATGCGACGACGACCTCCAATCCTGCGTTGACTAGCTGCTGGCGATCAGCTTCCTGCAATCCGGAGTCGGTTACCAGCACTTCGACATCATTGAGTGCCGCGAAGCTGACCAGCAGCGTGGCACCGACCTTCGACGAATCGGCCAGCACCACCCGGCGACGCGCCGCGCGCACCATCACCCGCTTCACCGCAGCCTCGTCGCTGTCCGGCGTGGACAGGCCGTGGCCGACGCTCAGGCCGTTGGTGCCGAGGAAGGCGACATCGCAGTAGAGCCGCCCCAGCGCCTCCACGGTCTCGCCGCCGACGGTCGCCTGGGTCAGGCCCCGGACGCGCCCGCCGACCAGCTGCACCGGGCCACCAAGCAGCGCGAGCTGCGAGGCGATCGGCACCGAGTTGGTGATCACCGTGTGTTGCTGGTTGCCGCCCATCGCCGCGGCGAATCGGGCTGTGGTGGTGCCCGAGTCGATCAGCACCGTCGAGCCGCTGCCGGTGGGCAGGAAGCGCAGCGCCGCGTGGGCGATCCGGCCCTTCTGCACCGAGAACGCGGGTTCCCGGTCGGCCACAGCGGTCTCGACGAGCCGGACGTTCTCGGCCGGCACGGCGCCGCCGTGCACCCGGCGCAGAATGCCGCGCCGGTCGAGCACATCGAGGTCGCGGCGGATCGTTTCGGTCGTGACATCGAAGCGCTGGGCCAGCTCGGTGACGGCGACCCTGTCATATCGCAGCGCGAGACTGACGATCGTCCGCTGGCGCTCTTCTGCGTACATGTGGGCACAACCTCCTCACTGACGTTGGTTCATGTTGAACTCTACCGCTTCATTTGGCTTTGTCAACAGACTCGGGGGTTTTACAACTTCCTCCAACGTTTATTCATGTTGTTTTCTTTGCCGATGGACGCCCCGCGAGCCTCTCCGGAACGACACCGCCCGACACCCCCAAACCGCGGCGCAATTCGTTAGGCTGACCCCCAAAACGGCGACCACAAGGAGTCTCAGATGGCCAGCACCCTCCGGCGAATCGGCGTCAGCCTGTGCGTACCGCTCGCGCTGGCCCTGACCGGCTGCGGCATGAACGCGCAGACCCTGCAGCCATACACGCCGGCTGAGGGTGTGAACTCGTCCGTTGGCTCGGTGATGGTGCGAAACGTCCTGATCATCGCCGACAACACCGGCCGTGGCGTGCTGAGCGCCTCGGTGGCGACCTACAGCAACGACACCCTAACCGGCGTGACCGGGACGCCGCAGAAGTCGGACGGCAGCCTCGGCAGCCCGCTGGTGGTGACCAGCACCGGCCTACCCGCGACCCTGGCCGCCAACACGCTGACGGTGCTGACCGACGCCCCGGTGCGGATCGCGGTGACCTCGCCCGACCTGAAGCCGGGCCTGCTCGCCGATGTGACGCTGACCTTCGCGAAGGCCGGCCCGGTTACCCTGGTCGCCCCCGTCCTTTCCTCGGACGAGCCGGAGTTCCAGCACATCACCGTCGGCTGACCCGCCGACCCCACCGCTGGTCGAGCTCGTCGAGACCGCTCAACCGTTGGTCACGCTTGTCCAGACCTCAGCGGGTGACCGAGATCCCGGGTCAAGCCCGGGATGACGGAATTGGCTCCTGCCGAGGTGCAGGAGTTGGCAGGGCGGGTCGCGAGAAGCTCAACAGGCAGCTGATCAGGCCTCGAATTTGTAGCCCAGGCCACGCACCGTGACGAGCAGCGCCGGCTCGGCGGGATCGGCCTCAACCTTGGCCCGCAGCCGCTTGACGTGCACGTCCAGCGTCTTGGTGTCGCCGACATAGTCGGCACCCCAGATCCGGTCGATGAGCTGGCCGCGGGTCATCACCCGGCCGGCATTGCGGAGCAGGATCTCCAGCAGCTCGAATTCCTTCAGGGCGAGCTTGACCTGCTCGCCACGCACCCACACCTCGTGCCGCTCCACATCCATCCGGACGCCGCCGACCTCGAGCACGTCCGGCTCCAGCTCGACGTCCTGGCCACGGCGCAGCACCGCCCGGATCCGAGCCACCAGCTCGCGATGGCTGAACGGCTTGGTGACGTAGTCGTCCGCACCCAGTTCGAGGCCGACGACCTTGTCGATCTCGTCGTCGCGGGCGGTGACCATGATCACCGGCACCGAGCTGTGCGCCCGCAGCCGCCGGCACACCTCCGTGCCCGGCAGCCCGGGCATCATCAGGTCGAGCAGCACGATGTCGGCGCCGCCCCGGTCGAACTCGGCCAGCCCGCTGGTGCCGTCCGCAGCCTCGACGACGTCGAAGCCCTCTTTGCGGAGCAGATAGCCGAGGGTCTCGCGGTAGGCGTCCTCGTCCTCGATCAATAGCACCCTGGTCATGCGGCGCTCCCTTCCTCGGTTTCCGGCTGGAGTGCCGGGAGCCGCAGCGTGAACGTGGAGCCCTGCCCGAGCCGGCTCCACAGGCTCACGGTGCCCCCGTGCGCGGCGGCGATGTGCTTGACGATCGACAAGCCGAGCCCGGTGCCGCCGTGCGCTCGGCTGCGGCCGTAGTCGACCCGGAAGAAGCGTTCGAACACCCGGGCCTGGTCGGCCTCGGAGATGCCGATGCCGTTGTCGGAGACGCTGACCTCGACCCAGTCACCGGCCGCGTCGCGTACTCGGCGGGTGGTCAGCGCCACCCGGGCTCCGGCTTCGGAGTAGGCGATCGCGTTCTGCACCAGATTGCGCAACGCCGCCTCGATCTGGCCTTGATCGCCGCGGATGGTGATCCCGGGGGTGCGCTGGTGACTGAGCACGATCTGGTGGCTGTCGGCCTGATCGCGGAACTGGTCGAGCACGGCGTCGGCGACCTCGTCGATCTCGATCGGGACGGCGGCCAGCAAGGGGTCGCTGGACTGCAGCCGGGAGAGCGCGATGATCTGCGAGATCAGCTCGTTCAGCCGTGCGGTCTCGGTGGACATCCGGCCGGCGAAGTGACGCACCGCGTCCGGTTCGTCGGCGGCGCCGGCGATCGCCTCGGACAGCAACGACAACGCGCCGATCGGGGTCTTCAGCTCGTGGGTGACGTTGGCGACGAAATCGCGGCGGGTCTCGTCGATCCGCAACGCTTCGGAGCGGTCGTCGGCGACCAGCAGGACCAGCCCGTCACCCAACGGCGCGACCCGCAGGGCCAGCCGTCGGCTGGGCAGGCCAGGACTGGTCGGCAGATCGACGTTGAGGACGCCCGGCTCGGTTTCGCGGCGGGCCTCACGGACCAGTTCCAGCATCTCGGTGCGGGCCAGCCGACTGCCGCGCACCACCCCCGAGGACGCCGCGGTCAGCGACTGGGCGAGGATCTCGTCGTGCGGGCCGAGTACCGCCGCGGGCCCGCGCAGGTGCTCGATGGTCGTCTTCAGCGCCGACGAGAGCAGGGGCGCCGGGATCGGCTCGGCGGGCTGCTGTCGCGTCCGCCACATGACGAGGCCGAGCAGTGTCGCGAGAACGCCCACGACACCCCCCAGAACGCTGGCGACGAGCGGGCTCACAGTTGCCGATCATAAGCGCACCGCCGCCGGCCCGCGCGGGCCCGTTTCGCGCGACCCGGCCAGAGTTCACCGACTGTTCACCCACTCGTCGCCGGGGGTGGTTCCGCGGCCAACGCCCAGGCATAGGGTGGAGCGGGCCCGGATCGGCAGTGACGGTGAAAGAGGAGAGATGCGAGAGAGCTACCGCGAGGATCTGGACAGCGTGGTGACGGACCTGGTCGGCATGACCGAACGGGTCCGGACGGCCGTCCGGCTGAGCACCAAGGCGCTGTTGGAAGCCGACCTCGCTGTCGCCGAACAGGTGATCAGCGACGACGCGCTGCTGGACGCACAACATGATGATCTGGAGGCGCGCTGCTTCGTGCTGCTCGCCCGGCAGGCCCCAGTGGCCGGTGAGCTGCGGACGATCGTGGCCGCGATGCGGATGGTGGCCGACCTGGCCCGGATGGGTGACCTGGCCTGCCACGTCGCCAAGATCGCCCGGCTGCGGTACCCGACCCCGGCCGTGCCCGAGGGCCTGGTGCCCAACTTCGAGCTGATGGCCCGGGTCGCCGAGGAGATGGTGGCCACGGCCGGTCGTGCCCTCAGCAACCGCAACGCCCATGACGCCTCCAAGCTGGCCGACTCCGACGAGGAGATGGACGAGCTGCGCAAGAGCCAGTTCCGCATCCTGCTCGGCACGGAGTGGCCCTACTCGGTGGAGGCGGCGGTGGATGTCGCGCTGCTGGGCCGCTACTACGAGCGGATCGCGGACCACGCGGTGATCATGGCGGGACGGGTGATCTACGTGGTCACCGGCAACCATCCCGAGGGCGAGAACTGGACCGTCGCCTGAGCGCTTCTTTGTTGTTCCGCCTCGCTTCGGCTCGGTGAGTGCCTGGGGTCGCGGTGCTCTACTTCTGCTCTTGGCCGACGCGAGTCGGGCGGTCTGGTGCGCTCAGGCGCCGGTCCGGTTCTCGCACTCGGTGCGTGCCGGTGCCGCGTAGCTCACTTGAAAGACTTACCTGTGGCTGGTTGAGCGCGTGGGAATCAGCTGGGCGACAATCGAGTTTCGACAAGCGCGACCGACGCAGCCTCTGGTCATCCCGGCGGACGCCGGGATCTCCGGCCGCGTACCCGAGGGGTGGAGATCCCGGATCAAGTCCGGGATGACGAGAGCATCAAAATCCAGGATGACGAGAACTCCGGCCGCAGCCAAAGCGCAGAACCGGGCACCTGATCCAGATCCCCGCCGCTACTGCCGTGGTTGCACAAGGAACTTGTGAGCGTTGTCGGGGCGCGTCTGCGCAGCGACACTACAAAGCATCGGACGCGCCAGCGGACGAAGCGACCGTCGCAAGCGGACGCGCCCCGACAACGCGTCACCCCTAGCCAGGGGCGACCACGGCAGGACGGACTTACTTTTTACCTTGGTTCTTGACCGCTTCGATGGCTGCCTTGGCGGCGTCCGGGTCGAGGTAGGTGCCGCCGGTGGTGACCGGACGGAGGTCGTCGTCCAGCTCGTAGTGCAGCGGGATGCCGGTGGGGATGTTCAGTCCGGCGATGGCATCGTCGGAGATGTTGTCGAGGTGCTTCACCAGGGCGCGCAGCGAGTTGCCGTGGGCGGTGATCAGCACGGTCTTGCCGGCGCGCAGGTCGGGCACGATCGAGTCGTACCAGTACGGCAGCATCCGGACCACGACGTCCTTGAGGCACTCGGTCTTGGGCCGGGCCTCGGGCGGCAGGAAGGCGTACCGCGGGTCGTCGAACTGGGTGTTCGGGTTGTCGTCGGCGATCGGCGGCGGCGGGGTGTCGTAGGAGCGGCGCCAGAGCATGAACTGCTCCTCGCCGTACTGGGCCAGGGTCTCGGCCTTGTTCTTGCCCTGCAGGTCGCCGTAATGGCGCTCGTTGAGCCGCCAGCTGCGCCGGACCGGGATCCAGGTGCGGTCGCAGTTGTGCAGCGCCAGCTCGGCGGTGTGGATCGCCCGCAGCTGCAGCGAGGTGTGCAGCACGTCGGGCAGCAGGCCGCTGCTCTTCAGCAGTTCACCGCCGCGCTTGGCCTCGCCGATGCCCTTTTCGTTGATGTCGACATCGACCCAACCGGTGAACTGGTTCAGGGCATTCCATTCGCTCTCGCCGTGACGGAGCAGGATCAGGTTCGCACTCATGAGGGGAGCCTAGCGGTGACGCCCCGCGCCGGGGCAGGCGTCGCGACGATTCGATCCGGTCGCTGGGACGGGGCCCGATCAGTACGGACGCCGAGCGCGCGCCGCCTCGATCACGGCGCTTTCGTTGAGACTCCCCCGCCCGTCGGTGAGCAGCCGTTCCAGCCCCTCCAACGCGACCGATCCGAGTGCGGCCCCGACCTCCAACTGCTGGGCGAATTGCAGCGCGTAGGCGGTGTCCTTGCGCCGCAGCTGTGCCGAGAAGGTCACGGCTCGGTCGTGGTCGCCGGCCACCATGCGGCGAATGTTGCGGACGACCTGCGGGCTCGCCGCCTGGCTTGTCGCCACCGCGTCGGCGAACAGAGCCGGGTCGAGGCCGGCCCGCTCAGCGAGCGCCAGCCCCTCGGCCGCACCGGCGATCTGGACAGCGCCCATCAGGTTCACGATCAGCTTGTAGGCGGTACCGGTGCCGACCGGCCCGAAGTGCACCACCCGTTCGGCCAGCGGTTCCAGGATCGGACCGGCGGCTTCCAGATCGTCCGGCGCGGCGCCGGCCAGCAGGGTGAGCCGGCCCTGCGCGGCGGCGTCCGGCAAGCCGGTGACCGGCACGTCCAGGTAGCGCAGCCCAGCGGCAGTCACCTCGCCGGCGAGCCTCAGCACCCATTCGTGGGACAGCGTCGAGCACTCGATGGCGACCGCTCCGGGACGCGGCGACCCGGCCAGCACACCATCCTCGGCCAGCCACACCGCCTCCGAGGCCGCGTCGTCGCTGACCATGACCAGCACGGCGTCGGCATCGCGGGCCGCTTCGGCAGGATTGGCCGCCAATCGTGCCCCGCGCTCCAGCAACGAGGCCGCCCGGTGCGGCGTCCGATTCGCCACGGTCAGGTCGTGACCGGCTTCCAGCAGCCGTCCGGCCATGCCGGAACCCATCCGTCCCAGCCCGATCATCGCCACCCGCGCCATCCGGACACCGTAGCCACCGGCGTCCGACTGGCAGAATCGGCGGCATGGCAGACAGAACAGCGGTGGTCACCGGAGCCAGCAGTGGGATCGGCGAAGCGACGGCGCGAGCACTGGCGGGACAGGGTTATCGAGTGATCTGCGCAGCCCGCCGCACGGACCGGATCGAGGCCCTGGCCGGCGAGATCGGCGGACAGGCCGTGTCCTGCGACGTGACCGACGCGGGCGATGTCGATCGGCTCGCCGAGACGGTCGGCGAAGAGCTGGATCTACTGGTCAACAACGCCGGCGGCGCACTCGGACAAAGGCCGGTCGCCGAGGCTGAGATCGACGCCTGGCAGCGGATGTACGACGTCAACGTGCTCGGCGCCGCACGGGTGACCCGCGCGCTGCTGCCTGCCCTGGACGCCGCAGCCGGCACGGTGATCTTCGTCACCTCGACCGCCGCCGAGGCACCCTACGAGGGCGACGCCGGCTATTGCGGGGTCAAGTCGGCCGAACGCGCTCTGGCCGGTTCACTGCGGCTGGAACTGTTCGACCGGCCCGTGCGGGTGTGCGAGATCTCCCCCGGCATGGTGCACACCCCGGAGTTCTCGCTGACCCGCTTCGACGGCGACCAGGCCAAGGCGGACGCCGTGTACGCCGGCGTCCCCGGGCCTCTGGTGGCCGAGGACGTCGCGGACGCGATCAGCTGGATGGCGACCCGTCCGGCGCACGTCAACGTGGATCGGCTGGTCATCCGTCCGCGCGCCCAAGCCGCCAACCACAAGGTGTTCCGGGTCACCGGGTGAGGGGTACCCGTCAGCCCTTATCGCGCGGCGGGAAGCGGAAGTTGAAGAACGCCCGCCCGAACGACCAGACCGCGACCAGGGCGACCAGGGCGAACAGCGGGCCGCCCGGAGGCCCGGAACCGGTCTGGCTGAAGTAGCCGGCACTGACCATCCAGACACCGGTGACGGTGGCCAGGACGGCGACCGCGAACCAGCCCCAGCGGGGTTTCGGCATCGGCCGCCCTCCTGAATCTCGGTGAGAGCCTCAGGCTAGCTCGATCAGCGCCTGTCCGCCCTGCACCGAATCGCGCTCACCGACCAGGACGGCGGCGACCGTCCCGGCGTGCGGCGCGGTGATCTCGGTCTCCATCTTCATCGCCTCCAGCACCAGCAGCACCTGGCCCTCGGTGATCTCGTCACCCTCGGCGACCAGGATGCGGGCGACCGCGCCCGACAGGGGGGCCACCACCGCGTTGGCCGAGGTGGCCTTCACCGAGGCCGTGGTGCGGGTCGGCTGGGCGGCGCCACCGCCGCCGATCACCACCGCGCCGAGGGCGGGGCGCTCCGGCTCTTCGACGTCGACCTCGATGTCGTAACCGACACCGTTGACCGTGACTTTCAGTTTCATGTCTGTGCTTCCTCGCTTCAGCGCAGATGCATCGGCTCGTGGCCGTGCTGCCGGCGGCGGGTGCCGCTCTGCCAGATGGCGGACGTGGTGAAGTGGGCTTGGCGCCGCTTGGCGCGGTGGCCCAGGTAGGCGGCGACCGCGGCCGCGATGGCCACCAGGGTCTCCTCGGGAACCTCGGCGTTCAGCACCCGCAGTTCCTTGATCTCGACCTCAAGTGCGTCGACCCGGTCGGTCAGCTTCTTGACCAGTTCGAGCAGTTCGGCGTCCTGCTTCGTCATCGCTCCTCCGCTCAGACCGGGCCGAGGCCGTGCTTCTTGGCCGGCCGCAGCTGCCGCTTGGCGATCAGCAGTTCGAGCGCCATCGCGACCTTGCGGCGGGTGTCGCCCGGATCGATCACATCGTCGACCAGCCCGCGGGAGGCGGCCACGAACGGTGTCGAGAAGGTCTCCCGATATTCCTCGACCAGCTCGGCGCGCCGGGCGTCCGGATCGTCGGCGGCGGCGATCTCGCGCCGGAACACCACCGAGGCCGCCCCCTCGGCGCCCATCACGGCGATCTCGGCGGTCGGCCAGGCGAACACCTGATCGGCGCCCAGATCCTTGGCCGACATGGCGATGTAGGCACCGCCGTAGGCCTTGCGCAGCACCACGGTGATCTTCGGCACGGTGGCCGCCGCGTAGGCGTACAGCATCTTGGCGCCGTGCCTGATGATGCCGCCGTGCTCCTGGGCGACGCCGGGCAGGAAGCCGGGGACGTCCACGAAGGTGACGATCGGAATGTTGAAGGCGTTGCAGAACCGGACGAAGCGTGACCCCTTGTCGGAGGCGTTGATGTCGAGCACGCCGGCCATCACGCTGGGCTGATTGGCGACGATGCCGACACTGCGACCGTTGATCCGGCCGAAACCGACGACCAGGTTCTGGGCGTAGCCGGCCTGCACCTCGAGGAAGTCGGCGTGGTCGATCACCTTGCCGATCACGTCGCGGACGTCGTAGCCCTTGGTGCCCTCGGCCGGGACGATGCCATGCAGTGACGGGTCGTACTCGACATAGGGGTCGGGGTCGACCAGGGGCGGATCCTCGGTGTTGTTCTGCGGCAGGAAGCTGAGCAGCTTCTTGGCGATCAGGATGGCCTGCTCGTCGTCGTCGGCGACGAAATGGTTCACCCCGGAGACCGCCATGTGGGCGTCCGCTCCGCCGAGCGCGTCCTGGCTGACCTTCTCACCGGTGACCTGCTCGATCACGTTCGGCCCGGTGATGAACATGTGGGCCTTGCGGGTCTGGATGATGAAGTCGGTCAGCGCCGGGCTGTACGCCGCGCCGCCCGCGCACGGGCCGGCGATGATCGAGATCTGCGGCACCGCGCCGGAGAGCAGCACGTTGGCGTAGAACACCTGCGAATAGCCGGACAGCGAGTCGATGCCCTCTTGGACGCGGGCGCCGCCGGAGTCGTTGATGAAGACGAACGGGGTGCCGCACTTGAGCGCGGACTCCATCATCTCGACGACCTTCTTCGAGTGGGTCTCACCGGCGGAGCCGCCGGCCACGGTGAAGTCCTGGCTGGCGATGTGCACCGGACGGCCGAGCACCGCACCGGTGCCGGTCACCACGCCGTCGGCGGGCATGTCGGCGGTGTCCATACCGAAGGTCACCGTCCGGTTGCGCCGGAACAGGCCGATCTCCTGGAAGGTGTCGGGGTCGATCAGCGCGTCGATCCGTTCGCGGGCGGTCATCTTGCCGGCCGCGTGCTGCTTGTCGACGCGCTGCTGGCCGCCGCCGGCCCGGGTGACCATCCGCTTCTCGAGCAGTTCGGCGACCCGCTTCTTCATGTCCTTGGCCATTGTCCTGTTTCGATTCTGCGCCATCTGTTTCGTCACGCCCTCTCGACGGTCACGCGGTGGTCGCGGCCGCCCATGCTGACTTTGTAGGTGATCGGTCCGGTGACCGCGGTCGACGAATCGGAGGCCGCCTTCGCGGCGTCCGCCAGCTGCTCCGGGGTCTTGCCGACGTTCTTCGGCCCCTCGGCGCGGTGGCTGAAGAACTCCGGCGCCACCCGCGGGAACATCGCGTAGGTGAGCACGTCGGCATCGGTGCCGTCACAGCCGTCGAGCGCGGATGCCTGGCTGACCAGTTCGTCCCATTCGGGCGGCAGCAGGTCGGCCGGACGGACGGTGATCGGGTCCTTCTTGGCCTGTGCCCGGGCGATCTCGACCACCTCGGGGTTCCGTTCGCCGATGCATTCGCCGTAGTAGCCGAGCATCAGGTCGGCGAACTCCCCGGTCAATACCTGGTAGCGGCCCATCAGCACGTTGAACACCGCCTGGGTGCCGACGATCTGGCTGGACGGCGTGACCAGCGGCGGGTGGCCGGCGTCCGCCTTGACCCGGGGCACCTCGGCCATCACCTCTTTGATCCGGTCGCCGGCGCCCTGCGCCTTCAGCTGGCTCTCCATGTTGGACAACATGCCGCCGGGGATCTGGCTGGAGAAGATGTCGGTGTCGACCAGGGTCGCCGACTCGAACGCGGCGTACTTGGGCCGGATCTTCGCGAAGTGGTCGCGGATCCGGGTGAGCCGTTCGGGGTCGAGGTTCGTCGTGTAGGCCGTGCCCTCGAGCATGGCGACCAGCGATTCGGTCGGGTTGTGGCCCGGGCCGAGCGACATCGAGCTGATCGCGGTGTCGACCACGTCGGCACCGGCTTCGATCGCCTTCATCAGGGTGA
>NZ_JAPUED010000255.1 GCF_027492755.1 Micropruina sp. | reverse complement strand
AGGATTTAGGTTCCTGTGCCTTCGGGCGTGAGGGTTCAAGTCCCTTCTCCGGCACGCTGTGATGTCTCAGGACATCGTTTGACGCAGGCTCCGGTCTCGTTCGAGGGGCTGCAAGTCATCACGGCTTGAGCGATCTGTCGGGTTCCCCAGCCGGACGTCGTTGAAGCAGATCGACGACAAGCCAGCCGGATCGTCCAGGGCGATTGACTGCGCATCCACCTTGCCAGGACGGACGCGACGTGGAACCGTGCCCGCATGTCACCGGGTCAGTACCCAGCTGCCGAACAGGTCATCGTTCAGCTCAGCGACCTCCACCTGGCGGCGGATGGGCAGCCGCTGTTCGGGATGGTCGACGCCGATGCTCACCTGAGAGCTGCCCTTCGCCACCTGGTGGCGAGCGGTGTCGCACCGGCGGCGATCGTGGTGACCGGTGACATCGCCCATGCCGGCGCCCCCGACGGATACCGCCGCGCCCGCGAGTTGCTCGAGCCCGTCGCGTCCGACGTGGGTGCGCAACTGGTCTGGGTGTCCGGCAACCATGATCGGCGGCCTGAGTTCCGTGCGCTGCTGCTCGACCAGGAGCCGTCCGGCGACGAGCTCGACAGCGTTCATGACCTGGAAGGTCTGCGTCTGGTGGTGCTCGACACGAGCGTGCCGGGCCAGGAGCACGGCGAGCTGGCCGATCATCAACTTCGGTGGCTGGCCCAGGTGCTGGCCACACCTGCCCCGCGGGGCACCGTGCTCGCGATGCATCACCCGCCGATCCCGGTGGTGATCGCGCCGTCGGACGGGATCGAATTGCACGGACAGGAACGACTCGCCGCCGTG
The DNA here is from genome assembly GCF_027492755.1 of Micropruina sp. Classification (GTDB taxonomy): domain Bacteria; phylum Actinomycetota; class Actinomycetes; order Propionibacteriales; family Propionibacteriaceae; genus Micropruina. The sequence continues at coordinate 31,772 of NZ_JAPUED010000255.1, read as the reverse complement.
TTGCGCGGCACCGATGTCCGAGCGATCATCGCCGGGCACCTGCACTACGCCACGACCAGCAGTTTCGCCGGAATCCCGGTCTCGGTGGCGGCGGCCAGTTGCTACACGGTCGATCCGCTGGGGCCTGGCGGTTGGGTGCGCGGCCAGGACGGTGGCCAGGCCCTGAACCTGGTCCACGTCTTTGCCGACCGGATCGTGCACACCGCCGTCCCGATCGGCGAGTTCGCCACCGCCTACTCGTTCGCGCCGCGATCCACCTAGGAAACGCCGATCAATGCGGGCTCCTGCTCTCGGGCTATGCCGATGAAGAACCAGCCCCGGCGACCTCCTCGGCGAGCCGGATGCCCGCATCAAGGTCGAGGCCCCGTCCGTAGCCGACCGCGGCCTGCGCAGCGTCGTCGCCGAGCGATTCGCGGGCGGGCGCCAGGGTCGCGTCCAGGGTCTCCTGCTGGGCAGGTGCGCGTGGCGATCCCAGCTCGGCGCGGACGCCGTCGGCGGCACCGGCCAGCCGCAACGCGCGCAGATGGTCGCCGCGCAACACGGCCAGGGCGGCGATGTCCTCGAAGAGGATGGCGAGCGCCCATCGGTCGGCGTGGCGCCGATAGCCGGCCAACGCCTCGCTGAAGTGGTGGGCGGACGCCGCCAGCCGGCCCTGCTCGCGGGTGGCGTTGCCGAGGTTGTTGTGCGCGATCGCCACCATCCACTGATCGCCGACCTCGCTGTTCAGCCGCATCGCCTCGGTGAAGCGTTCGACCGCGCCGTCGTAGTCGCCGCTGAGCAGGGCGATCATGCCGAGGTTGTTCTGGGAGACCCCGATTGCCCAGCGGTTGCCGACTTCGAGCCGCAGCGTGAGCGCCTGCTCGTTGAGTTCCTGGGCCCGCGGGTAGTCGCCGGCGTATTCGGCGAGGATGGCGAGATTGCTGAATAGTGCAGCCATCTGTTCGGTGTCGCCGAGTTCGCGGCGGATCACCAGGCTGGCCTCGTAGCGTTCCCGGGCCAGGTCGTACTGGCCCTGCTGTGCGGCGAGGGTGGCGGCGACATGCAGGGTGGCGCCCAGCCCCGCCCGGTCGCCCAATGCGGTGAAGCCCGCTTCGGCCGCGGTGAGCAGCCGGCCGGCCTCGTCGTAGCGGCCCTGCTTGCGGGCGTTCTCCGCCAGAGCCCGGCGGATCCGGGCGATCATGAGTTCGTCCGCCCGTGCCTCGGCCAGGGCGAGGGCATCGCTGAGCACCTGCTCCGCGCCGCCCCAGGCCCCGGTCAGCTCGAGCACCTCGGCCAGTTCCAGCAGCAGTTCGCAGCGATCCGCGTCCTCGACGATCGACCGCAGGTCCTGATAGTGCTCGATGGCGGCGGCGTTGGCGTAGTCGGCGCGGGAACGCCGGGCGGCGAGGGTCAGGTAGTGCCGCTTCTTGTTGAGGTTGGCGCTGCGTCCGTAGTGGTAGGCGAGCCGGTCGAGGCCGATCGTGCTGCCTTCCCGCTCATGCCGCAGCAGGTAATCGCCGGCGTTCTCGTGCAGCCGTTCCCGCAGCGTCACCGGGATGGCTTCATACGCCGCCTGCGCCGTGATCACGTGCCGGAAGGCGTGGGCGTCGTCGCCGGGCCGGGTCTCGGCTGTCTCGCGGACGATCAGGCCGGCCCGGACCAGGTCGGTCAGCTGGGCGTCCAGCTCCACCGGTGACCCCACCTCGGGATAGGTGCCGTGCAGCATCGCGGTCCCGAAGCTGCGTCCGACGACGCTGGCCACCTTGAGCGTGATCCGCGGGCTCTCGGGCAGCGTGTCGACCCGGCTCAGGGTGAGTCCCTGCAGACTGTCGGGCAGCTCCGCCGAACGCAGCACCGAAGGGTCGGTGAGGTCGACCCCGCGCAGGTGCAGGAAGCTGATCAGTTCCTCCAGGTAGTAGGGGTTGCCCTCGGCCCGATCGAGCAGCGCGTCCAGCAGGGCATCCGAGACATCGCGGTCTGAGTAGCCGAGCCGGGCGAACGTGGTGGCGGCGATCGTGCGGCTGGATTCGGCGTCCAGCTCGGCCAGGTCGACCAACGACAGCCGCGGCAGTTCCGCCAGGTCCGCGAGCGCGTCGTCGCCGGTCTCGGACCGCTGGGCGAGCACCAGCAGCACCGGTCGGTCGATCACCGAGCGGGTGATCGCGCCCAGCAGATCGACCGACAACGGATCCAGCCACTGAGCGTCATCGAGAAGGATCGCCAGCGGACGACCCGCGTCGGTGAGCCGCTCCAGCAGCGTCACCAACAGCGACTCCAGTGACGCCTTGCGCAGCTTCGGATCGAGCCGGGCGGTCAGTTCGTTGTCGGCGATCGGGACGCCCAGCGCCGCACCCAGCAGCGGAACGCGCTGCAGCACCGAAGGCTCGAGCTTGCGTACCCGCCGGGTGGCCCGGGCAGCCTGATCGGCCGGGTTCAGCCTGGCCGGAACCCGCAGGAGCTGCCGCCAGACCGGGTGCCACGCCGCATAGCTGGTCGGGGTGCCGAACGGCTGGCCCTCGCCCCGCGCCGTGACGAAGCCTCGCTCGTCGAGCAGCCCGCCGAGCTCGGCCAGCAGCCGGGACTTGCCGAGCCCGACCGCCCCGCGGACGACGACCAGCTGACCGGCGCCGCCGCGCGCGGCGGCCACCCGGTCCTCCAGCTGGGCCAGGGCGGCGGCCCGCCCGACCATCGGCGGCAATCCGCTCCGCTGTCGCGGCCGGCGCCGGTTCCGCGTCCCGAGCAGTTCGTAGGCCACCACGGACGCCGACTTGCCCTTGAGTTGCTGGTCGGGCAGCCGTGACCAGCGGTAGCCGGGGGCGACGTCGTGGACGTCGGCGCTGACCAGGATCGCGCCCGGCGGGGACGCCGTCATCAGCCGGGCGGCCAGGTTGACCGGATCGCCCAGGCAGCAGAACGTGCGGCGCCACCGATGCCCGTAGGTGCCGCTGCGCACCCGTCCCCGGGCGAGCCCCAGTTGCAGGTCGGTGACCGCGTGGGCACCCTCCAGGTCGCGCACCTCCAGCGCCGCCGAGCAGGCGCGGGCGACGTCGTCCTCATGGGCCAGCGGGGTGCCGAAGACGGCGTAGAGGTAGGCGCCCTTGTCGCCGATGGTCAGCTGCAGCGTGCTGCCGCCGTACTCGTCGATCACCCGCTGCACCGCGATCACGAACGCGTCGAGCTTGGCGACCGCGTCCGGGTCGTCGTCGAAATCCGGGACGCCGAAGCGGCAGAACATCGGCACCGCCGTCCGGAGCTCGGTGAGGAACTCGCCGCGTCCGACGCGCAGCCGCTCGAACACCGCGGGAAGCAGCCAGTCCCGCACCTGGGCCTCGGGCAGCGGCGGGGTCGGCGCCGGTCGCGCCGGCAGCACCACATCGACGGTGAGGGCGTCGACGACCAGATAGCTGCGTGCCCCCGCCCGGCGGACCGTGCCGCGGACCCGGTCGCCGAGGCTGCGCACGGCGCTCGAGTCGAGCAGCACCTCGCCGGCCCGCGCCTGCTGCTCGGTCTCCGCCAGGGCGTCGATCAACGCGCCGGCGAGCACGTCGAGCAGCTGGACGCGCGGATCGCCCACGACGAAACGCCGCGCGTCGCCGACCGCGACGGCGACCTTCATGGCCAGCTGCAGTTCGCGTCCGGACCCCAGGCGCACCGACCCGGCCCCGGTCATCGCGCGCTGGATGGCCAGCGCGCAGCTGGTGGCCAGCAGACCGTCGTCGCCGTCGAGCCAGCAGGTCACCGCGTCGCCGCTGAACGAGATGACCGAGCCGCCATGCTCCATCACGTGTCCGAGCAACTCGTCGAACAGCCGGTCCAGGATGCTGCTCAACTCCTCGGCGCCGCGTTGCGCGCCGAGTTCCGCGACCAGCGCCTCGGTCAGCGGGGTGAAGCCCGAGATGTCGGCGAACAGGGCCGCCCCGCTGGTCCGCTCGGGCAGGGACGTGCCGGCCGCCAGCGCCCGCCGCCGGTCCCCGGCGATGTAGGCCTCCGGATTCTCGCCGTCCGGGCCGGCCTGGGGCGTACCGCTCACGGCACCCCGGTCACGGTGTCGCCCTGGTCGGCCACGGCCGTGTCCTTGCCGTTGCCGCCGTCGGCCACGTCACCGGGCTTGCCGTCCTTGACGTCGAGGAAGTCGTCACCATTGCCGCCGGTCAGCCGGTCGATGCCGGCGCCGCCGGTCAGCCGGTCGTTGCCGTTGCCGCCGTCGATGACGTCGTTGCCGTCGCCCCCGTCGACGCTGTCGTCGTCGTTGCCGGCCTTGATGGTGTCGTTGCCGGAGCCGCCGGTGATGGTGTCCTTGCCGTTCCCGCCGGTGATGGTGTCGTTGCCCGGGCCGCCGTCGATGATGTCGTTGCCGTTCCCGCCGTCGATCACGTCATTGCCGCTGCCGCCGTAGATCGTGTCGTTGCCGTTGCCGCCGGTGATGGTGTCGTTGCCGCCGAGTCCGCAGATCACGTCGTCGCCGTTGGTGCCCTTGAGGACGTCGTCGCCGGGGGTGCCGACGATGGTGCAGCCCGGCGGCACCGGTTCCTCGGGCTCTACGGTCGCGGTGACCGGACCGTCCTTGCCGTAGAGCGGGTCGGACAGATCCACGGTCTGACCGCCCGGCACCGGCGTGCTGGCATCGCCGAACCAGGCCTTGACGGCCGTGGCCGCCGCGGGACGATCGGAGAGGTCCAGCACCGCCCGGCCGGCGCGGTCGGTGATCACCGTCCGGGCCTGCAGGACGGTGCCGGTGCCGTCGACCAGTGCGAGGTAGACCGCCTTCTCGCGCAGCGGCTGGCCGTCGTGGCCGACCAGGGTCGCGGTGGCCCGGTTGCCGGCCACGGTCAGCGTCAGGGTGGTCGCCTGTTTCCGCACCGTGAAGGCGGACGCCGGGCTGCTCGCCGGCGCCGTGTCGGCGTCCCCGTCGTAGGTCGCCAGCAACGGCTGGCTGCCGGGCGGGACGACGATGGGAACCCCGACCGTGGCCACGCCGGAGGCGTTGGTGAAGGCGGTGCGCGAGGCCGCGCCGAGCGAGAAGGTCACCGGCCGGTCGGCCAGCGGCGCTCCGTTGGCCGTCGTGGTCAGGACGGCCCGGACGGTCACCGTGTCGCCGTAGGAGGCGCTCGCCGGGGGATCGTCGAGGGTCAGCGTGGTGCCGGCACCGGTGGCCGATCCGGCGGCGACGCCGGGAATGAAGTAGCGGCCCTGGTTGTCGTCGATCCCGACCAGCCCGACCCCGTTGACCGCCTGGACCAGGAACCGGCCGTCGCCGGCCTGCTGCCCCGACGGCACAGCCAGGCTGCCCGTCCACAGCGTCGAGTCGTCGGCGTCCTGGGTCAGGTCCAGCGACTGCCACTTCCCGTGCCAGGCTCCGCCGGACTCGCCGGTGTAGGTCACCCACACCTGCTGGATGCCGGCCGACGGGTCGCCGACGACGTGTACCGAGAACTCGATCCGGCCGTTCTCGATGCGGCTGGCGATACCGGTCAGCCCGGGCGGCGCCGCGAGGGCGGGGGTGTTGCCGCCGTAGCTCTGGATGTTCTTGCTGTAGAACAGCCGCAGGCCGACGTCCGAGTAGCGGCGCAGGGTGTCGGTGAGCGACGCCGGACCGTCGGAGCGATGCTGCGCGGGGGTCACCATGAGGCGCGTCGCCCCTTGTGATCCGTCGGTCAGGGAGTGGTAGTAGTTCGGGGTGGCCAGCCGGTTCGGATAGAAAGCCGACGTCACGAACGGCCCGTGGACGCCGTGTGTCTCGGTGGCGGGCGAGCCGGTCAGCGGGGTGATCCGGTCGGTGTCGGTGTAGGTCGCCGAGCGCAGGCCGACGCCGCGCAGTACCTGGCCGGGCGCCGACACGTTCAGGTCGGCCAGTGGCAAAGCCGGCTCGCCCGGACTGGTCGAGGTGCCGTCCGGTCCGCTCAGGTAGGTCGCGGTCACTCCGGCGCCGTCCAGGTCGGTCAGCTGCCGGGTGTGCTGCTGCAGGGTCGGTGAGACGTCGATGTCGTCGCTGGTCAGGCCGAGCGCGCCGCCGGCGCCGCCGGCCACCGGTTGGGGGTCGGCGATGCTGGCGTCGGTTTCGGGGGCCACGCGGCCAGCGGAGGGCAGGTCGACCCCGAGCATCGGCAGCCCGTACAAGGTCGCCTCGAGCACGGTCTTCTGGTCGATGCCGCCGAGGGACGCGTTCGTCCGCAGGTAGCGCTGCTTCGCCGCCACCAGGGCGTCCCCGACCGCGACCGGACCGGAGCCGACCCGCAACTCATGGGCGAAGCCGGCGTACAGCTGCTCGCTGTAGGCCAGGAAGTCGGTGTCGCCGTACTGGTAGCCGGTGCCGGCGATCAGGGTGGCGCCCTTCTTGGCGAACGCCTCCGTCCAGTCCAGGTCGACGGTGACGTGCGGGACGCCGTCCGCATCGACGATGGTGTAGCCCGAGTGGCAGCCGGCGCTGAACACCAGCGAGTCGCGGAACACGGCGTCGTCGGCCGCGGCGACCTCGGTGGTGTCCAGGGTCGTGCTGTAGTCGGCGGCCAGCGCGTTGTTGGCGGAGAAATGGCCGGCCAGGAACACCAGGTCGTGATGCTTGCCGAGCAGGGCCGTTCGCAGGTCGTCGGCGGTCCAGGCGCGGCGGCGCGGGTCCGCGTTCGGGCCGACCTCGCTCGGCGGCACGTCGGCGTCGGTGATCAGGGTGTCGTGGGTGCCGCCCGGAATGCCCTTGGTGAAGTCGGCCTGCACGGCGTCCGCGGCGTCGGTGAGGAAGTCGTAGCCCGTGGTCAGCGACGAGTTCGGGCGCAGCGGCTGCCCGTTGCGGGCCACGAAGCCCCGCAGCTGGGCGGTGATGTCGGTCGGCGCCTCGACCAGCCGGCCCACCGACAGATCGGGCAGCGGCAGGTCGGCGCCCTTGATCGACAGGTCGGTGTGTGAGCCGTAGGCGTCCTGGCTCAGCACGTAGTTGCCCTTGAGGCTGGCCTCGGAGGCGGTGTCGGTGGACACCGGCGGCGAGTAGTCCGACTCGGGCCCCAGGCCCGCGGCGTCCGGGTACCGGAAGAAGGGCACCACCGAGTCGTCGCCGACGATCACGACGTACTGCAGCGTGCCCGACGAGTCGCGATAGCTGTTCACGATGTCGCGCGCCGCCTCGGCGACGAGGTTCTTCGCGTATGGGCAGTTGATCTGGTCGGCGCCGTCGGCCTGCGCATTGAGCGCCCTGACCTTCGCGCTGTCGCCGAGGTCGACGACCTTGCCGCCGACAGTGCCGGCGAAGGTGCGCAGTTGCTCGGCCAGCGCCTGCTTCTCGGCGGCGGTGCCCGGCAGCCGATCCGGATCGGTGAGGATCACGGTCCGCGCGCTGCCCGGGGTGCCCGACAGGGTGGCGTCGCCGGCGTGGGTGTCGAGCGGGGCCGAGCAGACGCCACCACTGGTGCTCACCTGGAGCTGGAACTGCTGGTCCGAATGGACGCCGTTGCGGCCCTGCACGCGCACGTAGAAGTCGCCGGTGTTGTTCCAGGTGGCGCTGCTGATGGTCTCGTCGGCCAAGCCGTCGTGGGCCGAGGTGGCGATCACGCTGCGGGTCTGTGCGCTGGCGAACGCGTCGGAGAACACGCTCGGGCTGAACACCGAGGGGCTGAACACGGACGGTGAGAAGACCGACGGCAGCGACACCGACGGGCTGAACACCGAGGGCGAGAACACGCTCGGGCTGAACACCGAGGGGCTGAACACCGACGGCGAGAAGACCGACGGGCTGAAGACGGACGGCGAGAACACCGAGGGTGAGAACACGCTCGGGCTGAAGACCGAGGGGCTGAAGACGGAGGGCGAGAAGACCGACGGCGAGAACACCGACGGGCTGAACACCGAGGGACTGTAGGCGTCCCCGGCGAACTCCGCGCTCAGCCTGGTCAGGTCGTCGGTGCTGGTGAGCGTCGTGAACGCCTTCCCGATGTCCTTGAACAGCACCAGGTCGTAGTCGGCGGCCAGGTCGGTCAGGCTCACCGTCACCCGTTGTCCGGGCTGCACCGGGAAGCGGAACCAGCGCTCCTGGCCGGGGGCGGTCAGCGCGCTCTTCGTGGTGCTGGAGGCGGCCACGGGCAGGGCCGTGATCCAGCTCACGTTGACGTCCTTCGGCGCCGTGCTCGGAAAGCCGATGGCCCGGCAGCGGAGCCGGAACGACGCCAGACCCTTCGTGCTGCCCTGCGGCGCGACCGCTCCGGCGATGCCGGTCGCGACCGCTCCGTCCGGGCAGAAGGCGTCCGGATCGCGATGGTAGGGATCGACTTTGCCCACCTCGGCGCCGTAGGTGGTCGCCGACGCGAGGGTGCCGTCGGGGTTGAGCGCGCGGCAGATCACCTGTAAGGCGTCCACGCCCCCTGTGGCGGAGCCGCCCTTTCCGTTCGTGGTGGTGCCATTCGTGGTCGTGCCATTGGTGGCCGAGCCACTGCCCTTTCCGCTGGTGCCCGAGCCGCTCTTCGTCGAGTCCGGGACGATCCCGCCGCCGCGGCGGGTCGTGCTCGTGCCGACGAAGCCGACCACCACGCTGCCGGCCGCACAGGCGCTGGCGGCGCTGCTCCCGCCCGTCGGCTGGCTGCCGATCGTGCCGGCGGCGCTGGGCGCGCCGAGCGATACGGCGGCATCGACGCGGACCCCGGCGCAGCCGGCGGACGCTGCGGCGGGCTTCTTGGTGATCTTTTCGAGGCCGACAGTGACCGTCGTCAGCACTGAGCCGGACGGACAGTCCACCTGCTTGGTGTCACCGGATCCGGTATTCCCCGTTGCAGCGGTGACGGTGGCGGGGCCGAGTACGACCGGACCGAGACTGTCCGCCGACGACGGCGGCGCGGCGGCGAACGCCAGCACGAGAACTGCCCCGAAGGTGGCGCTGAAGCGGGCGCGCATGCCGCGATCCTCGCCCACGGGACAGCCGCCGGGCAATGGAGGGGACTCGATTGGTCCGCAACTTCACCCGCCCGCTGCCCGGTTCGGAGCCCGAGAACCCAGGTGTCGGGCCACTAGGCTCCCGCCCAGCGGGGTCGCTGTGGGTCGCTTGGAGGGGAGGATGAATGCGTGCTGTTCCCCGGTGGGGTGATCAGCTGAAGCAGGCGTTCGCTGAACCCAACCTGGCTCGCCTCCTGCTGATCTGGGGAATCTGGGTGGCCGCCGACTGGACGGTGGTCATCGCCACCTCGGTGCTCGGCTACCAGCTGGGCGGGCCCGCAGGGATCGGCCTGGTGGGAGCGGCGCGGGCGCTGCCCGGCGCACTGCTGTCCGGTTTCGTCGCACTGGCCACCGATCGGATCTCCCGCCCTCGGGTGTTGGCCGGCAGCCAGGTGCTGCTGGGGCTGGTGTCGATGACGATGGTCTGGCTGGCGATGACCCGGGCCCCATTGGCGGTTCTGGTGGTGGTGATAGGCGTCAACTCGGTGCTGGTGGCGGTGGTCAGGACGACGGTCTTGGCGACGGTCCCTCAGGTGGTGCGGACGCCGGCCGAACTGATCGCGGCCAACTCGGCGATGAGCACGGTCGGGGGTCTCGGCACCGTGATCGGGCCCATGGTCTGCGGAGTCCTGCTGTCGGTGGCCGGTGTGCCCGCCGCGCTGGCCTTCCCTGCCGCGGTCCTCGTTGCCGGCGCAGTGGCGGCCCGGTCGGTCAAGACCGCATTCCAGCCGCCCCGGCATGGCGACGTGGGCGGCTGGCGTCGCGCTCTCGAGCCGATGCTGGGCTTCCCCGAACTGGTGCGGCCGCGCGTCCGCGTCGTCACCGGCCTGAACCTGTTGCAGCTGATCATGCGCGGCCTGCTGAACGTCTTCGTGGTGGTGTTGGCGATCACGGTGCTCGGCAGCGATGGCCAGGCAGGCACGCTGTTCGCGGCGATGGGCGTGGGCAGTGCGGTCGCGGCCCTGGTGGTGCTCGGGACGGCGCCGCAGCGCGGCATCCGCTGGTTCGCGATCGGCATCGCGCTCTGGGGTGTTCCGGTGGTGGCGATCGGGCTGTGGCCGAACGCCGTCCTGGCCTGGGTGGCGCTCGCGGTGCTCGGCGCCGGCAGCGCGCTGGTTGACATCTTCGGCAACTCCCAGCTGAGCCGGTTGTTCCGTGACCAGGTCGCTGGTCGGGCCTGGGGCGCGTTCAGCAGCATGCTTGCGGGCGGCATCGCGATCGGTGCGATGGTGGCACCCACCCTCATCGAACAACTCGGGCTGCCCGGGGCGATGATGGCCTCAGGTGCCGTGCTGGCCCTCGTGCCCCTGGCGGTGTGGCCCTGGCTGCGCAGGCTGCAGGAGCCGGTGGACGCCGAGGCTCTGGCGGTGCTGGGCCGCGTCGAACTGCTCGCGCCGCTGCCGGCGCTGGTGCTCGAACGGCTTGCCTCCGCCAGCCGGAAGGTGACCCTCGCCGACGGCGAGTTCGCCGTCCGCGAGGGCGAGGTGGGCGATGAGTTCTACGTCGTGGTCTCGGGCGCGGTGTCGGTGCAGCGGCAGGGCCGCGAGGTGCGCACCATGGGCCCCGGCGACGGGTTCGGGGAGATCGCGCTGCTGCGCGCCGTGCCGCGGACGGCGACCGTCCGTTCGGTCGGAGCCAGCACGCTGCGCAGCATCGACCGGGGCTCCTTCATGGCCGCGGTCACCGGCCACATCGGGGCCGATCGGACGGCGCACGGCACCGCCGAGCAGTGGCTGCGCGACGACGCGGCTCGCGACCGGATCGATCCCCGGGGCGGGCCGGGGACTGAGCACTGAGACTCAGTTCACCTTGCCCAAGGCGGCCAGCAGCATCCGGCGCCGGTACTCGGGGCTGTCCGGCGGCTCGCTGTCACCGAAGATCGCCTTGAGCCAGTGCCCGTCGGTGTTGTTCGGGAACAGGATGTAGTCGCTGCCGAAGTGCCGGGCGTCCTCCATCGCCAGCTTCTTCCGTTCGGTGACCGAGTTCACGTAGTAGCGCCGGCGGAAGTCGTTCAGGTTGTCACCGAGGTACGCGATCACGTCGTACTTCGCCGCGATCGCCTGCTGCGCGGGCTCCTTGTTCGACGAGTCGCGAAGAATCGTCACATGCGCGTCGTCGGCGAAGGCCAGGCCCGCGTGCCGGAGATTGGCGAGGCCGTACTTCTGCGTGTTCTCACCCTGGTCGCGGCTGGACACGTAGAAGATCTGCACCCCGCGGCGCCTCGCGTAGTGGGTGAAGTCGACTGCCCCGGGAGTGGCGGTCGGGCCGTTGGCGGCCACCCATTCGTCCCACATCGGGTCGTCGAACGCCTGCTTGCCGGCGGCCAGCAGCAGTGCCCAGTAGCTGTTCGAGTCGAGCACGGTGTCGTCGATGTCGGAGATGAAGGCCAGCTTCTTGCGCCGCCGGCCATGACCGTGCGGACGGCGGCGGGCCAGCGCCGCGTCGAGCCGTGCCTTCGCCAGGTTGAAGCCCTGGATGTACAGCACGTCGCGCTCGGCTGCGGTCTGGCGCCAAGCGACGGCCGCGCTGAAGATGTTCTGCACCTCGCCAGGTGCCGCGTTCGCCCGCGGTGCCGCGGCCGCCAACGCCGCCAGAGTGCCGCCGGCTACACCGGTGAACAGGCTCCGTCGTCTGAGATCACTCATCGCGACTCCTCGATCGCTGGACGCCCGGCGGGGTCCGGGCTGAGGCGTCGCACGCTAGCAGCGCTAGGTGACAGTTGGTCAGGCCCGGCTGGGACCTTTCCACAGGTTGATCCCGCCCTCGACCGCGTGGGCGTCGATGGCGTCCAGTTCGTCCTCGCTGAAGTCCAGGTTGGCGACCGCGCCGACGCTGTTCTCCAGCTGCGTCACGCTGGACGCCCCGATCAGTGCCGAGGTGACCCGGGAGTCACGCAGGATCCAGGCCAACGCCAGCTGGGCCAGGCTCTGCCCACGCTCCTGCGCCATCGCGTCCAACGCCCGGATGTGGGTCAGGTTCTGCTCGCTCAGCAGGTTCGGCGACAACGACTTTCCCTGCGAGGCCCGCGAACCGGACGGGATGCCGTTGAGGTACTTGTCGGTGAGCATGCCCTGGGCCAGCGGCGAGAAGGCGATGCAGCCGACGCCCTCTTCGCCGAGCACGTCGAGCAGATCCTCCTCGACCCACCGGTTGAGCATCGAGTAGGACGGCTGGTGGATCAGCAGGGGAGTACCCAGGTCGCGCAGAATGGCGATCGCTTCCCGCGTCCGAGTGCCGGAATACGACGAGATGCCGACGTAGCGCGCTTTGCCCGAACGCACCGCCGAATCGAGGGCTCCCATGGTCTCTTCCAGCGGGGTGTCCGGGTCGAAACGGTGGTGGTAGAAGATGTCGACGTAGTCGAGCCCCATCCGCTGCAGGGACGCGTCCAGCGAGCCGAGCAGGTACTTGCGCGAACCGAAGTCGCCGTAGGGGCCGGGCCAGAAATCCCAGCCGGCCTTGCTCGAGATGACCAACTCGTCGCGGTAGCGGGCGAAGTCTTCACGCAGATGCCGGCCGAAATTGGTTTCCGCCGAGCCGTAGGGCGGACCGTAGTTGTTGGCCAGGTCGAAGTGGGTGATGCCCAGGTCGAACGCCCGGCGCAGGATCGCCCGCTGCCGGTCGAACGGTACGTCGTCGCCGAAGTTGTGCCACAGGCCGAGCGAGATGGCGGGCAACAGCAACCCGCTGCGTCCGGTGCGGCGATAGGGCATCCGGCCGTCATAGCGGTCGGCGTCGGGAACGAAGACGGGCTGCAGGGGCATAGTGGGTCCTTTCGGTTCCCGACCGAGCTTAGTGACGCGGTCTACTCAGCGCGTCCCAGCTGTCCGTGGCGTGCGGTGATGTCGGCGTAGGCGTGGGTCAGCATCCGGGTGAGCACGTCCAGATCGACGCCGTCGAGGCGTCGCACATACAAGCAGGTCTTGGCGGCCCGGTGCGGGCCCAGGTTCTCCAACTCGTGCGCGTACAGCGACAGGCCGTTGACGAAGTAGATCGCCAGATCGCGGTTGCGTGGAGCGAACCCGAGCGTGCACATGTCGCCTTCGCGGCCGCTCTCGTAGCGGTAGTGGTAGGTGTCGAAGCCGATGATGCTGGGCCCCCACATCACCGGCGGGTGCCCGCTGATCCGGCTCATCAGGGCGATCAGCCGCCGGCAATCCTCGCGTTGCTGTGGGTCGACGAGTCGCGTGACGAAGTCGTCGACTGAGGCGCCGGTGGGCGCCGTGGTGCCCGCTGCCATGCCACCAGCGTAACGGCGAGTTCCTGTCGGACGAGCGAGTTGCGCTGATCCGCTGCCTGCCCAGGTGACCATCTCCGAGCAGCGCCCCGGACGTCGGGAGCGGTCGACTGCCACGGTGTCCGGGGTTGTGCCACGCCCACCGCGGGCCGTGACTTCGTCACCGTCTCGGTCAGCGTGCGGGTGGAATCGCTGCCGTTCGTCCTCTGGTGGAAGCTCATTGAAAGTTGTATGGTTGCATCATGCAACTATCTGAGGAGCTGGCCCGGTTCTTCACCCTGTTGTGGCGGATCACCAACGATCAGCAGCGCGGCGCCACGCTGACCAGGCCCGAATACCTGGTGCTCGGCCGGCTGCATCGGGACGGCGCAATGCGCGCCGGCGATCTGGCGCAGAGCGAGGGCCTCGACCCGTCGACGCTCAGCCGCCGGGTGGCCGCGCTGGCCGGGCGCGATCTGGTGGTCCGCCGGACCGACCGCGACGACCGACGGGCGCAGCAGTTGGAGATCACCCCTGCCGGACGGGAGGCCTTCCTGGTCGAACAACGACGCCGGATCGCCCTGGTGACCGACGCGCTCGACCACTGGCCCGAGCCCGATCGCGTCCGGCTCGCCGAACTGCTCCACGAACTGAACGACTCACTGCACCGGAAGGCCGCCTCGTGACCGACACCGCCCCCGCACCGTTCAAGCTGACACCGCAATCGCGCCGCATCTTCACCGGCCTGCTGCTCGGCATGCTGGTGGCGTCGATCTCGCAGACCATCGTCGGCCCGGCGATGCCGCGCATCGTCGCCGAACTCGGCGGCATGGAGTACTACTCGTGGGTCGCCACCGCCGCGATGCTGGTGTCGGCGATCTCGGTGCCGATCGTCGGCAAGCTCTCCGACCTGTTCGGACGGCGTCCGTTCTACCTGGGCGGCCTGGGCATCTTCGTGCTCGGCTCGATCCTGGCCGGCACTGCCCAGACCTTCTGGTGGCTGGTGGCCGCGCGCGCCGTCCAGGGCCTCGGCATGGGCATTCTGATGCCGCTCTCGCAGACCATCGTCGGCGACATCATTCCCCCTCGTCAGCGCGGTAAGTACCAGGGCTACATGGGTGTCGTGTTCGGCGTCACCAGCGTCGCCGGTCCGCTGGCCGGCGGCGTGATCACCGACGCCCTGGGCTGGCGCTGGCTGTTCTTCGTGGGCGTGCCGATCGGCCTGGTCTCGGTCTTCGTGATCGCCCGGTTCCTGGTGATGGACCACGAGCCGCGCAAGGCCGTCATCGACTACTGGGGCATCGCCACCATGTCGGTGGGCATCACCGCCACCCTGCTGGCGGCCTCGATGGGTGGCACCAGCTACCCGTGGAGTTCGCCGCTGATCATCGGCCTGTTCGTGGTGGGCGCGGTGTTCCTGGTGATCTTCGTGTTCGTCGAACTGCGGGCGCCCGAGCCGGTGGTGCCGCTGCAGCTGTTCCGCTCGACCATCTTCACCTTCGCCAACCTGGGCGCCTTCGGCATGTCGATGGTGATGTTCGGGTCGATCATCTACGTGCCGGTGTACGCCCAGGGTGTGCTCGGCGTGAACGCCACCACCTCGGGCCTGATCACCCTGCCGCTGATGCTCGGCCTGGTCTTCGTCGGCATGGGAGCCGGGCTGCTGATCACCCGTTATGGCCGCTACAAGGAGATCATGCTGGTCGGTGCGGTGCTGCTCGGTGCCGGCGTGCTGGTGCTGTCCCAGCTGCACGCGCAATCGTCGATGTGGGAAGTGGTCGCCGGTGTGGGCCTGATCGGCGTCGGCCTCGGCGCGCTGTCGCAGCAGTACACGCTGGTGGTGCAGAACGCCGTCGCCCGCCGCGACCTGGGGGTCGCCACCGCCGCGCTGCAGTTCTTCCGCAACGTGGGTGCGACCGTGGGAACCGCCGTGTTCGGAACGGTGCTGAGCGCCGGGCTGGATTCGGCGATCTTCGCCCACCTGCCGCCGGAGCTGGCGAAGACCATGCCGCACGGCACCATCAACGCCGGTTCGGTGCTCGACCCGACCGTGATCGGGCAGTTGCCGATCGAGGTGGTGGGTGCGGTCCGGATCGCCCTGGCTCAGCAGATCTCGACGATCTTCCTGGTGTGCATTCCGATCGTGGTGCTGGTCTTCGTCTGCACCCTGCTGATCAAGCCGATGGAGTTGCGTGACACGATCAGCAGTGCCGACGACGCCGGACGCGAACTGCTCGACACCATGGCGCAGCAGAGCGGTGACGTGGCGCCGGTGCTGTCCGGACCCGGGAAGGGGGAGCGCACCCGGGAGCGGCTGCTGGGCCTCGAACTGGCCGTGGTGGCCGAGAGCGCCGCGCGGGGTGATCGTCCGTTGGCTCGGCGGGCCGTCGCCGAACTCGGTGGCGGCGACTTCTCCCACGGATTGACCCTGCTCTACTGCACCGCCGAGATGCTCACCTCCGATGATCCCGAGGTGGCTGCCGGTGCCGAGCGGTACGCCTGCGAACTGGCGCGGCGGGTCGGTGAGCTCGGGGTGCTGATGAGTGAGGAACTGCGCCGCCAGGTCGCCTTGGCCGCCGCTCAGTCACCGCGCCGCGCGATCCTGGAAGAAATCGAGAAGCCGGTGGCCGAACGCCATGACGCGGTGGACATCGGCAAGCTCCGCAGTGTCGCCAATGAGCTGATGGCGGCGCTGGTCGCCGACATCGCCGTCGACCGGCGGGGCAGCTAGCCGGTCAGCCCTCCAGCGCGGGGATCTTCAACTCGCGGCGCAGCTTGGCGACGTGGCCGGTGGCCTTGACGTTGTACTGGGCGACGTCGATGTGGCCGACGCCCTGGTCGTCGACGCTCACCACGAAGGTCGATCGGATCACGCCCTCGATCTCCTTGCCGTACAGCACCTTGCGGCCGAACGCGCCGTAGGCCTTCAGCACCTCTTTGTCCGGGTCGGCCAGCAGGGGGAACGCCAGTTCCTGCTGCTGGCGGAACTTGGCCAGCTTCTCGACGCTGTCCGGCGAGATGCCCACGACGTCGAATCCGGCGGCGGCGATCTCACCGAGCGCGGCCGAGAAATCGACCGCCTGGGTGGTGCAGCCGGGGGTCATCGCGGCCGGGTAGAAGTAGACGATGACGCGATGCCCGGCGTAATCGGCCAGCGACACCGGGGTTCCGTCGGGATCGGGCAGGGTGAACGCGGGAGCGACGTCGCCCACAGACAGCTTCGGCATGGGCTCCACTCTAGGGTGTTCCGGCGACGGTCTCGGCCGGGAGTCTCGGCCGCAGACCCTTGTGGGGGTGCCTGGGCGGGCGGTCGTGGGCATAGGGTAGAGACCCCAACCGAGGCAGAAGGACTCCCCGTGGCCGACAGCACAACCCGCAGCAAGCAGGACATCGAGGCCGAGATCGCGGCTGCCCGCCAGCGCCTCGCGGACAATGTGGCCGGGCTGATCAACCAGGTGCATCCCAAGGCGGTCATGCAGCGGGGGATCGACGACGCCCGTGGTCTCGCCGCCGCCGAGTTCAACAACGCCAAGGCCCAGGTGATCGACGAGAACGGTCAGCTCCGCACCGAGCGGGTGCTGCTGCTCGGCGGTGCGGTCGCCGGTGTGGTCACCTTCGTGCTGCTGGTGCGCGGCATCCTGCGGAGCATTCGCCGCGACTGAGCAACCCGCGGCCAGCCGCCGCGTCCCACCGAAGCGAGGATTCGATGAGTCACGCCCGCGCCGTCCGGCGAGCCCTGATCGCGCTGGCTGCCGCCGGTGCGCTGGCGATCAGCGTGGGCTGCACCGCGGGACCGGCGCCCTCGGCGTCGGTCACGGCGTCCGCGCCGAGTGCGAACTGGGACGAGCTGGGGCCGATCGTCTACGCCCAGGGCAAGGACACCTCGGGCACGGCCAAGGCACAGGTGGCGGAGTGGAACAAGGCCAACCCCAGCGAGCAGGTGGAGTTGCGCGAACTGTCCGAATCCACCGACGAGCAGCGCGACGCCATGGTCGAACGGGCCAAGAACAAATCGGGCGAGTTCGCGGTGATGGCGATCGACGTCGTCTGGACCACCGAGTTCGCGGCCAACGGCTGGCTGCAGGAGCTGCCGTCCGATCGCTTCCCGACCGCCGGCTACCTCAAGGCGGCGGTGGATTCCGGCACCTACTTCGACAAGCTCTACGCGATGCCGTCGACCTCCGACGGCGCCCTGCTCTACTACCGCAAGGACCTGCTCGACAAGGCCGGGCTGCAGCCGCCGACCACCTGGGCAGAGCTCCAAACGGCCTGTGACAAGGTGCTGCCCAGCCAGGACGGGATGTCGTGCTACGGCGGCCAGTTCGACAAGTACGAGGGGCTGACCAGCAACGTCGCCGAAGCGATCAGCTCGGCCGGCGGCTCGATCCTCAATGCGCAGGGTCAGGCCAGCGTCAACAGCCCCGAAGCGCTGGCCGGGCTGAGCTGGATCGTGGACGGGTTCACCTCAGGCCGGATCCCGGCCGAGGCCAAGACCTGGCAGGAGGAGCAGTCCCGGGCCGCCTTCCAGAGCGGCAAGCTGCTGTTCCTGCGCAACTGGCCCTACATGTACGAGTTGGCCGGGAAGGACGACCGGGTCGCCGGACGCTTCGCGGTGGCCCCGCTGCCCGGCAAGGACGGCCCGGGCGTCTCCACGCTGGGCGGGCAGAACCTGGGCATCTCGGCCTTCGCCAGGAACAAGGGCACCGCGCTGAAGTTCGTGAACTGGATGCAGACCAAGGAGCAGCAGCAGCGCCGCCTGCAGGACGCTTCGTTGGCGCCGGTGCTGGAGGAGCTGTACGACGAGCCCGCGCTGCAGGCCAAGATCCCCTACTTGAAGACGCTCGGCGACTCGATCCGCACCGCGCAGCCACGGCCCAAGGCGGCCCGCTACAGCACCGATGTCAGCCGTGCCATCCAAGAGGAGGCCTACGCCGCCATCGACGGGACGAAGGATCCGCAGACCGCGCTGGGCGACCTGCAGCTCAGGCTGGAAGCAGTGGTCAAATAGCTGTCGCCGCCGATCGGTCGGCGCTAGCGTGACGCCATGCGCATCGCCATGGCCAACGACCACGCCGGGACGGCACTGAAGAACGAGATCGCGGCCTGGCTGCGATCCGAGGGGCACGAGGTGGTGGACTTCGGTGCTTACGACGAAGAGGCCTGCGACCTGCCCGACCACGTGTATCCGGCGGCGCTGGCCGTCGCCCGCGGCGAGTGCGAGCGGGGGATCTTCGTCGACGGCGTCGGCTACGGCTCGGCGATGATCGCCAACAAGCTGCCCGGGCTGTTCGCGGCAGTGGCGCAAGACCCGTTCTGCGCCTGGCTGGCCCGCTCGCATTCGGATTCGAACGTGCTCTGCATTGGCGCCAAGATCATCGGCTCGGCACTGGCCATGGAGGTGGCCAAATCCTGGATGACCACGGATTGGCTCGGCACCACCGAAGAGAAGTACGCCCGCCGGGTCGCCAAGGTGGTCGAGATCGCCGAACGGCACGTGCGTCCGCTCTGAATCTCTGTGTTGGGCGAGGTTGTCGAGACCCCGGACAACGACGAAGGCCCCGGCCGAAGCCGGGGCCTTTCGTTGTGCGCCGCCAGGGACTCGAACCCCGAACCCGCTAGTTAAGAGCCAGCTGCTCTGCCAGTTGAGCTAGCGGCGCGCGATCAGTAACTATACCGAACCGGTGCCCGGAGGGAAAATCGGCGGGCACCGTGGACATCTTCAGTGCCGGACCGCCTGATTGCGGACGAAGGCCACCCGCTGGCGGTGCAGCTCGTCGATCTCGGGCCGCTCCAGCGGCTCCAACTCACGGTCGAGCGCCACCGACAGAATGTGGTCGGCGAGGGCTGCGTTGCGGGCCAGCACGGGGCCGTGCGGATAGGTGCCGATCACCCGTCCCTGGACGGCGCCCTCGGTGCCGTCATTAGCATTGCCGACGCCGATCTCAACGCTGGCCAGGGGTTTCGCGCCGGCGCCGAGCCGGGTGAAGCCGCCGTGGTTCTCGAAGCCGGTGAGTAGCCGCTGGCTGCCGTCCGGTGCCGTCCAGCGGGTGAGGATCTCGCCGACGGCACGCTCGGGGCCGCGGCGGGTTTCGACGTCCAACAGCCCGAGGCCGTCGATCACCTCATCGCGCTCACCGATGGTGAAGGTCGTCCCACAGATCTGATAGCCGGCGCAGACCGCGAACAGCACGCCGCCGGCGTCCAGGCCGCGGAACAGGTTGCCGTCGGCCTGCAGCGCCCGGACGGCGGAGACCTGGGCGGCGTCCTCGCCACCGCCGAGCAGGTACACAGTGCCCGTCGCCGGCACCGGAGCGCCCGGTTCGACCATGGTCAGCTTCGCGTCGATCCCGCGCCACTGCAGGCGCTTCACCAGCACCATCGCATTGCCGCGGTCGCCGTAGATGCCGAGCAGGGATTGGTAGATCAGGACGATCTCGACCGGCGCGCTCATCGCAGACCCGCCATCTTCAGTAGCTTCTGGAACGGCGTATAGGTGGCGATCAGGTCGACCGGGGCCTGCGGTACCGCACCGTTGACGCCGGGCGCGGAGGCCCGCTGGTCATGCACTGTGGCCAGGGCGGAGGCGAGATCGGGCACCACCTGGTGCTCGACCTCGGCGTAGCTGAGCCGCACTGCCAGATCCTGGGCCCGCGGCCCGGCCGCGACCACCCGCCGGCCCTGCAGTTGCTCGTAGTCGACGTCCCACAGCCACGACACGTCCTTGCCGTCGGCGGCGACCGAGTCGATCGCGAGGATCACCGGGTCGGACGTCGCCAGCGGCAGCGCCTCGGCCCACCCGGCGGGATTCTTGGCCAGCAGCAGCCGCGCGGTCGTTCCGTGCAGGGTGGCGGTTGCGAAGCGTCCGGCCGGTGCGGTGACGGTGCGCATGCCGGCGAGTGCGGCGTCCAAGCTGACGCCCAACTCGACCGCGGCGGCCAGGGCGCAGGCGGCGTTCGACACGTTGAAGGTGCCGGGCACCCGCAGCTGCGGTGTCACCTCGTCGCCGTGCGGGGTGTGAATGCTGGCGCCGTCGACCACCCAGGACGCCGCCGGCTCGGTGAGTTCGCAGGCGGGGCAGTCCCACCGGCCCTCGGCGGTGCTCAGCACCGCGCCGCAGGCGGGGCAGAGTGCGGCGTCTCCCGTCCATGAGGTGGCGGTGTCCACCCAGACGACGTTGGCCGCGGTGCCCGCCGACCACACCACCAGCGGATCGGACGCGTTGGCGACCACCGTGGGCCCGTCGTGTCCGGCCCGCTCCAGGGCGGTGCGCCAGGCGCGTCCGAGAGATTTGATCTCGTGGTTGCGGTCGAGCTGGTCGCGGCTGAAGTTCAGCAGCACCAGGATCTCCGGACGGCCGTACTCGATCATGTCGGAGACGACGCGCTCATCGGTCTCCAGCACCGCGATGTCGGCCAGCCGATGCGCGCTGAGCGCCGAGGCGATGCCGTAGTGCAGGTTGGCCCCGTCGGCGTTGGTGACCAGCCGCCGGGTGTCCGCCCCCAGTCCCGAGCGGACGGCCGCCGCCAGCAGGTGCGAGGTGGTCGTCTTGCCGTTGGTGCCGGTCACGCTCGCGATCCGGCGTCCGCGCAGCAGCAGCTTGAAGGCGTCCGGGGCGATCCGGGTCAGCACCTGGCCCCGGATGGATGCTCCCGATCCGCGATTGGCCAAGCGCGACCCGAGCGCCGCCAGGTTGCCGGCGGCGATACCGGCGCCCAGGCGTAGCCGGTCGGGGAGGCGCAGGGCAGCCGGGGCGGCGCGATCGGCCAGAGTTGCGGCAGGCATGCGGCCTATTGTGCCGTCTGCGTCGCTTGTGGCGGCACCGACACATAGTCCGGGAGTTTCGCCGTCCGTCCCGCGCCGGAGGAAGTCCGCCGGATCCGCCGTCCGATCCATGGCCCGGCATGCTCGCGCGCCCAGGTCAGCTGCCACTCCAGCCACTCGCGGCGCGACTTCGCAGGCAGCGGCGGGAGCGGCTCGTCCCAATCGGGCCGCGCGGGCAGACCGACCGCAACCAGCGCCGCCTGCGACACCCGCTCGTGGCCGATGCTGTTGAAGTGCAGCCGGTCGTCGTGCCACAGCTGCCAGTCCTTCAGGCAGCGCATGCCCCAGACGTCGATCACATAGGCGCCGTGCCGGCGGGCGATGCTCCAGATGTTGGCGTTGTAGATACCGGTGCGCGAACGGGTCAGCTCGAGCACGGGGGAGTCCTTGGCGTCGATCCCGGTGCCGATCAGCACATCGGCGCCGGACGCGCGCAGCCGGATCACCGCCTGCTCGATCTCGTCGGTGATCACGTCCACCTCGGCACGCGGGCGGAGGATGTCGTTGCCGCCGCCCCACAGGCTGACCAGATCGGGTTTGAGTGCCAGCGCCGGCTCCAGCTGTTCGGCCACGATCGGACCGAGCAAGCGTCCGCGGATGGCGAGATTGGCGTACTCCACCGGCTCGCCGGCGGCGTCGGCGAGATGCTGCGCGAATCGGTCGGCCCAGCCGCGCGGACTGCCGTCCGGATTGGGATCGGCCAGCCCCTCGGTGAGCGAGTCGCCGATCGCCACGTAACGACGCCAGTCGTGAGTCTGCTCAACCATGTCGAACCTGCGATGCGAAGTAGCGATGCTTTTCAAGCATGTCGAGCCACCCTACTCCGCACGTCTCGGGCACGCCGGTGGTTGCGTGTCGACTGTCGGACGAGGTCGTTACTCTGGCGGCCACGGCGGCTTGGTCACGGCACTGCCGTCGGTGATCGTCGGCTGTCGACCTGACTGATCCGGGCTTGAATTGCTATCGAACATACGTTTGATTATAGGCGTCATGTCGGGTAGAGTCCAGCCATGGAGAAGCTCACCGTCGATACGCTTCCCGGCCTGGTGCCGGGGGTGGCGGCGGTGCGCTTGGCGTCCGATGCTGCGGGCCTGATCGATCAGCTTCGATCCCTGGAAGAGCTCAAGGCGGCCTGTGCCGCCGCCCAGGCACGGGTCACGGCGGCATTCAAGGGGGTGCAGGTTGCCGAACATGAGGCAGCTGGGCTTCCGGCCGGGCGGCGTGGCAAAGACGTCGCCGCGCAGGTGGCGCTCGCGCGACGCGAATCGCCGCGCAACGGTTCCCGGTTTGTCGGCCTGGCTGAGGCGCTGGTGCATGAGATGCCGCACACGATGGCCGCTCTCGCCGCCGGCCAACCGAGCGAGTGGCGAGCCACGCTGATGGTGAAAGAGACCGCGTGCCTGAGCCGGGAACATCGGCGGCAGGTGGACGCCGAACTGGCCGACCGGCTGGGCGAGCTGAGTGATCGGGCCGTCAGCGCAGAGGCCCGGAAGGTTGCCTACCGGCTCGATCCGTATTCGTTCGTCGAGCGGGCACGGAAGGCTGAGGCCGATCGGTGTGTGTCGCTCCGGCCCACGCCCGACTGCATGACGCGGCTGTCGGCGCTGCTCCCGGTGGCGCAAGGGGTCGCTGCCTTCGCCGCCCTCACCCGAGCTGCCGATTCGGCCAGGGCCGGGGGTGAGGAGCGTGGCCGAGGTCAGCTGATGGCGGACACCCTGGTCGAGCGCGTCACCGGTCAGGCAGCAGCCGACGAGGTCGAGGTGGAGGTCCAGTTGGTCATGGCGAGCGAGACGCTCTTCGGCCACCCAGAAGACCCCGCCGATGACGGCGAGCGTGCCGACCGGGGCGGCGACGCGGCCGACGAGCCCGCCGTGGTAGCAGGCCACGGGCCCATCCCGGCGCCCCTCGCCCGGCGGATGGTCGCTGATCTACCCGACAAGGCGCGCACCTGGATCCGCCGGCTCTACACCGATCCCGACACCGGACGATTGGTGGCGATGGAGTCGGCGGCCCGATTGTTCCCTGCCGGGTTGCGGCGATTCCTGATCGCTCGTGACCAGTACTGCCGGACGCCGTGGTGCGGCGCACCCATCCGGCACGCCGATCATGTGGTTCCCCACCAGGCCGGCGGTGAGACGAGCACCGCCAACGGTCAAGGCCTCTGTGAGGCCTGCAACCAGATCAAAACCATGCCCGGTTGGAGTGCAACACCCGACATCGAGGGCGCCGGCGGCACGGTCACGACGACTACCCCAACCCGGCACAGCTACCTGAGTCGAGCGCCGGATCCGCCCGGTGCGCGGACGTGCCGTAAGCGGGCGAGGGTGGACTTCTTCCCGCCACCCCCAGCGGGTTCACCGCTGGAGAAGCGGCTGCGTGTGATCCTCGCCGCCTGAGCAGATGGACGACTATGACATTCGTCATGGCCGATCCCGGACGGCTTCACCTCAGCCGGTGATCATCGGCACTGCCCGGCCGCCGCGCCGCCCGGAAGCCTGGATGCATGACCACAGACACGATCGACGACGCCATCACCGTCACCGGTGTCCGCCGCCGCTATGTGACCCGCACCCGGCTCAACCTCCTCACCGGACGGCGCGAGCCCACCGGCTGGTTCGAAGCCGTCCGAGGCATCGACCTGCGGGTCCGGCGCGGCGAACTGTTCGCACTGCTCGGCACCAACGGGGCCGGCAAGACCTCCACGGTGGAGCTGATCGAGGGCCTGGGACGTCCCAGTGACGGCAGCATCCAGGTGCTCGGCCACGATCCGGTCGCCGGACGCCGGCACGTCCGGCACCGCACCGGGGTGGTGCTGCAGAGCTCCGGATTCCCGCCCGGCCTGACCGTGCGTGAGATGGCCCGGCTCTGGCACAGCACGCTGAGCAACCCGGCACCGGCCGACGCGGCCGTGGCGTCGGTGGGGCTCGAAGCGCAGGCCGACGTGGAGACTGCGAAGCTCTCCGGCGGTGAACGCCGGCGCCTCGACATCGCACTGGCGATCATGGGCCGTCCCGAGGTGCTCGTGCTCGACGAGCCCACCACGGGGCTCGACCCTGAATCGCGCCGCGCCATCTGGTCGCTGGTGCAGGGCCTGGTCGAGCAGGGGACCGCGGTGCTGCTCACCACCCACTACCTGGAGGAGGCCGAGCAGCTTGCCGACCGGGTGGCCATCATGAACGCCGGCCTGATCGCCCGTGAGGGCACGGTCGCCGAGATCGTCGCCGACGCCCCCGCCCGGATCAGCTTCGACCGCCCGTCCGGACTCGCGCTGGCCGACCTGAACGTCGGCGCCGCCACGATCACCGCGTCCGACTCGGTGCTGATCGAAACCCGCACCCTGCAACCCACCCTGCGCGCCGTCCTCGACTGGGCCGGCGACATCCCACTACGCCGGCTCGACGCCCGCTCCGCCTCACTGGAGCAGGTCTTCCTGGCCATCGCCGACACCAAGGAGCAGTCATGACCACCCTCGACACTCGGCCCACCACCCGGCTCGAGACCGCAGCACCAGGTTCCAGATTCCGCCGCTTTGCCGCGCTGGCAAGGGGCGAGACCACGATCCTGCTGCGCAACCGGACGGCGATCTTCACCGCGGTCGCGATGCCGTTCGTGGTCGGCCTCGCCTTCTTCGGGATGAGCCAGGACCGCGCCGGCCTGGGCGTCGTGCTCACCATGGTGCTGGTCGGGACGGCGCTGATGTTCGTCATCTACTACACGATGGTCACCTCCCTGGTCGGACGCCGCGAGCAGCTGGTCCTGAAGCGGCTGCTGGCCGGTGAACCGACCGCGCTGGAGATCCTGATCGCACCGGCCGTCCCGCTGTGGGCGCTGTTCGCCGTCCAATCACTGATCGCGATCGGGGGAGCGGTGCTGCTGGGCGCGCCGATGGCGCACCCATGGGCGCTGGTGGTGGCGCTGCTCGGCGGCGCCGCGGCCTGGACGGCACTCGCCATCGTCAGCGCCGCCTACACCCGCACCGTCGAGTCGGCCCAGATCAGCACCCTGCCGCTGATCCTGATCTCGCTGCTGCTGTCCGGCTTCTCGGTTCCGCTGGAATGGCTGCCCGAACCCGTGCAGCGCGTCGCCCACGTCCTGCCGATGACCCCGGTGGTCGACCTGATCAAGCTCGCCTACACCGGCGTCGGTATCGATGGACGCGTCCTGGCCGGCCCTGCCGAGGTGCTGGCCGGTGCCGGCGGCATGCTGCTGCCGCTGGTGGTCTGGACTGTTGGCGCACTCGTTCTCGGGCTACGCCGGTTCCGCTGGGATCCCCGGTCCTGACCGTCACCGTTAGGCTCGAACGAAGCAGAGGAGGAGTCGTGAGCACCCTGCAAGGCAGTACAGCGCAGCGTCGTGCCGAGCTGGGCGTCCGGCGCACGGAACGCTATGTCTACAACTCGCTGCACTGGGCGTTTCCGATTCTCGGCGCCGTAGCGCTGATCGCGGTCACCGGCGATGCCCCGCTGGAGTGGTCGCTGCCCTGGGCGGCCATGCTCATCGTCGCCGCCTGGTCCGGGTTGGTGGTGCTGCACACCCGGCTGCGGGACGCCGACCTGCTACCGGCCAGCGGCTGGGACGCGGTGCGCGTGCGCCGGGTCGAGCCGGTGCGGCTGGTGTGGATCGCGTCCGGGCTGCTCTGTGCGGCCACCGGCGGCTTCGTGTTCCCGCCGGCGGGCTTCCTGATGGTGCTCAGCAGTGCGATGCTCGGCAGCGTGCTGGTGATGCCGATGCTCGCCTACCCGCGCATCCGGCCCATGGTGATCGGCGCAACCGGCATCGTGCTCGGCCAACTCGGGATCTGGCTCGGCCCGCATCCCGGCGCAGCCCAGGAACTGCCGTGGGTGGTCGCCGCCTACTGGTCGGCGTTCGCGACCGGCTTGCTGCTGGGCTACGCGGTGATGTTCCTCAACGTGCTGACCACCACGCGCGAACTTGAATGGGCTCGGATCGACACGGCCCGGCTCGCCGTGGCCGAAGAGCGGCTGCGCTTCTCACGCGACCTGCATGACGTGTTCGGACGCACCCTGTCGACGGTGGCGCTGAAGGCCGAGTTGGCTGCCGAGCAGGCCCGCCGCGGACGTCCGGAATCGGTGGCGACGATGCGTGAGGTGCAGTCGATCGCCACCGACGCGCTCGAGGAGGTGCGCGAGGTGGTCCGTGGCTATCGGCAGACCGACCTGGCCGATGAGATGGCCGGCGCCCGGTCGCTGCTGGAGGCGTCCGGCATCGAGGTGACGACGGTGACCGAGGGCAGCGGCGTGCTGCCGGCTCCGGTCGCGCGGGCCTTCGCCTGGGTGGTCCGCGAGGGCACCACCAACGTCCTGCGGCACGCGGACGCCGGCCGCGTCCGGATCGCGCTGAGCAGCGAACCCGGCCGGGCCCGCCTGGTGCTCGACAACGACCACCCGCATCCGGCGACCGGGCAGGCCGGCTCGGGCCTGGCGGGGCTGAGGGAACGGCTGGCCGAGGTCGGTGGCCGGCTGCAGATCGACCACGACACCGACAGGTTCACCCTCACCGCCGAGGTCACCGACGCCGCGCTGGATCGGCTGCGGACGGCGTCCGGGCTGCCGGAATCGCGAGGCCGTTCATGATCCGGGTGGTGCTCGCCGAGGACGAACACCTGATCCGTGAAGCACTGGTCGCGCTGCTGGAGCTCACCGACGACATCGAGGTGGTCGGTCAGGCCGGCTCCGGCGACGAGGCGCTGGCGATGATCCGCAAGCTGACCCCCGAGGTGGCGGTGCTCGATCTGCAGATGCCCGGGGCGTCCGGCATCGAGGTCGCGGCCGCGCTGGCGTCCGAACTGCCGGGCTGCGCCTGCGTGATCGTCACCAGCCACGGGCTGCCCGGCTACCTGAAGCAGGCGCTGGCGCACGGCGTGCGCGGCTTCGTGCCCAAGACCACCAGCGGCGCTCGGCTGGCCGAGGTGATCCGGACAGTGCACGGTGGCGGACGCTACGTCGACCCCGCTCTGGCCGCCGACGCGATCGCCGCCGGCGACTCGCCGCTCACCCCACGCGAGGCCGATGTGCTGCTGGCCGCCGACGGGGGAGCGCACGTGGAGGAGATCGCCGCCCGGGTGAACCTGTCGCCGGGCACCGTGCGCAACTACCTCAGTTCGGCGATCGGCAAGCTGCAGGCGTCGACCCGGCACGAGGCCGTCCGGATCGCCCGGGAACGCGGCTGGATCTGAGAACGGTCTCAGCCGAGGCGATCGCGGATCGACAGCAGGTGCCTCCGGCTGAGCGTGGCCGCAGCCGCGGCATCGTGGTCGGCGATCGCCTGGACCAGTTCGGCGTGGGCGGACTGATCGGCGTCGTCGCCGAACTCCTTGCGGAGCCGGAGCATGGTCACCATCGCCTCGCGCAGCCGCGGAGTGAAGCCGTCGAACAACTCGAGCAGGATCGGGTTGTGCGCGGCCTCGACGATGCTGCGGTGGAAGGCGGTGTCGGCCCCGACATGGTCGTCGATCTCCGTTCGGTGAGCCGCCCGCCGGCTCAGCGCGCTGCGGATGGCGCGCAGTTCGCCGGGGGTGCGCCGTTCGGCGGCCAACGCGGACGCCTCGCTCTCGATGGCGATCCGCGCCTCGATCACCGCGGCGATATCGCTGCGGCGCAGCACGGTGTCCCAGTCCTCGGGGACGTCCAGCGCAGTCACGTAGACCCCTGAACCTTGCCGGGAGGCCAGCACGCCGCGTCCGGCCAGCTGCCGGATCGCCTCGCGGAGGGTGGAACGTCCGACCCCGAGCTGCGGGGCAAGTGTGGTCTCACCCGGCAGCTTCTCGCCGAGCGCCCACTCACCGGCCCTGATCCGACCCAGCAGCAACTCGGCCGCCTGGTCTGCCAGGGGTGTTCGCCTGACCTGCGTCATGGTCCCTACATCTCTACTTGTCTGAGGAGTTGTGTTACATTCTCCCCGTGCATCGATTCGAGTTCCTGCTTCTTCGCCGCCACGGCGGGGCCTAGATCCGACCGGCTCCCCGCCGTGGAGTCGTTCGTCGCGCCCGGTCGCCCGAACCAAGAAGAAGGAAACCTCATCATGACCACCTCAGCGTTCCCGCGCATCTCCAGCCCCGCCGGACCGGTGCCCGCCCGGGCGCCGTTCTGGAACCGGCAACGGCGCTCCCAGATGCCCTCGCACCGCTACGCCGACGTCTACGCGCGGGTCGCCGTCCCGCTCACCGACGCCGACCGGGACTGGCCGAGCCGCCGCCTGACCGAGGCGCCGCTATGGGTGCCGGTCGACCTGCGCGACGGCAACCAGGCCCTCGCCGAGCCGATGGACCCCGCCCGCAAGCGGCGGTTCTTCGAACTGATGGTCGCCATGGGCTACAAGGAGATCGAGGTCGGCTACCCCTCGGCGTCCCAGACCGACTACGACTTCGTCCGGCTGATCGCCGAGACCGACCTGGCGCCCGACGATGTGACCATCGTGGTGTTCACCCCGGCCCGTCGCGACCTGATCGAACGCACGGTGGCCTCGATCCGGGGCATCACCAATCCGGTGGTGATCCACATGTACACCGCCACCGCGCCGATCTGGCGCAGCGTGGTGCTCGGTCACGGCAGGGACCAGCTGAAACGGCTGATCCTGAGCGGCGGCCGCGACGTGCGGGAGTTCGCCGGCGAGCTGCCCAACGCGCGCTTCGAGTTCTCCCCGGAAGTCTTCAACCTCACCGAGCCGGACTACGCGCTGGAGATCTGCGATGCGATGACCGAGCTGTGGGGCGCCTGTCCTGAGCGGCCGGTGATCCTGAACCTGCCGGCCACCGTCGAGGTCGCCAGCCCCAATGTGTACGCCGACCAGATCGAATACCTGCACAAGAACCTGGCCCGGCGTGACTCGGTGATCCTGTCGGTTCACCCGCACAACGATCGTGGCACCGGGATCGCCTGCGCCGAGCTGGCGGTGCTGGCCGGTGCGCAACGGGTCGAGGGCTGTCTGTTCGGCAACGGGGAACGTACCGGGAACGTGGACATCGCCACGCTGGCGCTCAACTTGCACGCTCAAGGCGTTGACCCGATGGTCGACTTCTCCGACATCGATGAGATCCGCCGCACCGTCGAGTACTGCAACCGGATCGAGGTGCACCCGCGGCACCCGTACGTGGGTGACCTGGTGCACACCGCGTTCAGTGGCACCCACCAGGACGCGATCAAGAAGGGCTTCGCCGAGCATCGCGTCCGTGCCGCCGCCGAGGGTGTGACCGAGAGTGAGGCGGCGTGGCGGGTGCCCTACCTGCCGATCGACCCGGCCGATATCGGCCGCAGCTACGACGCCGTGATCCGGGTCAACTCCCAATCCGGCAAGGGTGGCATCGCCTACCTGCTGGAAACCGAGTACGGCGTCGAGTTGCCGCGCAGGCTGCAGATCGACTTCGCCCGCTGCGTCCAGCGCCACACCGACGCCACCGGCAACGAGGTCACCGCCGCCGAACTGTGGGCCATCTTCCAGGACGCCTACCTCGGCGCCGCGACCGCCGATCGGTCCATCGCGTTGACGAGCTACCAGGCGTCCGAGACCGACGGCAGGACGCACACCCGGATCACGCTGCGAGTCGACGACGCCGAGCGGACGAGCGAGCACCACGAGATGGGGCCGGTGCGGGCACTGAGCTCGGCGTTGGCGGCGCACGGCGTCCGGATCGAGGTGCTCGACCTGCATCAGACCAGCATGCGCTCAGGCACCGACAGCGAGGCGCTCACCATCGTCGAATACCGGCACCCGGGCGGTACCGGGTGGGTGGCGGGGCGTGCCGACTCGGTGCTGTCCGCGAGCCTGGCGGCGATCGTCACCGCCGCCAACGCCGTCCGGGACTCGGGGACGGCAGCAGCCGACTGGCCCGCGTCGGCCTAGCCGGCGACGCCCGCTCGGTATCGCTGGCGGGATCGGACGGTGCGGGCGGCTCCAGCGGCCGTCGCGATGCTCCATCGGCGGGAGGCTGGCATCTCGTTAGTTAGTGACTAACATTAGAACCATGGCACGTTGGGACCGAACCCATGACGCGTTGGCACTCGCCGCGTGGGGGTTGTTCGCCGAGCAGGGCTACGCGGCCACCGGCACGGCTCAGATCGCGGCGCGTGCGGGGGTGAGCGAGATGACCCTGTTCCGGCACTTCGCCACCAAGGAGTCGTTGCTGCTGTCCGACCCCTTCGACCCGCTGATGGCAGAGGCCGTCCGCTCGCGACCGGCGGATGAACCGCCGATGCGGGCGTTGGTGGAGGGGATTCGGCAAGCCTGGGCCGGTATCGACCCCGCCGCGACGGACGCCCTCCGGGGCAGGTTGGCGATCATCGCCGAGGTGCCGGAACTGCAAGGAGCGATCGAACGCACCAGCCAGGGCACCGTGACCGCACTGATCGAAGCGCTGACGGAGCGCGGTGTGCCGGCTTCCCGGGCGCGGGTCGCGGCGTCCGCGGTGATCGCCGGGCTGAGCGCGGCACTGCTCGACTGGGCACGCTCCGACAGCGGCGGACTGGACGCGATCCTCGGCGCGGCACTGGACGTGTTGGGAGGCGTTTGAGGTGCTCACGTTCGACCAGGTCAGCCGATGCTTCCCGGGTGGCGGCGGGGTGACCGACCTGACCTTCGCGATCGGGCCGGGCGAGATCGTCGCGCTGATCGGACTCAACGGTGCGGGCAAGACGACGCTGATGCGGCTGGCGCTCGGCATTCTGCGCCCGCGGCAGGGGGAGGTGCGGCTGTTCGACCGTCCGCTGGCCGAGCCGCCCGCCTCGGCATGGGCGCAGGTCGGTGCGCTGATCGAGGTGCCGCTGGCCTACCCGGAGTTGACCGTGCGGGACAATCTGCTGATCGGCTGCCGGCTGCACGGCAGCGATCCGAGACGCGTCGATGACGCTCTTCAGGCGTGGCAGCTCACCCCGCTCGCGGAGCGCCGGTTCCGTCGGCTGTCGCTCGGAAACCGTCAGCGCACCGGGCTGGCCGCCGCGCTGCAACACGATCCGCGGCTGATCGTGCTGGACGAGCCCAGTAACGCCCTCGACCCGGCGTCGGTGATTCTGCTGCGCGAACAGCTTCTTCGTCGTGCCGCGGACGGCGCCGCGATCCTGGTCAGCAGTCACCACCTGGACGAGGTGGCGCGCGTCGCGGACCGAGTCCTGCTGATGAACGCCGGACGGCTGCTCGGTGAGCTCGACACCACGGGTGTCGATCTGGAACGGGCCTTCTTCGACCGCATACGCCAGGACGACGAGCGCCGGGCGGAGGCCGTCCGATGAGGGCCGCCGTCGGCGTCGAACTGCTCAAGCTCACCCGCTCTCCGGTGGGAGTGATCAGCACCTTCGCCGTCCTCGGCGGAATGCTTGGCCTGCTGGGTGGGATCACCGCCGCGGTGGCCGGCGGCAACCCCGAGGTGATCGCCAAGGCCGGAGCGGCCGCCGCCCGGGACTGGGCCGGCCTGCTGCTCGGCGCCGACCAGGTGGTGGCTGCCGGTGCCCTGCTCGGCTTCGGGGTGGTGTTGTCCTGGGTGTTCGCCCGTGAGTTCACCGATGGCACGATCACCGGGCTGTTCGCGCTGCCGATCAGCCGCGGCCGAATCGCGCTCGGCAAGCTTGTCGTCTACCTGCTCTGGACGGCGGCGGTCGGGCTCGCTGTCACGCTCGAGGTGCTGATCCTGGGACTCCTGCTCGGCTATGGCCCCCCGGGCATGGCAACCTGGAGCGCTCTCGGACGCCTACTGGTGCTGGTCGTCCTGACCGGGATCGTCGCGGTCCCGGTGGCCTGGGTCGCTACCGCCGCGCGGCGCCGGCGCTGTGGGCTCTGTCGGCCGGGGTCGCCGTCGGCGCGGAGCAGCTGGTCCTCACCGTGGCCGTCTCGGCGATCT
>NZ_JAPUED010000254.1 GCF_027492755.1 Micropruina sp. | reverse complement strand
ACCCGCTTGGGTCTACCCGACGAGGACGGCCACCGGGACGGCGCGGTCACCGTCCGGGCGGTACAGCGCGAGCAGCTCGCCGTCGTACAGGAGCGCCGTCGGGTCGCCGGGGAGGCTGCGCGGCAGCGGACGTCCGTAGCCGACGGCGCGGGCCTCGTCGGCATCCAACTCGAGGTAGAGAAAGTTCTGCCGGGCGACCTCGTCCAGGCCGATCAGTTCCGGACGCCGTGGCGGGTCGACGGTCAGGCCCTCCGGCGGGAGGGCCTCGTCGAGGCCGAAGGAGCCGACCCGGGTGCGGCGCAGGGCGGTGAGGTGCCCGCCGGTGCCGAGCGCGGCGCCGAGATCGCGGGCAAGAGCACGAATGTAGGTGCCGGACGAGCAGTCGACCACCACGTCCAGATCAATGACAGGGGTGCCGTCGGCGTCGGCGTCGCGGCGTTGCAGGACGTCGAACCGGGAGACGGTGACCGGGCGTCCGGCCAGCACCACGTCCTCGCCGCGACGAGCCCGCGCGTACGAGCGCTCGCCGTTGATCTTGATCGCCGACACCGTCGACGGCACCTGAACGATGGCGCCCCGCAACGGTTCGATCGCGGCCTCGATCGCGGCATCGGTGAGCGCGCAGGCACCTGCGGCGGACGTGATCTCCCCCTCGGCGTCGTCGGTGAGGGTGCTCTGCCCGAGCCGGATGGTGGCCGAATAGCTCTTGCTGGTCAACGCCAGATGCCCGAGCAGCCGGGTCGCCCGTCCGACACCGACCACCAGCACCCCGGTGGCCATCGGGTCGAGGGTCCCGGCATGGCCGACCTTCCGGGTGCCGAGCAGCCGGCGGCACCGTCCGACCACCTGGTGCGACGTCCAGCCCGACGGCTTGTCGACGACAAGAATTCCCGACTCGCTCATCGTCCTCCTGGGCTCGGCATGTCCGGCCCAGGCTAGCGGTCCATCCATGGGACACCCCGTTGGTCAACCTCCCCGAGACCCATCTCGCACATCCGGGGACGGTTCTTTGACGTTCGAATTCCGCATGCCCGGGGACGGTTCTTGGGCGTGCGAATTTCGAACGTCGGGGGACGGTTCTTCGAGATGCGAATTTCGAACGTCAAAGAACCGTCCCCGGGTGTGCGAGCTTGTCGGCCGTCGGTCGAGCTTGTCGAGACCCTTGCCGCCGCTCGGCTAGCTCAGGCGGGCTGCACCATCCGGCGCATGAGGCAACGGAACCTGCCAAGATCGGGGCCGCGGGTGAAGCCGGCACCGGTGAACATGCCCACGGAGCCGCTGAACAGGAAGGACGCCGATAGCTTCTTCTGACCGACGTCGACCCTCGGGTAGCCCTCGACGGTGCCACCGCCGGCGGCCGCGATCAGGTCAAGAGCGCCGTGCAGGGCCATCGTCGCCACCCCGCGGCGGCGGTGGTTGCGGTCGACGAAGAAGCACGGCAACCGGTACCTGGTGGGTTCGATGCCGCTGGTCTCGTACTCCTTGCGGTGGTAGATCCGAGGCAGTTCCTCAGGGGTGCCGTACTCGCACCAGCCGACGGCGGCGTCGCCGTCCATCACCAGCGCGTGATGGGTGCGTCCCTGGACGACCAGTCGATGCTTGGCCGCCTGCCCACCGCCTTGGCCCTCGCGGTCGGCGTCCGGCTGGAACCACATGCACCAGCAGCCGCCGAAGATGCCGTTGTGCTTGGCCACCAGCGCCTCGAAGGCCGGCCAGGTGGCGTCGCTCAGCGCTTCGATCCGATAGTCGCCCATGGTTGCAACGTACTGCCGGACCCGGACGAATCGCGTCCGCGATCTGCTCAGGACGTGCCGGACGCCCGCTCATCCAGCGCCACATAACCGTAGAGATCGGTCTGGCGCTCGTTGACCCAGATCGGCTCGCCGCCGCCCGGACGATCCACCAGCAGGGTGCGTCCGTACGATTCGTCGACCACGTTGCAGCCGATGCCGGCCGCTTCGAGCCGGTCGGCCAGAGCCTCCAGATCGCCGTCGTACTCGAAGGAGAGCTCCGCGTTCGGCTCCTCGTTGCCGTCGTGGACGGCCGCCAGTCCCCCGCCGTCCGCGGACGCCTGGAACCAGCCGCCGCCCTCGCTGCGCACCCTGCCCCGCAGGCCCAACGCCAGCAGCACCCTGGTCGCTCCGTCGACATCCGCGGTCATCCACAGGTTCAGCGCCGCCAACTCGGGCGACAGCGGCGTCGCCTCGCCCGCGGTGGGCGCGAGGAACACCAGCGGCAGCCCGTCCGGCGCGATCGCCTCGACCGCTCTGCCCTCGGAGCGGCCGAACCGCCGCACCCGGCAGAACTCGGTCAACCGGCCCGCGACGGCGTCCAGTTCGTCGGTTTCGAAGCCGAGGGACGCCTGCCCGTCCAGCGCGTCGCCGTCCGCGACGGCATG
This sequence comes from Micropruina sp., assembly GCF_027492755.1. Lineage (GTDB taxonomy): Bacteria > Actinomycetota > Actinomycetes > Propionibacteriales > Propionibacteriaceae > Micropruina. The sequence goes on along the minus strand of NZ_JAPUED010000254.1, from coordinate 2,133 downwards.
CAGGCCGACCCGTCCGGAGCCGGCCTGGAAGACGGTCCAGTCCGGCGTCGCGTCCCCTGCTTGGTCGGGCGGCAGTTCGGCGAGCCCGAGGGCACCGAACAACTCGCGATACTGCGCGACTCGGCTTGTGTACTGCACCGGCCGGACGATGATCATCGCTCTTCCTCCTCCAGGTAGCGCCGCCCCAGCTTCTCCACGAACGCCGACATGCTCAGCCCCTCGTCGATCGCCCGGTGTTTGAGCGCGATGACGAGCGACTTCGGCAGGTACACGTTGAACTGAACCTTCGGATCCGGAGCCTGCTCACTTGCTTGCATACTCGAATGCTAGCATTCTATCTACCCTCGTCAACCCCGAACCGACAAAGGGCCCTCCCTAACTAGTTCAGCCCTCCCGCATGCGGGAGGGCTGAACTAGTTAGGGAGGGCTTTACGGGACGGAAGACCCGGGGCGGCAGACGACCGGCCTACTCGGCCGGGTCGTCGTCCTCACCGGGCTTCTTGTACGGGTCGGCCTCACCGGCGTATGCGGCGCCGGCGGCCTGGGCCGCCACCGCCTCGTCGGCGGCGCGAGCCCGGGCCAGCACGTCCTCGATCTGCGCGGCCGTCTCGGGGACGGCGTCCAGCACGAAGGCGATCGTCGGGGCGAACTTCATCCCCAACTGCTTGCCGACCGTGGACCGGATCAGGCCACGGGCCGATTCGAGCGCCTCCGCGGTGTCCGAGCGCGACTGCTCGTCGCCCAGCACCGTGTAGAACACCGTCGCCTCGCGGCCGTCGCCGGTGAGCCGGACGTCGGTGAGCGTGACGAACCCCAGCCGCGGATCCTTGATCCGCCGTTCCAGGAGTTCAGCCACGATCACCTTGATCTGCTCGGCGACCTTGATATAGCGCGGGTTACCCATCAATCCCTCGGCTTCTCAACCATCTCGAACGTCTCGATGACGTCGTCGATCTTGATGTCAGAGTAGTTGGCCAGCGTCATGCCGCACTCGTAGCCCTCGCGGACCTCGGTGACGTCGTCCTTCTCACGCCGCAGCGAGGCGATCGAGGTCTCGGTGACCACGACACCGTCACGCAGCAAGCGCGCCTTGGAGTTCCGCTTGACCGACCCGTCGATGACCATGCAGCCCGCGATCGTGCCGAACTTGGACGACCGGAAGATCTCCCGGATCTGTGCCTGACCGGTGATCTTCTCCTCGTAGATCGGCTTGAGCATGCCCTTCAACGCTGCCTCGACGTCGTCGATGGCCGCGTAGATCACCGAGTAGTAGCGGATGTCGACACCGGCGGTGTCGGCCATCTGCGTGGCCTTGCCCTGGGCCCGGACGTTGAAGCCGATGATGACGGCATCGGACGCCTCGGCCAGCGACACGTTGGTCTCGGTGATCGCACCGACACCGCGGTCGATGACCCGCAGGCTGACCTCGTCGCCGATGTCGATGTTGGCCAACGCGTCCTCCAACGCCTCGACCGAACCGGCCGAATCGCCCTTGAGGATGAGCTTGAGCTCCTGCGTCTCGCCCTTCTCGAGCTGCTCGAACAGCTGGTCGAGGGTCTTGCGCCGGGTGGTCTTGGCCAGCAGGGCCGCCCGCTGCCGGGCCTCCCGCTTGTCGGCGATCTGCCGTGCCATCCGGTCGTCGTCGACAACCAGGAAGTTGTCGCCGGCCCCCGGAACGGAGGTCAGACCGAGCACCTGCACCGGCATGGACGGCGGCGCCTCGGCCACCTGCTCACCCTGATCGTTGATCATGGCGCGGACGCGGCCGTGGGCCGAGCCGGCCACGATCGAGTCACCGGTATGCAGCGTGCCGCGGTGCACCAGGACGGTGGCGACCGGGCCGCGGCCCTTGTCCAGGTGCGCCTCGATGGCGACACCCTGGGCCGGCATGTCCGGGTTGGCCCGCAGGTCGAGCGACGCGTCGGCGGTCAGCACGACCGCTTCGAGCAGCTCGTCCAGACCCAGCCGTGCAGTGGCCGACACGTCGACGAACATGGTGTCGCCGCCGTACTCCTCGGGCACCAGACCGTACTCGGTGAGCTGGCCGCGCACCTTGGTCGGGTCGGCGGTCTCCTTGTCGATCTTGTTGACCGCCACCACGATCGGCACCTCGGCCGCCTTGGCGTGGTTCAG
>NZ_JAPUED010000253.1:24162-32740 GCF_027492755.1 Micropruina sp. | reverse complement strand
CTCAGAACAGGGCGCTCATCAGGTCCCGGCGGGCCTTCAGGACGGCCGGGTCGGCGGGGCCGACGATCTCGAACAACTCCAGCAGTCGCACCCGGACGGCGTCGCGATCGGCACCGGCAGTCTCACGGATCAGCGCGATCAGCCGGTCGAAGGCCTGGTCGGGGCGTCCGGAGAGCACCTCGAGGTCGGCGGCGGCCAGCTGGGCGTCCGCCGACTCGGGCTCGGACGCCGCACGCGCCAGCACCGAGGCCGGGTCGATGCCGGCGGAGCGGGCCAGCAGCGCCACCTGGGCACGTCCGATCTTGGCCTCGAGGTCGTTCGGGGTCTGGGCGAGAATCTTGTCGTACTCGGCGAGGGCGACCTCGAAGTCGCCCCGCTCGAGGGCGGCGTCCGCCTCGGCGAACCGGGGGTCGGCCTCGTCGGTCTCCCCCGCGCCGCCGGCGACGGGCTCGGCGCGTCCGACCAGCCCGTTGGAGGCGGCGACCTGCAGCAGTTGGGCGATCACCGTCTCCGCCTCGGCCTTCGAGCGGGTGCCCTGGAACAGCGGCGCCAACTGGCCGGCGATCACACCGATCACTGTCGGGACGGCCTGAATGCCCAGCGCCTGCGCGATGGCCGCGGACGCGTCCACATTGACCCGGGCCAGCAGGTAGGCACCGGCGGCCGCGTTGGCCAGCGCGATCAGGTCGTCGGAGAGTGCCTGCGCATTGGCGCGCGGCGAGTACAGCTCGACCACCAGCGGATGCCGGGTGGACAGCTGCATCACCGATTCGAAGTTGCTCTCGTCGACGTCGAGGACGAACGAGGCACCCGGGGGTACCGGCGGGGCCTTCGCGGCGGCGGCGATCCCGGACAGGTCCATGGCACGGGAGGTGAACTTCGGCAGGGTCATGGGTTCATTGTGTCAAAGTTGGCGGGTGGCTCAGGCACCGCTCATCGCGATCATCCAGCATCAGGACGAGTGCCCGCTCGGCCGGCTCAGCGGCTGGCTCACCGAAGCCGGCGCCGAACTGAGGTTCGTCCGGGCCGATCTGGGCGCCGCACTGCCCGACCCGAGGGCCATCGACGGCCTGATCGTGCTCGGTGGCGTGATGGGCGCGACCGACGATGCGGTGGCGCCGTGGCTGCCGGCGGTGCGGCAGCTGATCGCGGACGCCGCGGCGTCCCAGGTGCCGACGCTGGGCATCTGCCTCGGTCACCAACTCGCAGCGGTCGCCCTCGGTGGGCGGGTGCTGCGCAACCCGAACGGGAAGCAACGCGGCCTGTTGCCGGTCGGCTTCACCGCCGACGCCGGCGCCGACCCGCTGTTCGGTCCGGCAGCGGACGCCGTGCGCGGCGTGCATTCCAACAACGACGTGGTCGTGGAGCCGCCCGGTGGTGCGGTCGTTCTGGCCCGGGCACCCGGCGGCGAGGTGCAGGCGGCCCGGTTCGCACCAACGACCTGGGGCGTCCAATGGCACCCCGAGGTGGACGAGGAGATCTTCGCCACCTGGTGCACGCTCGACCCGCCGTCCGATGAGGCGGACGCGCAACGGCTGATCACCGAGGTCGCCGCCGCGCACACCGAGCTAGAAGCCGCCTGGCGTCCGCTGGCCCTCCGCTTCGCCGCGCTCTGCGCCACCACCTCGAATCCCTGACACCCGCTCCCCCCGGTACACCGGGGACGGTTCTTCTCGTCCCGCTCCGACAAGCCTGCGCTACCCGGGACTGCGGTACGCAGGGACGGTTCTTTTCGTTCCATCTGGTACGGAAAGAACCGTCCCTCCGTACCATCCAACCCGTATGCGAGGCGTCCCAGCGCTCTGAGCCCAGTCGGTCTCCGGTACGCGGGGACGGTTCTTCTCGTTCCACCTCCGGTACGAAAAGAACCGTCCCTCCGTACCACTCGGCATCGCAGCGATCCCGGGCCGGGCCCGGGATGACGGCTGGCCGGACCGTCCTACGAACGAAACCGGTGTGGGGGACTCGCCGTGCCGGGCCCACGTTGGCATGATGGCGCCTATGGTTCATGAACGCGCCGGGCAGGTCGCACTGCCCGAAGACCTCGTCGACGTCGACGCAATGATCGCCGCCTACTACGACCTGGTGCCCGATCCCGAGAACATCGACCAGAGGGTGGTCTTCGGCACCTCGGGGCATCGCGGCTCCAGCCTGAAAACCTCCTTCAACGACCTGCACATCGCGGCCACCACCCAGGCCATCGTCGAGTACCGCGCGTCGCAGGGCGTGGACGGCCCCCTGTTCATCGGCAAGGACACCCACGGTCTGTCGCTGCCCGCGTGGAAGACCGCGCTGGAGGTGCTGGTCGCCAACGGTGTCGACGTCCGCGCCGAGAAGGAGGACGAGTACACCCCGACCCCTGCGGTGTCCCGGGCGATCATCGTCTACAACCGTGACAACGACGGCCCCCGCGCCGACGGCATCGTGGTCACCCCTTCCCACAACCCGCCCACCGACGGCGGCTTCAAGTACAACCCGCCGCACGGCGGCCCGGCCGACACCGATGCCACCTCGGTCATCGCGGCCCGCGCCAACGAACTGATGGCCGCACCCGAAGGCATCAAGCGGGACCGCCCCTACGACGCGATCGCCGATGACATCGTGCGGCACGACTACCGCACCGCCTACTGCGAGGATCTCAAGAACGCCATCGACCTGGACGCCATCCGGGCCGCCGGCCTCAAGATCGGCGCGCACCCGATGGGTGGGGCGTCCGTGCAGTACTGGGAGTACATCGCCGACAACTTCGACATCGGTCTGGAGGTGATCGATCCCACCGTCGATCCGGCCTGGCCGTTCATGACGCTGGACTGGGACGGCAAGATCCGGATGGACTGCTCCAGCCCCTACGCGATGGCCTCGTTGATCGAGAACCGCGACAAGTACGACATCTCCACCGGCAACGACGCCGACTCCGACCGGCACGGCATCGTCACCCCGGACCACGGACTGATGAACCCCAACCACTACCTGGCCGTGGCGATCTCGTACCTGTACACCCACCGTCCCGGGTGGAAGCCGGACGCCGGAGTCGGCAAGACCCTGGTCAGCTCGTCCTTCATCGACAAGGTGGCCGCCGATCTCGGCCGCACCCTGATCGAGGTGCCGGTCGGATTCAAGTGGTTCGTGCCCGGCCTGATGACCGGTGACATCGGCTTCGGCGGCGAGGAGTCCGCCGGGGCGTCCTTCCTGACCCTGGACGGCCAGACCTGGACGACCGACAAGGACGGCATCCTGCTGTGCCTGCTGGCCTCCGAGATCCGTGCGGTGACCGGCAAGTCGCCGTCCCAGATCTACGCCGAGATGGAAGAGAAGTACGGCAAGAGTGCCTACGCGCGGGTGGATGCTCCGGCCAACCGGGAGCAGAAGGCCAAGCTGGGCAAGCTGTCGCCGGACGACGTCACCGCCACCGAGCTGGCCGGCGAGCCCATCGTCGACAAGCTGACCAAGGCGCCCGGCAACGGCGCGGCGATCGGCGGCCTCAAGGTGACCACCGAGCACGCCTGGTTCGCGGCCCGTCCGTCCGGCACCGAGGACGTCTACAAGATCTACGCCGAGTCTCTGAAGGGTCCCGAGCACCTCGCTCAGGTCCAGGCAGAGGCCCGCGAGGTCGTCAACGCCGCCCTCGGCTGAGCACCTGTCAGCTACTTCTGACGAACCGCCCTCGAGCATCCCGCTCGGGGGCGGTTCGTCGATTTGGCGAACCCCCGACGGCGGCTCGAAGGGTGTGCCAGGCTGATTGCATGAGTACGGATCTCTTCCTCTGCATTGATCACGTCGGACTCGCGGTCCCCGACCTTGACGAGGCCATCCGCTTCCACACCGAAGTGATGGGGTGGCGCGTCCTGCACCGCGAGGAGAACCAGGAGCAGGGAGTCGCCGAGGCCATGATCGGCACCGGCGAACAGGGTCCCGAGAATGCCCAGATCCAGCTGCTGGCGCCCCTCAACGAGAGTTCGACGATCGCCAAGTTCATCGGACGCAACGGTCCCGGCCTGCAGCAGCTCGCCTATCGCGTCGCCGATCTCGACGCGGTCAGTGCGACCCTGCGCGAGCGCGGCGTCCGGCTGCTCTATCCGGAGGCCAAGCGCGGCACCCACGGCTCCCGGATCAACTTCTGCCATCCCAAGGACACCGGCGGCGTGCTGCTCGAATTGGTGGAACCACCCAAGGGGTGAGTGTCTAGGCGCCAGGCGAGGCAACAGTGAGTAGCATTCGTGAGGTACACCCCTACGAAAGGACCTCGGGTGAGTCAACAGCCAGAGGAGACCGTCGGCCTCGATCTCTTCGATGAGACCGCCAGTGCCGCCGGCAGCTTCCCCCACTCGATGCTCGGTTACGAACGGCAGGCCGTGGATGCCTACATCCGCGACATCGAACGCCAGCTGAGTTCGGCCAAGCGTAAGGTCCGCTCGCTGCAGCGGCAGCTCTCCACCAAGGCCGAAGAGACCGACTACTCCCGGCTCGGCGCCCACACCGGCGACATGCTGCGCGCCGCCGAGGCGCAGGCCGCCGAGATGGTCAAGGCGGCCCAGGTCGAGGCACAGAAGATCGTCGACGACGCCACCAAGGAGGCCGGACAGGTCACCCGCGAAGCGCATGAGGGCGCCGCGCAGGCCCGGGTCAGCGGCCTGGACGATCTGAATCGGCTGCGCGACGAACTGGCCGGCCAGACCAGCGCCGAGTTGGCCGGTGCTCAGGAGCAGGCCCGCAGTCTGCGCGAGGCCGCCGAGAATCATCGGGCCATGGTGATCGCCGACGCCGAGCGCAATGCGGCCGCGATGCACGAGCAGGCCGCGCTCGAGGCCGAACGGCTGCGCCAGGACGCCGAGCGTGAAGCCGCAGAGGTGCGCGCCGCGCTCGCCAAGGAGCATTCCGAGGCGTTGGCCGCGCTACAGCAACGGCAGGACCAGGTGACCGCGACACTGAGCGAACTGGCCGACCGGGCTCGGCGGCAGTCCGAGGACTTCGGGGCCAAGCTCGCCGCCGACTCCGAACTGATGGACCAGCGCCGGCAGAAGGCGCTCGCCGAGGCCGACCAGATCGTGGTCGAAGCCAATGAGCAGGGCCGGGCGATCCTGTCCGAGGCACGGGCGAAGGCGGCGAAGCTGATCGCGGACGCCGAACTGGCCGCGTCCGCCCGTGCGGAACACCTGCGCCGGGAGACCGAGCGGCTGCAGCAGCGCAAGCAGGCGATCGTGGCTCAGCTCACCAGCCTGTCGTCGCTGGCGAACAGCAGCGTCGCCGAGTTCCCCGATCTTGGGAACCCCGACTCCCCCACCATCGAGCTGGCCGCCGCATTGGACGACACCAAGGTCGAGAAAGCGGTGGCGGCGGACGACGACGCCACGCGAGTGCAGCCCGCGGCCGCCGGCGGCGGGGGCAAGCGGCGCTAGCCGATGTCCGCGCAGCCGGACGACGAGGGAGCTGGCGCTCCGGAGTCGGCACGGTCCCAGCCCACACCGTCGGAGGCTGTGGCTCCGCGTCCGACCGCGACACCCGCGGGCCCGCGTGGATGGTTGCACCGGATCCGCCGGGCCACCCAGCCGACACCGGCCGACCTGGATGCCGATGCCGTCACGGCGGGGCCGCGCAGCGACGTCAGCCTGGCTCGCCGTAGCCCGTTCGCGATCGGGTTCTTCGTCACCCTCGGCGCGCTCACCGCGGGCGGTCTGGTTTTCGGCCTGTACCGGATCTCGTCGGTGGTGCTGATGGTCATGCTGGCGCTCTATCTGGCGTTGGGACTCAATCCGCTGGTCGACCGGCTGTCGTCGCGCGGGCTACGGCGCGGCATCTCGGTGCTGTTGGTGGCCTTGTTCGGGCTCGGCATCCTGTCGCTCGCGATCTGGGCGATCCTGCCGGTGGCCGCCGAGCAGATCAACCGGCTGTTGCTGAACGCTCCGTCCCTGCTCCAGGAGTTGCGGGCCAATCCACAGATCGCCGCCTGGGACACCCAGTACGACATCATCAACCGGGTCAGCACCTTCCTCACCTCGGGCGAACTGCTGAGCACGCTCTTCGGCGGCCTGTGGGGCGCCGGGCAGGCCGTCGTCGGCATGGTGCTGAGCACGATGGTGACGGTGGTGCTGACGGTCTACCTGCTGGCCTCGATGCCGTCGTTCAAGGAGGCCATCTACGAGCTCGCGCCGGCGTCCCGACGGCCCCGGGTGCGGTACCTGGCCAATGAGATGTTCAGCCGGATCGGTGGCTACGTGACCGGGCTGTTCATCGTGATCATGTGCTCGACCACGGTCGCCTACCTGTTCCTCAACGTGGTCGGGCTGGGCCAGTACGCGTTGGCGCTGGCCGTGGTGGTGGCCCTGTGCGCGATCATTCCGCTGATCGGCTCGACGCTGTCGATGGTGATCGTCTCCATCGTGGCGTTCACCTTCTCACCGACGCAGGGCTTCATCACGCTGGCGTTCCTGCTCACCTACCAGCAGTTCGACAACTACTTCATCCAGCCCCGGGTGTTCCAGCGCTCGGTCAGCGTGCCCGGTCCGCTGGTGATCCTGGCCGCGCTGGCCGGCGGCGTCCTGTACGGGCTGCTCGGCGCGCTGCTGGCGATCCCGTCGATGGCCGCGGCGATGCTGCTCTACCGCGAGGTGCTCATCCCGGCGCTCAACCGCCGCTGAGGCGACCACCGACGGCATCGCAGATTGCGTCTGTCGGGATTGGGTCAGAACAACCGGTCTTCGGCGTTGTCCAGCCCGCGCAGCAGGTCGTAGTCGACGCTGACGCAGGCGATGCCCCGAGTGCCGGCCAGGGTTTTGGCCTGCGGTTTGATCAACTGGGCGGCGAACACACCACGCACCGGGGCGAGCAGCGGGTCGGCGTTCATCAGCGCCAAATAGCGGGTCAACTGCTCCACGCCGTCGATCTCACCCCGTCGCTTCACCTCGACCGCCACATAGCCGCCGTCGGCGTCGCGGAAGAGCAGGTCGACCGGGCCGATCGGGGTCAGGTACTCGCGCTGCACCAGGTTCCAGCCCTGGCCGAACGTCTCGGGGTGCTCCGCCAGCAGGGCCTGCAGGTGGGCCTCGACGCCGTCCTTGACCAGGCCGGGGTCGACGCCGAGCTCGTGGGACGAGTCGTGCAGCACTTCGGCGATCGAGATGACCAGCGTGTCGGCGTCCTTGTTGCGCAGCTCCCACACCTCGGTGAAGTCGGAGTCCTCGGGGGTGGTGACGGTCAGCGTGCAGGGCGGGTTCATCCAGTTCAGCGGCTTGTAGGCGCGGTCGTCGGCATGGATCGAGACCGAGCCGTCCGCCTTGGAGAGGATCAGCCGGGTCGCCAGCGGCAGATGCGCCGTCAGGCGTCCGGCGTAGTCGACCTGGCAACGGGCAACGAGCAGACGCACCCGGCCACCGTAGCGCCTGGGGCACTACGCTTGCCCTCGTGCCCAAACGACCCAGCAAACACCTGCGCCCGCCGCGTCCGCTGTCGTCGTCGTTCGCCTCGGCGGTCGACAAGGCGGACGGCCGCTGGATGACCCAGACGATGTCCGGTCAGGCGGCCGTGAAGCAGTATCGCTGTCCTGGTTGCGAGCAGTTGATCGCGATCGGGACGCCGCACGTGGTGGTCTGGCCGCACGTGCCGGCTGTGGGCTCCGACCGTGCCGTCGACGAGCGCCGGCATTGGCACAACTCGTGCTGGAACCGGAGGCGTTGATGGCCCTGTTCAGTCAACTGGTCGGCGACGGACGTCCCGATGTGGTGTTCCTGCACGGGTTGTTCGGACGCGGCAAGAACTGGTCCGGCATCGCGCGGTCGCTGGCCGAGCACGGGCTTGCCAGCGTGCTGTTCGACCTGCCCGACCACGGCCGTTCGCACTGGACGGAGACCTTCGACTACGAACGCATGGCCGACGAGGTGGCCGACGAACTGCGGCTGCGGATGGGTACGGCCGCCTCGGTGTCTCTGGTCGGGCATTCCATGGGCGGCAAGGTGGCCATGCTGCTGGCCCTGCGGCACCCCGAGCTGGTCCGCCGCCTGGTGGTGGTGGACATCGCCCCGGACATCTCCGATCAGCTGCGCACCTCGGTGCCCCTGGTGAAGGCGATGCGCGAACTCGATCTGGATTCACTGACGAGTCGTGGTGAGGCGGAGCGACGGCTCGCCGTCGACGTCGACGATCCAGCGGTGCGACAGTTTCTGCTGCAGAACCTCAAGCGCACCCGGACTGCCGAGAACCGCAACGGCTGGCAGTGGGAACTCAACCTCGACCTGCTCGGCGATCATCTGGACGACGTCGCGGCCTGGCCCAACGTCGGCGAGGTCAGCTATGCCGGCCCGGTGCTCTGGGTCGGCGGCGCCGATTCCCTCTACATCAGGCCCGAGCACTACCAGCCGATGCGCCGTCTCTTCCCCCAGGTCCAACTGGTCTGGATCCCGGGCGCCGGCCACTGGGTCCACGCGGACGCCCCCGCCGAGCTGACCGCCACGCTGCTCCCCTTCCTGGCCGACTAGCCGCCATCACGACACGTGAGGCGTGCGGACGGTTCTCCCGCTCGCCAGGGACGGTTCTCCCGCTCGCCAGGGACGCTTCCTTTGGTCACCGGGGACGGTTCCTGCGGTCA
>NZ_JAPUED010000253.1:22594-24152 GCF_027492755.1 Micropruina sp. | reverse complement strand
CCCACCTGGGAGCGTCCTTTGGCCCCCGGGGCCGGGTGCGGGGGGCCCCCGGGGACGGGCCAACCAACAAACACGCGCCGGCCGCACCCCCGGGGAGTCCGGACGCCGAATCGCTGCGTTTGGCGGTCACGCCTGGGCGGCGGCGATCCTCAGCAACTCGAGGTAGCCGTCGACCTGCCAGGCGGAACGGCCGACGAACAGGCCGTTGACGCCCTTGACCTGCAGGGTCTCCTCGGCATTGCCCTGGTTCACCGAGCCGCCGTAGAGGATGCACTCCACCTTGTCGCCGTACTCGGCATCGAGAGCGGCGAAGACACCCTCGATGTCCTCCGGACGCGCCTCGCGGCCATGCTCGCCGATCGCCCAGATCGGTTCGTAGGCGATCAGCACCCGGCTGACGTCGTCGACGCCGTCCAGGCCCGCGGCGACCTGCGCCATGATGTGGTCCACGCTGCCGCCGGCGTCGAAGACCTCACCCGGCTCACCGCAGCACAGCAACGGACGCAGTCCATGGGTCAGGCTGGCCTTCACCTTCAGGTTGACCGTCCGATCGGTCTCGGCGAAGAATTCCCGCCGTTCGGAATGACCGATCTCGACCAAGGTCGCGCCGGCGTCCGCGGCCTGGGGAACCGAGATCTCCCCCGTCCACGCCCCGGCGTCGGCCCAGTGCGCGTTCTGGATGCCCAGCTCGACCGGCGAGTCGGAACCCAGGATCGCGCGCACCGTGGTCAGCGCCGTCGCCGGCGGAATGATGAACGGCTGGACACCAGTCGGTGCGCCGTCGGACAGAGCCGCGGCGAGCCGGGTCGCATAGTCGCTGGCCTCAGCCAGCGTCTTGTTCATCTTCCAACTGGTGCCCACCCACAACATCAGTCGCCCTCGTAGCTGCAGATCGCGTCCACCTTGGGCGCCGAAGCCGACAACGGATCGAAGGTGTAGTTGAAGAACTCCTTCGCCAGCCGGCGAGCGAGCTCGATGCCGATCACCCGGGCGCCCAGGCAGAGCACCTGGCCGTTGTTGGACAGCACCAGGCGCTCCACCGAGAAGCTGTCGTGCGCGGTGCTGGCACGGATGCCCTTGACCTTGTTGGCGGCGATCGCGACACCCATGCCGGTGCCGCAGACCAGGATCGCCCGGTCGGCCTGGCCGTCGGCGACCAGACGGGCCACCCCGACCGCGGTGTGCGGGTAGGCGGTCTGATCCTCGGTGTTCCCGACCCCGAGATCGATCACCTTCTCAATGCGCGGATCGGCCTCCAGATCGGCCTTGATCTTGTTCTTGTACTCAACGCCGGCGTTGTCGGCGCCGACGGCTACCACGAAACCCATCATGTCCCTCTCGTCGTTCCTGCGCCGGGGCCGGATGGCCCCGAACTCTCATTCTTCATGCTGTACCAAAGCTCCCCTCGCGGCTACCTGGGTATCCACCGTGCGGAGCCCGGCACGAGCGAAGTCGGGGGGGGGGCCCGCGCGCGCGCCGCCCCCCCCCCGCCCCCCGGCCCGGCCGCCCCCCGAGGGGGGGGGGGGCGCCGGTGGGGCGGGGCGGGGGGCGGCCCCCC
>NZ_JAPUED010000253.1:0-22584 GCF_027492755.1 Micropruina sp. | reverse complement strand
TCCACCTCACCCCCCCCCCCCGGGGGGGAGCCCGCGCCCCCCGCGGCCCCCGCCCCCGCGCTCCGGTGGGGGGCCGCCCCCCCCCCCCCCCCCCCCCCCCACCGCTGCCTCAGGCCGAGGCCGCCAGCTTCTGCTGGTGGGCCATCTTGAGGCCGGCGTAGTAGGCCGCCACCCGGGTCGACTCCACCATGCTGCCGCCGTTGGCGATGCCCTTGCCGGCGATGTCGAAGGCGGTGCCGTGATCGACCGAGCTGCGCATGAACGGCAGACCCATGGTGATCGTGACGGCCTTCTCGAAGTCCAGCGTCTTGCAGGCGATGTGCCCCTGGTCGTGGTACAGCGACAGGATGCAGTCGTGATGCCCGTCCAGCGCGAACGCGAAGATCGAGTCACCGGGCAGCGGGCCGCGGGCGTTGATGCCCATCGCCTGCGCCTCTTCGACGGCCGGGATCAGATGCTCGATCTCCTCGGTGCCGAACAGGCCGCCGTCGCCGCCGTGCGGGTTCAGCGCCGCCACCGCGATCGAGGGGTTCTCGAAGCCGTAGGTGCGCATCTCACGGTCGATGTCCTTGAGATAGGCCAGCGTCCGCTCCTTGGTGATCTGGTCGCAGGCCTTCCGCACCGACACGTGCCGGGTGAGGAAGAACACCCGCAGCTTGTGCACGTTGAACATGGTCAACGCGTACGGCGAGTTGGTGAGGGCCTCGAAGATCTCGGTGTGCCCGATGTGGTCCACGCCCGCTTCCTTCAGCGCCACCTTGTGGATGGGGGCGGTCGAGACCGCGTCCAGCCGTCCGGCCAGGCCGAGTTCGATGGACTTCTCCAGGTAGGAGTACGCGCGCAGGGCGGCGTCCTTCTGCACCTCGCCGTAGACGATCTTGGCGCCGGGGGCGGCGCCGGTGTCGAGCAGGTCGACCGTCCCGAACTCGTACTTGGCCTCTTCGGGCTCGCTGATCTCGTTGAACTTCAGCTTCACGCCCTTGATCGCGGCCGCCTCTTCGAGGTGCTCACGCGCGCCGATCACGAACGGCTTGCAGACCTCGTAGATCATCTCGGACTGAACTGTGTCCACGACGATCTCGGGTCCGACTCCTGCAGGGTCACCGATCGTGATCGCGGTGACCGGCCTGATTTGGGTATCTGACATTGTCTGTTTCACTCCATCTTTTCGTCGAAGATCCGATTGACACATTGAATTGCCGTCTGTTCGCTGCCGGTGAGTCCACCCTTGCAAATCACCGGCAGGCCGGCCCACGGGCCTCCCACCAGCACGCCCTGATCAGCCTGCGGAATGACGTAGTCGACCAGGCCGATGCCGTTGGCGTCCAGGGCGGCACAGGTGTTGACCATGATGTCCCCGCCGGTGAGATACAGGCCCGCGACAGAATCACCGAGGGCCTCCACCACGCGCCGGGCCAAAGCACCGAAGCGGCCCGGGATCTGACCCGGCCCTTCCCCCGGCTGCAGGCCCGCCCGGCGTTCCATGGCGGCCATGTCGCCGAGGTCACCGCTGATCGTGGAGTCCAGGGCCAGCATGATCACCCGAGGCTGCTTCGGAAGGATGCGTTCCACCTCGTCCAACACCCGCCCCGTCTCGCGCAGGTAGTGCCGCTCGTCGGCGATCAGGTCGCCGACATCCACGCCGATCACCTCCGTGCCGGGAACCTTGGAGAGCTCCACCATCTGCAGGTGGGTGACCCGCATGGCGCTGCCGGCGACCACCAGCGCGGTGCCGGTGTCGGTGTCGGCCGGCTCGAGCCGCAGCGTGCGCTCCTTGACCGGACGGGTGTCGACCACGCCACTGCGGATCGCCAGCCGTTCGGTGAACGGACCCGGGTCGACGCAGACCACCTTCCAGCCAAGGCCGGCCACCACGGTGGCGATCAGGTCGACATCCTCGAGTGAGGCGGCGTCGACGACGATCACCCGGTCCCCTGCCTCGCGGCACGAGACCAGTCCGGCCCGGATCTCTTCGGCGCCGTCGATCACCGCACCGATCGGCACATGGCCGACCGGTACGGTGCACTGGCTCGCCATCAGGGTGGGCAGATGCGACTGCTTCACCGGCGTCCGGACGTCCTGCGCGACCGGCGTGCGCGAGAGCAGCACCGAGTCGATCACCGAGTAGCCGCCCACCACGATCCGCTTCGATTGCGGCATGGCCGGCACCATGATCGCGATGTAGTCCTCCGGCAGTGCGCTGAGCATGCCCTCCACCTCGGGTCCGATCCCACCGCGACAGGTGGTGTCGATCCGCTTGGTGAACTGGCGTGCCCCGGCCGCGACCAGTTCCTGCGTCGCCAGCCGCACCCGCTCGTAAGCGTCAGCCGCCGGCAGCGGCCGAGAGTCCGAGTTGAGGATCAGCGCCTCGTGGTCGGAGGTCAGCGCCGAGACGTCGGTCGGCGAGAACAGCACCGCCGTGTCGACGCCGACCCTGGCCAGCAGGGCTCCGATCGTGGTGCAGCCCGTCAGGTCGTCGGCGACGATGCCTAGCTTGGGCATCCTGACACCGCCTTCCGAGCGTTTTGCAGGCCGCTCACTTGGCTGCAGCCTCTGCCGCGACCGCGTGCTCGGTCGCCTTCGGCTTGGCCTCGACCAGGCTGAAGATGATCAGCAGGGCAATGACCAGGACGACCGCGAAGTAGCTGAACGCGATCGAGTAGTTGCCGCCCGACTGGTCGAGCAGGATGCCGACGATGATCGGGGCGAAGAAGCCGCCCAGGTTGCCGCCGGAGTTGATCACGCTGATCGCGAACGGGTAGGTCTTGTTGTTGGTCAGGCCCATCGGGTAGGCGGTGAACATCGGCCAGCCGATGTTCAGGAAGAAGCCGGTGGCGATCAGGCTGGCGACGATGGCCGGAATGTTGTCCGGTGCATTGATGACGATCACGATCATCACGGCGGCGAAGAAGGCCGTGATCAGCATGGTGGGCTTGCGGCGTCCGTGGAAGAGACGGTCCGAGACCACGCCGCCCAGCATGGCGCCGATCAGGCCGCCGACGGCCGGTGCCGCGGCGATGAAGGCAACGCCCGACAGGTTCATGCCGCGGGCCTGGACGAGGTACAGCGGCACCCAGGTGAGCAGGCCGTAGTTCACGTTGTTCATGAAGAAGTAGGCCAGAGTGTCGCCCCAGATGTTCCACGACCTCAGCACCTTGCCGTTGGTGTCGAGGGTGTCGACGTCCTTGAGCCGGATCGCCCGGTCGAGCCACGGGATGGGCCGGAAGGTGACCTTCTTCTTGGTCGGGTCCTCGGAGGTGTCGTAGATGTGCGCGACCTCGGCGGCGTTGACGTGCTTGCTCTGCTCGGGACGGTTCCGGACGACGAGCCACCACACCGCGGCCATGATGAAGCCCGGGATGGAGAACCAGATGAACACCCAGCGCCAGCCGTGGGCCTGCGCCAGGCCGATGACGATGGCCGGAACGATGATCGGCGCGAACTGGGTCGAGGCGATGTAGAGGCCGGTGGCGGTGCCCTTCTCACGCGGCGGGAACCACGCGTTCACCGTCGAGGTCATGCCGACCGGCGCCGGGCCCTCGGTCAGGCCGAGCAGCAGGCGCAGTGCCAGCAGCATGACGGCGCCGGTGGTGAACCCCATCAGCAAGGTGACGGCCGAGAAGGCCAGGATGGCGAAGGAGACCACGGCACGGGTGCCCTTCTTGCCCATGATCAGGCCGGCCGGGATCTGCGAGACCGCATAGCCCAGGAAGAAGAAGCTGGAGATCGCGCCGATGGTGAAGTTGTCGATATGGAACTCTTCCTTGATGAACGGAAGTACCGCGCCGATGTTGGCGCGGTCGGCCATACAGACCACGTAGGCGGCGAAGATCGTCGCCATCACGACCCAGCGGTACCGGGTCGGTTTGTCGGTTGGAAGGTTGGCGCTCAGCGGAGTTGCGGCGCCTGCAGAAGATGACATGTGTCCGTGCTCCTAGTTGTCAGTGTCCGAGAGACGGGTCGGCGATCTGCCCCGCGCACGGTCATCGACCGATAGCGCGAGGTGGCTCCGACCGACCCGAGGACACCAACCAGCTACGTGACCGTCAGCAGAAGCTGGTGGGCCACGGTCCGCGCATTGCCGTGTCTCCACCGGTTCCTGTCGAGTACGCCGGTCACGGCGCTGGAACATCGGGCGCCACCTCCGTGCTGCATTGCCCGGAGCGTGGCTGATTACCAACTCAACAGCAGAGAGTACTCACCGCGCGCGCCGAGCGCTAGGGCTCGCAGCGGTCAACTTTCGCCACTTCGGGTCGATGAGACCACTATGCGCGGTTCAATCATTTTGTCTTCGTCTGCCCAGGTGACGTCCAGATTCTGCGCGGACCTTGACAAACAGTCTGCGTTGTTCGATCATTGTTGCATCCCAAGAGTGATCGGACCGCGCAAACGATACTTCGGTTCCGACCCCGAAGACCGACCGCGACTGGGACGTCCAGGGAGAGCAGTGGACCCAGGTGGAGCCCGTCTGCTCGACACCCGTTACCCACGGGTTCCACCCACCTCGAAATGCAGGAGGATGAGGGCATGCAGGACCTGCCAGCCACAGCCTCCATCGATATCCACGAGCAACCGGAGGGCCGTCCGGCAAAGCCCAGCAAGGGTCAGCGCCGGCGGCAGAAAATTCTCCAGTTGCTCACCACAGATCCGGAGGCCAACGTATCGGTGAGCGACCTGTCAGACACCTTCGGAGTCTCGGTGGCGACCATCCGCCGCGACCTCGCCGACCTGCAGGACCGCAGGTTGGTGACCCGGACCTACGGGGGCGCGGCGCTGCAACACCGGCCCCGCACCGAGCTGACCATGCGTGAGCGGATGTCGGCCCACGCCGAGGCCAAACGGACGATCGGCCGGGTGGCGGCCGCGCTGATCGAGGACGACGACCTGATCATTCTCGACTCCGGATCGACCACCGAACAGATCGCCGCCGCACTGGGCAACCGTCCGGTCTCGGTGATCACCAACGGCCTGATGGTGGCCAACCAGTTGGTCTCCAACGACCAGGTGGGCGTGACGATCCTGGGCGGAGCGTTGCGCGGCATCAATGCCACCATCACCGGGCCGGACGCCGAGTCGATGCTGAACCGGGTTCACGCGACCTACGCCTTCATCGGCACCGACGCCATCGACCCCGTCCGGGGCCTGACCTCACGCACCTATGCGCAGGCCAGGCTCAAGGCGGCGATGATGGAGAACGCCCAGCGCACCTACGTGGTGGCCGACTCGTCCAAGCTGGGCGAGCACGGCCTCTTCCACTACTGGTCCGAACTACCCGACCAGTGGGGCCTGGTCACCGACGAGGCCGCCGATCCGGCGGTGCTCGACGAACTTCGGGCGGCCGGCGCCGATTCGATCATCCTGGCCCCGCCACTAGACACAGAGGACTGGTGAGATTTCCCATGCAGCAAGCCGTGCTGTACCGACCTGACGAACTCCGCGTCGAAGAACGCGACGTTCCCACCCTCGCCGAGGGCGATGTTCTGCTCAAGGTGACCGCCGCACTGTTGTGCGGCACCGACCTGCGGATCTATTCGGGTCGCAAGACCAAGAACGTCACCCTGCCGTCGGTGCTCGGCCACGAGATCGCCGGCGAGGTGGTCGATTCCGCTGGTCCGCTGCCTGCCGGGGTGTCGATCGGCGATCAGGTGTGCGTCTATCCGCTGGTGCCGTGCGGCGAGTGCGTCGCCTGCCGCAAGAACCATCCCAACATCTGCCGCAACCGGGTGGCGTTCGGCTACCAGCTGGCCGGCGGGTTGTCGCAGTACATCGTCGTTCCCGCCAACGCCCGGCAGAACATCGTGCCGCTGCCGGGGGTGTCGGCACCCGAGGCGGCTCTGGTCGAGCCGCTGGCCTGCGCCTTGAACGGTCAGAACATCGCCAAGGTGAAGGGCGCGGACGCCGTCCTGATCGCCGGCTGCGGCCCGCTTGGCCTGATGCACATCCGGCTGGCCAAGGCCCAGGGTGTGCCGACCGTGATCGCCGTCGACCCGAACACCGCCCGGCACGAGATCGCCCGGGAGTCCGGGGCCGACCTGGTGCTGGCACCGGGCGAGGACACCGCCGCCCAGATCCTGGCCGCCACCGACGGCGGCATCGACGTGGTGATCATGGCCATCGGACGGGTGGACGCCCTCACCCCCTACCTCGGCGTCCTGGCTCCGGGTGCTCGGATCTCCGCCTTCGCCGGGTTCAACGCCGGCGACGTGTTGAGCATCGTCGCCAACGACATCCACTACAACGAGTACGAGGTCGTCGGCGCCTCGTCCTGTCGGCTGGAGAACTTCCACGCCGTGGCCGACCTGGTCACCGCCGGCAAGCTCAGGGTCGCCGATCTGGTCGGCACCCAGCTGCCGCTGGCCCGGGTGCACGAGGCGCTCGACCTGGTCGCCTCCGGCAAGGACCTGCGGGTCGGCATCGATCCCTGGGCCTGAGCCCGTACCGCCGGGCCGGGCGGACTCCCCGGCCCTTCTCTCCACTCTCTTCCACACCACACAGAAGGATTTGTCATGGGCATTTTCGAACTGAACCCCGTCGGCACCACGTCCGCGCTCGGCCGCGAGATCCGGCTGCGCCGGATCATCGGGGCGGACGGCCGGCTGATGACGGTGGCGCTCGATCAGGCGGTTCCGCGCGGCGTCGCGCCCCGGCTGGCCGACCTCAAGACCGTCTTCGACAAGATCGCCGACGCCGAGCCGGACGCCTTCACGGTGTTCAAGGGCGTCGCCGGACACCTGCTGTCCGGGCGGGCCAAGCAGGTGCCGCTGATCATCAAGGGCTCGACGTTCTGCGTCGACTTCCACCTCACCTACGACGCCACCGTCGCCCAGGTGGCGGACTGCCTGCGGCTCGGTGCCGACGCCATCGCGGTCGGTATCTCGGCCGGTTCGGAGAACCAGGTCGCCATGCTCGAGATGCTCAGCGCGGTCACCGAAGAGGCACACAAATGGGGCCTGCCGGTGATCTGTCACGCCTACCCCAGCGGCGAGCTGTGGGGCGACCGCAAGGGCAGCACCGAATCGGTGATGTACGCCGCCCGTGCCGCCGCCGAATGTGGCACCGACATCGTGAAGACCTGGTACACCGGCTCGGCCGAGGAGTTCAAGAAGGTCGTCGACGCCACCCCGACCCTGGTCGTCGCCGCCGGCGGCGCCCCCACCCCGGAGCCGATCGACGTGCTGAACCAGGCCGCGGCCGTGATGGACGCCGGTGGCGCCGGCATGACCGCCGGCCGCAACATCTGGGGTGCCGACGATCCGGGAGCCATGGTGCACGCGTTGAAGGCCGTCATCCACGACGGCGCCGATCCCAGCGAGGCCGTCAAGCTGCTCGGCTGAGCAGCCCGGCGATCAGCAAGGAGCTCAACGATGAGAACCTTCCTCGGACTCGACCTCGGCACCTCGGCCACCAAGGGCGTCATCCTGGCCTCTGACGGACGGGTCATCGCCCGGGCCCGCGCCCGCCACCCGGATTCCCGGCGTGGCGGGGTGGGCCGGGCCGACCCGTCCGCCTGGGAGGCGTCGATCCTGGCGGTCTGCCGGCAGTTGGCGCCGCAGTTGGCCGAGGTGAGCGGCATCGGCCTCGACACGCACTGCCCGACGATCGTGCCGATGGGCGACGACGGCCACCCGGTCACCTTGGCGGTGACCTGGGACAACCCGGCGCTGACAACGTACTTCGATCACTACAGCCCGCTGCGCTCGACCATGGCGATCCGGTCCACCGGCAACCACCCCTCCCGGTCGACGTTCGCCGCGATCGCCTACCACTATCTGCGCGAGGCCGAGCCGGACGCGTTCACCCGGATGACCACGCTCGGCTTCGCCGGCACCTGGCTGGGTCAGCAACTCACCGGTGAGGCGGCGATCGACCCGACCCAGGCGTCCTACACAGGCGTGTACAACACCATCGGCAGGCACACCGACTGGTTGCCCAAGACGCTCGCCGAACTGGACATCGAGCCGTCCGTGCTGCCGCCGGTCCGGCCGGCGATGGAGGTGCTGGGCCACACCAGCACCGACTTCGCCGAACTGGCCGGCATCCCCCGAGGAGTACCGGTGATCGTCGGCTGCGCCGATACGCCGGCGGCCTCCTATGCGTTGGGGACGGCGCCCGGCACGAACCCGTTCCTGATCATGGGCACCACCCACGTGGTGAACAGCTGTCTGTCGGCCCCCGACCTGCGGGCACGAGCGCTGCAGCGGCGCGGCCTGCGTCCGGACGAGTGGCTGATCAACGGCGTCACCAACGGGGGCGACAGCCTGGCCGTTGCGGCAACACTGCTCGGTTTCGGACGCAAGGAATCCGCCGTCCGCGAGATGATCCGGCTGGCCAACAAGCTTTCGCCGGATGAAACGGACACGGCGCCGTTCTTCATTCCGCACGTGATGCCTGAGCGCGGACCGTTCTGGTTCGAGCAGCCCTGCTCGGGACTGACCGGCATGACCCGGTCGACCACCCGCGGCCAGCTCGCCCGGGCGGTGCTGGACGGGGTGCTGTTCGCCGACCGGATGGTGCTGGAGGCCACCGTTCCGCCCGGCGACCAGGCGATCTACCTGACCGGGGCGTTCGGCGAGGACCCGGTGATGCCGAAGCTGCTCGCCGACGCCACCGGACGCACCTACGACGTCGCACTCGAACCGGACCTGCCGGCGATCGGCGCGGCCGCGATGTGTGCCGAAGCGGTGCACGACGTCATTCCGAGCCGGCTGTCCACCAGCCGGGTCAAGCCACGTGCCAAACGGCGGGCCCGGGCCGAGCAGCGCTGGCTCCGGTTCCGCGAAGAGTGGTCGAAGGTCACCGGACGCGACCCACTGCCCGCCTTGCCCCCACTCGTATCAACAAGGAGTTGACCCTGATGCCTGCTGGCCATCTGTACGTTGCGCGACGACTCACCGACACGGTGATGGCCGAGTTGCCCGCGCTCGGCCTGGACCTGACGGTCGGTGAGGTCGCTCCCCCATCGCGGGAGCGGATGCTGGCCGACGTCGCCGGCGCCGCTGCTGCGGTCGTCACCCTCACCGAGCGGATCGACGCCGCGTTCTTCGACGCCGCCGGGCCCCAGCTGCGGGTGGTCGCCAACGCCGCGGTGGGCTTCGACAACATCGACCTGGCCGAGGCCAAGCGGCGCGGCGTGGTGATCACCAATACCCCCGGCGTCCTGGACGAGGCGACCGCCGATCACACCTTCGCGATGCTGCTGGCGATCACCCGCCGGGTGGTCGAGGCCGACCGCTTCGCCCGCTCGGGGGAGCCGTGGATCTGGGGCCCGACCATGCTGGTCGGGCTCGACATCAGCGCCGGCGCGACGCTGGGAGTCATCGGCCTCGGCCGGATCGGACGGGCCGTCGCGCGACGGGCGCAGGCTTTCGGCATGCGGGTGATCGCCAGCCATCCCCGGCTCGAGGTCGGGACGCGACTCGACGGGGTGGAGATCGTCGATCAGGCGGAACTGCTGGCGACGTCCGATGTGGTGACGCTGCACGTACCGCTGCGGCCGGACACCCGGCACCTGATCGACGCCGACGCGCTGGCGTCCATGAAGCCGGGCTCGTACCTGCTCAACGCCGCCCGCGGCGGCATCGTCGATGAGACGGCTCTGATCGCAGCACTGCGCAGCGGCCACCTGGCCGGTGCCGCACTGGACACCTTCGAGGGCGAACCCGTGATCAACCCGGCCCTGCGCGAACTCGACACCGTGGTGCTGCAACCGCACATCGGCAGCGCCGGCGGCACCACCCGCGACAACATGTGCCGGCTCGCCGTCCGCAACGTCGCCCGGGTGCTGGCCGGCGAGCCCGCCGAAACCCCCGTCCCACTCCCCTGAATCGGAAGAACCGTCCCCGCCGTCACCGGGGACGGTTCCTCCGGACACCGGGACGGTTGGTCCGGTCCCCGGCGACCAAGAGGAACGCCCCCTGTGACCCGACCAACCGTCCTCGAGCGGCCGCGAGGCGGCATAGGGTGGCAACATGGTCCACCTCACCAAGATCTACACGCGCACCGGGGACGCCGGGCAGACCCGGCTGTCGGACAACTCGCTGGCCGCCAAGACCGACCTGCGGGTCGAGGCCTACGGCCAGGTGGACGAGGCGAACGCGGTGCTCGGTGTGGCGACCGCCCGCGGTGATCTGCCTGACGACCTGAACGCGGCGCTGCGGCTGATCCAGAACGAGCTGTTCGACCTGGGTGCCGACCTGTCCACGCCGCTGGCTGAGAATCCGCCCTGGGAGCCGCTGCGGATTGTCGCGGGCTGCATCGAGCGACTCGAGGGCTGGTGCGACGACTACTCCGCGCAGGTGGGTCCGCTGAACTCGTTCATCCTGCCGGGGGGCACCCAGACCGCCGCCCAGTTGCATGTCGCGCGCACCATCGTCCGGCGCGCTGAGCGGACGGCGTGGCGGGCCGCACAGGAGTACGGCCTGGACGTCGAGGGCGGCCTGAACTCGCTGGCGTTGACCTATCTGAACCGGCTCTCGGACCTGCTCTTCCTGGCCTCGCGCGTGGCGAACGCCGACGTTGGCGACGTGCTGTGGGTCCCCGGCACCGACCGGACGCCGGTCGAACCCCGCGCCGCCCAACGTCGCGCCAAGGCGGAGCAAAGCAACGCCGCTGAGTGAGGCAGGGTCTCGACAAGTTCGACCAACGGTCCTACTCGGGTGACTGGGGTGAATGCCGGTAGCGCATCCCGGGCGGCGCCGCCTCCAGCCAGCTGAGCAGGCCGGTCAGGGAGTCCGGCGCCATCGCCAGTTCGATCTGCTCCACCGGGCCCTCCAGACTGACGATCCGCTGGCCCTCCAGCAGCCAGGCGACCTCACCGGCGTCCGGGAGGCGCTGCTCACCGGCGCGCACCAGGCCACGATCGAAGCGCTGGGTCGGCCACAGCGACAGCGAGAAGGCCGGGAACCACTGCAGCTCATGCTCCCGATAACGCGCGACTCCGAGCACCCAGTGGGTGCCCGGAGTCCTCTTGGCCGGGTGGAAGCTACATGCGAAGCTGCCGCCCGCACGCGACAGCCAACGACGCCGCAGCCAGAAGCCCGCGAGGCCGACGATCAGAACCAGGACGACGACGATCAGCAACCATTCGACAGCGCTGATCACGTCCATCTCTGAAGCCTCCTCGCACGCGGTCGATCAGGAGGCCTGTGCTTGCTGGGCCTTCTTGGCTGCCGCGAGTTGGGCGTGGGCGCGATTGAAGTGCTGCCGGGTGGCCTCAGTGTTGTCGCCCTCGTTCATTCTTTTCCACGCCGCTCGGCGCTCACGCTCCGCTTCTTCCACCAGGATCTCGTGGGCCAACCGGCCGTACTGACTGAGGATGGAGACCCGGTTGTCGGCCACCGAGATGAAGCCGCCGTCGACCGCGAGCACCTCGCGCTTGCCGTCGGCGGTCAGAATCTCGGCCGCGCAGGGCACCAGTACGGCCAGCAGCGGCTCATGGTTGGCCATGATGCCGATGTCGCCCTCGGTGGTGCGGGCGATCACCGAGATCGCCTCGCCCTCCCACACGCGGCGGTCGGCGGCCACCACGTCGACGAACAGCCTCTCGCCTTCGGCCACGGTCAGCCTTCCTTCTGGATCCGGTCCCAGTTCTCCATCACCATGTCCATGCCGCCGACGTTGAAGAACGCCTGCTCGGCCACATGGTCGACCTCGCCGTCGCAGATCATCTTGAACGACTCGATGGTGTCGGCCAGCGGAACGCTCGAACCCGGGACGTTGGTGAACTTCGTCGCCATGTAGGTGTTCTGGCTGAGGAACTGCTGGATCCGCCGCGCGCGGCCGACCAGCACCTTGTCCTCTTCCGGCAACTCGTCGATGCCGAGGATCGCGATGATGTCCTGCAGTTCCTTGTTGCGCTGCAGGATCTGCTTCACCCGGACGGCGGTGTCGTAGTGGTCCTTCCCGATGAACTGCGGATCGAGAATCCGGCTGGTGCTGGTCAGCGGGTCGACGGCCGGGTACAGGCCACGCGAGGCCACCTCGCGGGAAAGCTCGGTGGTCGCGTCCAGGTGCGCGAACGTGGTCGCCGGCGCCGGGTCGGTGTAGTCGTCAGCCGGCACGTAGATCGCCTGCATCGAGGTGATCGAGTGACCCCGGGTCGAGGTGATCCGCTCCTGCAGCTGGCCCATCTCGTCGGCCAGGTTCGGCTGGTAGCCCACCGCGGACGGCATCCGGCCCAGCAGGGTGGAGACCTCGGAGCCGGCCTGGGTGAACCGGAAGATGTTGTCGATGAACAGCAGCACGTCCTGGTTCTGCACATCGCGGAAGTACTCCGCCATGGTCAGCGCCGACAGCGCCACCCGCAGCCGGGTGCCCGGCGGCTCGTCCATCTGGCCGAAGACCAGGGCGGTGTCCTTCATGACGCCGGCCTCGATCATCTCGTGGATCAGGTCGTTGCCCTCACGGGTGCGCTCCCCCACGCCGGCGAACACCGAGGTGCCGCCGAAGTTGTGCGCGATCCGGTAGATCATCTCCTGGATGAGCACCGTCTTGCCCACGCCCGCGCCACCGAACAGGCCGATCTTGCCGCCGGCCACGTACGGGGTGAGCAGGTCGAGCACCTTGATGCCGGTCTCGAGCATCTCGGTCTTCGGCTCGAGCTCGTCGAACTTCGGTGCCGCCCGGTGGATCGGCCAGCGCTCGTTGATCTCGACGGTGACGGTGTCCTCGTTGAGGCAGTTGCCGGTCACATCCCACACCCGGCCCTTGGTGACGTCGCCCACCGGCACCGAGATCGGGCCTCCGGTGTCGACGACCCGGGCGCCACGCCGCATACCGTCGGTCGGCTTCAGCGAAATCGCGCGCACCATGTTGTCACCCACATGCAGGGCGACCTCGGCATAGATGGTGCGGGTCTGCTCGCCGGCGTCGATGTCGATCAGCAGGGCGTTGTAGATGTCGGGCATCTGGTCGGCGGGGAACTCCACGTCGACGACCGGGCCGATCACCCGGGCCACCCGTCCGACGGCGCCCTGGGCGTCCTCAGTGGCGGTGTTGCTGTCCAGTGTCACGGTCATTGATCCACTCTCGTCTCGTGCCCTAGTCCTGGGCGGCCGCATCGGCAAGCGCGCTCGCGCCACCGACGATTTCACTGATTTCCTGGGTGATCTCCGCCTGGCGGGCCTGGTTGGCCTCGCGAGTCAGGCGCTCGATGAGCTGCTTGGCGTTGTCGGTCGCCGACTTCATGGCCCGCTGCTGGCTGGCCAGCTGGGACGCCGACGACTGCAGCAGGTAGAACCACACCCGGCTGCGGACGTACATCGGTAGCAGCGTGTCCAGCACCGTCTCGGGATCGGGCTCGAACTCGTACAGCGGCAGAAGCTCACCCTCGCTGGGCTCGTGCACGCCCTCGACGATCTCCAGCGGCAGCAGGCGGCGGGCCCGCACCTCCTGGTTGATCATCGAGTTCATCCGGGTGTAGACGCCGTAGATGGCGTCGACGCCGCCTTCCTCGTAGGGACGAAGGAAGTCGTCGATCAGGGCATCGGCGATGTCCTCGGCATGCTGGAAGGTCGGTGCGTCGGAGAAGCCCTCCCACGATCGCCGGATCGCCAGCTTGCGGAACTTCATGTAGGCGATGCCCTTGCGGCCCACCGCGTAGCGGACCACCTCGACACCCTCGCGCTCCAACCGCTCGCGAAGCCGGGCGGCGGTCTTGATCGCGTTGGCTGAATACGCACCGTTCATGCCACGGTCGGACGTGATCACCAGCATCGCTGCCCGGCGCACCTTCGGCACGCCGTGGGTGAGCGGATGCGGGTCGCGCGAGTAGGTCGCCACCGCCGACACGGCCCGGATCAGCTCGGTGATGAACGGCTCGCCGGCCTGGGCGGCACGCTGCGCCTTGATGATCCGGGACGCCGCGATCAACTCCATCGCCCGGGTGATCTTCTGGGTGGCTGCGACCGACTTCCGGCGCTGTCGCAGCTCACGCAAGCTCGCAGGCATCGGTCAGTCCTTCTTGGTCTCGATCGTCTCCACACCGATCTCGGAGTCGGCCAACGGACGGTGCCCGCGCTCCTCGGCACCCACCCGCTCACCGCCGGAGGTGCGGAACTGCTGCTTGAAGTCCGCGATCGCCTTCGTCACCGCGTTGGCGGTGTCGTCGTCCCAGCCGCCGGTCTCGGCGATGGTGGTGAGGATGTCGGTGCGCCGGCGCAGGTAGTCGAGCAACTCGCTCTCGAACCGCAGCACGTCGCTGACCGGAACGTCGTCGAAATGACCGTTGGTACCCGCCCAGACACTGACCACCTGGTCGGCGACCGGGTACGGCGTGTACTGCGGCTGCCGCAGTAGCTCGGTAAGCCGGGCGCCCCGCTCCAGCTGACGTCGGGAGGTGGCGTCCAGGTCGGAGGCGAACATCGCGAACGCCTGCATGTCGCGGTACTGGGCCAGGCCGATCTTCAGTGTGCCGGCGACCTTCTTCATCGCCTTGATCTGCGCGTCGCCACCGACTCGGGAGACCGAGATGCCGACGTCGATGGCCGGGCGCTGGTTGGCGTTGAACAGGTCGGACTGCAGGAAGATCTGACCATCGGTGATCGAGATCACGTTGGTCGGAATGTAGGCGGAGACGTCATTGGCCTTGGTCTCGATCACCGGCAGGCCGGTCATCGAACCGCCGCCCAGTTCGTCGGAGAGCTTGGCACAGCGCTCCAGCAGGCGGCTGTGCAGGTAGAACACGTCGCCGGGGTAGGCTTCGCGACCCGGCGGACGGCGCAGCAGCAGCGACATCGCGCGGTACGCCTCGGCCTGCTTGGTCAGATCGTCGAAGACGACCAGCACATGCTTGCCGTTGTACATCCAGTGCTGGCCGATGGCCGAACCGGTGTAGGGCGCGATGTACTTGAAGCCGGCCGGATCGGACGCGGGAGCGTGCACGATCGTGGTGTACTCCATCGCGCCGGCGTCCTCGAGGACCCGACGGAGTGCTGCGATGGTGGAGCCCTTCTGACCGACCGCGACGTAGATGCAGCGCACCTGCTTGCTCGGGTCGCCGGTCTCCCAGAACGCCTTCTGGTTGATGATCGTGTCGATCGCGATCGCGGTCTTGCCGGTCTTGCGGTCGCCGATGATCAGCTGGCGCTGGCCGCGGCCGATCGGCGTCATCGAGTCGATCGCCTTGATGCCGGTCTGCAGCGGCTCGGAGACACTCTGCCGGTCCATCACGCCGGCGGCCTGCAGCTCGAGCGCTCGGCGTCCCTCCATGCCGGCGATCTCGCCCAGCCCGTCGATCGGATTGCCCATCGCGTCGACCACCCGGCCGAGGTAGCCGTCGCCGACCGGCACCGACAAGATGTCGCCGGTTCGCTTGACGGTCTGGCCCTCTTCGATGCCCTCGGAATCGCCCAGCACCACGACACCGATCTCACGGACGTCGAGGTTCAGTGCGATGCCTTTGGTGCCGTTCTCGAACTCCAGCAACTCGTTGGCCATGGCCGACGGCAGGCCCTCCACCTTGGCGATGCCGTCGCCGGAGACCACGACGGTGCCCAGCTCTTCGCGGCTCGCCGCCTCGGAGGAGAAGTTCGTCACGAACTTCTCCAGGGCTTCTCGGATCTCGTCGGGACGAATTGTCAGTTCCGCCATTATTGGTCCTTGTCCTGTGTTCGTTGCTGGGGATATGTCAATCAGCCGAGCTGTTGGTGCGCGTCGTGAAGCCGGCCGGCGATGGTGCCATCAATGATCTCGTCGCCCACGGTGACCTGGACGCCGCCGATCACGTCGGGGTCGACCACGACCTGCAGGCTGACGTCACGACCGAGCTGACGTCCGAGCACGGCCGCGAGCCGATCGTGCTGTTCCTGGGTGAGCGGACGGGCCACCAGTACGTGCGCCAGTGCGCGCTGCCGCAGTGCGGCGGCCAGCGTGAGGTAGCTGCCGATGGTCAGTTCGAAACTCTTCGACCGGGCGGCCACCGCACGCTTGGCGAGGAAGGTGGTCACCGCGTCGGCGCGGCCACGCAGCAGGTCGTCGACCAGCTGTTGACGCGCGTCCAGCGGCGCCGACCGATCGCTGATCGCCGCCCGGAGCTCCGGATCGGCCGCGACCAGCCGTTCGAAGCGGAACAGCTCGTCCTCGACCGCGTCCAGGGTGCCGGCGAGCTGAGCGCTGCTCAGCGCCGCACGGATGCCCTGGCGTTCCAGGGAGGCGGCCAGCGCCGACGGGCTACCCGAGCGCTGCCCGACCGCGGCGTGCAACACCGTGCGAGCGGCCTCGGAGAGCCGGGAACCGAACAGCGCCTGCAGCAGAGCCTCACGCGCCTGCGGCTCAGCGCCCGGGTCGGTCAACGCTCGCCGCAGGGCGGGCTGCCGGTCGAGCAGGTCGACCAGCGCGAACAGCTCCTCGGAGAGGTCCGGCGTGACCTGGACCGAGTCCAGAACCCGGTCCAGCTCGCTCAGCCGCTCCTGCTGGATGCTGCTCATACCCGCTCCGCGTCGGATGCCTCAAGGTCGGCGATGAACCGGTCGACCGTGCGCCGGGCACGCTCGTCGTCGTCCAGCGACTCGCCGACGATCTTGCCGGCCAGGTTGGTCGCCAGCCCGCCGATCTCGCCGCGGAGCTGCTGGACGGCCTGCACCCGCTCGGCCTCGATCTGAGCCTTGGCCTGGGCGATCAGCCGATCGGCCTCTTCCTGGGCCTTGGTGCGCATCTCGGCGAGGATCTGCGCACCCTGGGCCTTGGCCTCTTCGCGGATGCTGCTGGCCTCGTCGCGGGCGCCCGCCAGCTGCTGGCGGTACTCCTCGAGCGCTGCGGCGGCTTCGGCCTGGGCGGCCTCGGCCTTCTCGATCCCGCCCTGGATGGCTGCGGAGCGCTCCTGGTACGTCTTCTCGAACGCGGGGACGACCTTCTTGGCCATCACGATCCAGATGACGATGAAGAGCACGATGCCCGCGATGAACTCGGGGAGCGCCGGCAGCAGCGGCCCCAGGTTGATCTCCAGAATCGTGGTCATCGGAGTGGGTCCGATCACTGAATGGCGAACGCGAGCGCGATGCCGATGATGGCGAGCGCCTCAACCACGGCGAAGCCGATCCAGGCGGTGCTCATCAGCGCGCCGCGGGCCTCGGGCTGCCGGGCGGTGCCGTTGATGACGGCCGCGAACACCATGGCGACGCCGATGCCCGGGCCGATGGTGGCCAGGCCGTAGCCGATCATGTTGAGCGAACCGGTGATCTCCATGATGGGGAGCATTACGTTTCCTTTCGGAGGGTTGTCAGTGGGTCGGGTCAGTGGTCTTCGGCAAGGGACGAGGCGACGTACTGCGCGGTGAGCACCGTGAAGATGTACGCCTGCAGGACGCCCACGAAGATCTCGAGGGCGAAAATCGGGAAGGCCATCAGCAGCGACGCGCCGCCGGCAATCTGGTAGACGACGCTCGTCTGCTCCAACAGCAGGCTGCCGCCCACCACGAACACGATCACGACCAGGTGGCCGGCGAACAGGTTCGCGAAGAGTCGCAGGGCCAGGGTGACCGGCCGGACGATGAAGTTCGAGAGGATCTCGAGCGGAATGATGATGACGTACAGCGGCCCCGGGACGCCCTTGGGCATCGTCATCAGCTTCAGATAGCCGCCGAGTCCGTGCTTGGCGATGCCGACGCCGTTGTAGAGCAGCCAGGACAGCAGCGCCAGGGCGTAGGCGTAGCCGACCCTGGAGAAGGTCGGAAACATGGTCAGGAAGAACTGCCCGAACAGGTTGTTCACCAGAATGAACGAGAACAGGCCCACCAGGTACGGGGTGAATTTGCGGTAGTCGGCTCCGAGCGCCTCACGTCCGATGCCGTTGCGCACCATGTTGTAGAGCTGCTCGCCGACCCACTGCTTGAAGCCCGGGACGACCTTCTGGTCCTTGGCGAACCACAGCCAGACCAGGATCACCAGGATCGTGCCGATCACCGCCTGCAACAGGTAGGTGTTCACCCAGTCCATGCCGGCGTCGGGAAACAGCGGCTTCGGGTCGAAACTATGCACCCCTGGCGGCCAGTGGTGGAGGTCGTCCTCGCCACCGCCCTCCATCGGGATGATCAGGCCGAGCGGGCCCATCGCACCTCCTGGTTCGACTTCACGGTCGTCCGTACCTTTGCACCACCATGTAGATCCCAGCCGCCATGCCCACCACGATGCCGATCACCATCCACAACGGAGATGACTGCAACCACTGATCTGCCAGCCAGCCGAGAAAGCCATAGAAGAGTGGACCGGACAACAGGTAGCTCAGGACCCGGAGACCCTGATCGATGCCGTCGCCGCCCTCCATGACTCCGGTGACTCTAGCAGTTATCGGCTGGCCAGAGCCAACGCACAACGCCCTAGCGGGGGTCGTCTTGAGACGGATCGAAGACCGGAATTCGGAGCCGGGAGAAGGTCCAGATCTCGGCCGCCAGCCAGCCCAATACCACGACGATCGCGGTCACCGCGACCGCCACGCGGTCCATCTGGGCGAGTCGTTCGGGATCCTGCGAGATGAGTAGCAGGGCCAGAGCCGGTAGGCCGACCCGGAAGGCGTAGGAGCCGAGCGCAGCGGTCATCACGATCTGCGGCGCCGCGTCCGCCACCCAGATCTGGACCAGTTGACCCAGGCCGAAAAAGGCCAACACGGCCAGTGCGGTGAGCGCCGAGGAGGCCAGCGAGGACGGCCCCCGGACGAAGTACAGCACCCCGATCACGATCAGCGCCGCCGCATGGCCGCCCATCGCGCCGCCCGCCAGCAACTGGCGGGCACGCAGCACGTTGGGGCTGGCGGGAGCGCGCTCAGGCCGTGCCACGACGCACCGGCTTCCAGGTCAGCCAGGCGGCGATGGCGATCCCGGCGATCAGTCCGACCACCGCCCAGGCGGTCGAGGTCATCCCGATCACCACCGCGCCGAAGGCGAGCAGCGCCGTCCACAGCCACAGCAGCGCCACCGCACGCCGATGACTGTGCCCCAGTTCGAGCATCCGGTGGTGCAGGTGTTGCTTATCGGCCTGGAACCACAACCGTCCGGCGATCGTGCGCCGCACATAGGCCAGGATCAGGTCGCCCAGCGGCAGCGCCATCACCGCGAACGGCAGGATCAGCGGCAGGTAGGCGTTGAGCGCCAGGCCCGAGCCTTCGACGGCGATCTGGGACGGATCCAGCTGGCCGGTGAGGCTGATCACCGAGGTGGACATCAGGAAGCCCAGCAGCATCGAGCCGGAGTCGCCCATGAACATCCGGGCGGCGTGCACGTTGTAGGGCAGGAAGCCCAGGCAGACGCCGACGGTGACGACGGTGACCAGGCTGGCGGTGGTGGCCCGGACCAGTTCCTGCTCGTAGCTCAGCCAGTAGGCGTAGGTGAAGAAGGCCAGCGAGCCGATCGCCACCACGCCGGCGGCCAGCCCGTCCAGGCCGTCGATCAGGTTGATCGCGTTGACGCACAGGAAGATCAGAATGACCGCCAGCGCGATCGAGGTGGCGTCATCGAGGCTGATGATGGTGCCCGGCAGCGGGATCCAGTAGACCTTGACGCCGTTGAGCACGACGATGCCGGCGGCCAGGATCTGGCCGGCGATCTTGGCCAGCGCGTTGAGGTCGAATTTGTCGTCGATCACACCGACCGCGCAGATCACCAGCGAACCGAGGAAGACGGCACGGGTGTCGTGCTCGACCAGGTCGAAGCGGCCCAGCCAGGGCAGCTGGGAAGCCACCAGGAACGCGGCCGCCACCCCGCACAGCATCGCGATGCCGCCGAAATACGGGATCGGACGGGTGTGCACGTCACGATCGCGGACGATGGCCACCGCGTTGTACCGGAACGCCAGCCGGCGGCACAGACCGGCCAGCAGATAGGTCACGCCCGCCGCGATCAGCAGGACAAGGGCGTACTCACGCATCGTCGCCGAACAGTCCGGGGACGGCGGCTTCGAGCTGCTCGCGGGTCAGCCGCCCCTCGCGCAGGATGCGCGGCTCGCCGGTCAGGTCGACGATGGTGGACGGCACCGGCGCGCTCGCCGGGCCGGCGTCCAGGTAGACCGCGACCTCGTCGCCCAACTGCTCGATCGCCTCGTCGATGGTGGTGGCCGCCGGACGTCCGCTGACGTTGGCGCTGGACACCGCCAGCGGGCCGGTGTGCCGCAGCAGTGCCCGGGTGAAGGCGTGATCGGGCACCCTCACGGCCAGCGTCGCACCCCGGTCGCCCAGGTCGAGCCGCAGATCGGGGTGCGCGGTGACCACCACGGTCAGTGCGCCCGGCCAGAACGCCTTGGCCAGAGCGAGCCCGTCGGCACTCAGCCCGGTGGCCAGCGAGCGCAGCATGGACGGCTCGGCGATCAGCACCGGGGGCGGCATGTCGCGGCCGCGCTGTTTGGCGTCCAGCAGGCCCTGTACCGCGGCGGGGTCGAAGGCGTTGGCGCCGATGCCGTACACGGTGTCGGTGGGCAGCACGATGCAGCGGCCCGCGGTGACCGCGGCTGCGGCGGCGGCCAGCGCCTGGTCGGCCTCGGTGTCGCAATCGAAGCGCTGCAGGGCGTCCGGCTCGTTCACGAGGGCCATCCTGCCACCGTCGCGACGCGGCGCGCGGTCACGAACCGCGGGCGGTCGGTCAGATCGCGGTGGTCGCGCACCTGGTCGAAACCGCGGTGGTCGACGAACACCTGCGGCGCGGAGACGCCCTGCACCTCGGCGTGTTCGGCACACACCCAGCCGCCGGGACGCAGCAGCCGGGACGCCACCCCGGCCAGCACGCGCATCGCGTCCAGGCCGTCCTGGCCCGAGAACAGCGCCAGGGTGGGCTCGTGCTCGCGCACCTCGGCGGGAATGCCGTCGTAGGCCTCCAGCGGCACGTACGGCGGGTTGGCGATCACCAGGTCGACGGTGCCGTCCAGCTCGGGCAGCGCGTCGGCCATGTCGGTCTGGATCAGTTCGACGCCGGTACCGGCCAGGTTGCGCGCCGCATAGCCGACGGCGTCCTCACTGAGTTCGACGGCGTACTGGCGGGCGCTCGGGTATTCGTCGGCGATGGCCAGTGAGATGGCGCCGGAGCCGGCGCACAACTCGACCACCAGCGGGGACTCCCCCACCTCAGCCAGCCGGTCCAGCGCCCAGCCGGTCATCACCTCGGTTTCCGGACGCGGGATGAACACCCCCGGACCGACCGCGACGTCCACGTGCCGAAACGGTGCCCGTCCGGTCAGGTACTGCACGGGGATGCCGGCCTCGCGGCGGGTGAGCAGTTGCTCGAAACCGTCGACGGCGTCGGTGTCGAGATCACCGAGCGTGAGCAGCTTGCTCGCCGGGACGCCGAGGGCGTGGGCGAGCAGCAGACGCGCCTCGGCGTCCGGGACGCGGCGGCTGGCGTCGCGCAACACCCGGCCCGCCGAGGTCATCCGATGCCTTCCAGCCGCTCGGCCAGGTCGGCGGCCTGCAGCGCTTCGATCACGCCGCCCAGGTTGCCGGCCAGCACCGAGTCGAGGTTGTAGGCCTTGTAGCCGATCCTGTGGTCGGCGATCCGGTTCTCGCCGAAGTTGTAGGTGCGGATCCGTTCCGAGCGGTCGACGGTGCGCACCTGCGAGCGGCGCGCAGCGGACGCCTCGGCGGCGGCGGCCTCTTCGGCGGCGGCCACCAGCCGGGCCCGCAGCATGCGCATCGCCGACTCCTTGTTCTGCAGCTGGGAGCGCTCGTTCTGGCAGCTCACCACGATCCCGGTCGGCAGGTGCGTGATCCGGACGGCCGAGTCGGTGGTGTTGACCCCCTGGCCGCCGGGGCCGGAGCTGCGGTAGACATCGATCCGCAGGTCGTCGGGGTCGATGTCGACCTCGGTCTCTTCGGCCTCGGGCATCACCAGGACGCCGGCCGCGGAGGTGTGCACCCGGCCCTGGGTCTCGGTCACCGGCACCCGCTGCACGCGGTGCACGCCGCCCTCGAACTTCAGCACCCCGTAGGGGAAGTTGTCCGGATCGGTGCCCTTGGCCTTGATCGCCAGGGTGATCGACTTGAAGCCGCCCAGGTCGGTCTCCTGGCTGTCCAGCACTTCGACCGTCCAGCCGCGGGACTCTGCGTAACGGGTGTACATCCGGAACAGGTCGGCGGCGAACAGCGCCGACTCCTCGCCACCCTCGCCGGACTTGATCTCCATCAGCGCGTCGGAGGAGTCGTGCGGGTCGCGCGGCGCCAGCAACCGGGTGAGCCGTTCGGTGACCTCGGCCAGCTGCTGGTCAAGAGTCTCGGCCTCCTCGGCGAAGGAGGGATCGTCGGCGGCGAGCTCGCGGGCGGCGGCCAGGTCGTCGGTGAGCCGGTCGTAGGCGTCCAGGCCCTTCACGATCGGGGTCAGCTCGGCGTAGCGGCGTCCGGTCTTGCGGGCCAGCGCCAGATCGGCGTGGGTGGCCGGTTCGGCGAGCCGCTGTTCCAGCTCGGCGAACTCGGCGCGCAGGCCGTCAGCTGCCTCGAACATTCACCGACGCCTTCCTGATCGACGATGGGCACGGACATACCCGGGGACGGCGAAACGCCGGAGCCCGATGGGCTCCGGCGCTGCCGTGAATCACTTGCCGGCCGGCTTCTTGGCGTAGCGCCGCTCGAAC
This sequence comes from Micropruina sp., assembly GCF_027492755.1. Classification (GTDB taxonomy): domain Bacteria; phylum Actinomycetota; class Actinomycetes; order Propionibacteriales; family Propionibacteriaceae; genus Micropruina. The sequence continues at coordinate 46 of NZ_JAPUED010000253.1, read as the reverse complement.
CGGGCCACGCGGCCGCCGGTGTCGAGGATCTTCTGCTTGCCGGTGT
>NZ_JAPUED010000252.1 GCF_027492755.1 Micropruina sp. | reverse complement strand
GGCACCTGCTCGGCCAGCGGCATGATCGCCTCGATGCTGCCCAGGTCGACCCGGACGGTGCGCGAATCGCGGTCCTGCTGGACGACGCCGACCAGGATGTCGCCCTCGACGGCGGAGAAGTGGCCGAACTTCTGGTCGTCCTCAGCCTGCCGGATGCGCTGGTAGATGACCTGGCGCGCAGTGGTGGCGGCGACCCGTCCGAAGCCCTCGGGGGTGTCGTCGTACTCGCCGATCTTCTCGCCCTCTTCGTCCAGCTCGGGCGCGAACACGGTGACGTGCCCGGTCTTCCGGTCGAGTTCCACCCGCGCACCGGGGACCGCGCCGTCGGTCTTCTCGTAGGCGTTCAGCATCGCGTCCTCGAGCGCACCGATGAGCACGTTCATCGGGATCTCGCGGTCACGCTCCAGTGCTCGGAGGGCTTCCATATCGATGTCCATGTCACTGTCCTTCGTCGTCGATGCTGCGGTTGAGTTCCACCTGGACCACGGCGCGGGTGATCGAGTCCAGGGCGAGCGGGTGCGGGGTGCCGGCCACGTCGAGGGTGACCTCGGTGTCGGTGGTGCCGGTGATCCGCCCGGTGATCTCGCCGTCGGCGGTGCTGGCGCTGATCAGCCGTCCGGTGTTGCGCCGGTAGTGCTTGGCCTCGGTCAGCGGCCGACTCACCCCGCGCGAGGAGACCTCGAGCGTCCAGGGACGGCTGCCCATCGCGGGTGCGTCGTCGAGTTCGCGGGAGATCGCACGGGTGGCGTCCGCGATCTCGTCGAGGGAGGGGCCGCGGCCCTGCGGACCATCGCCGTCGAGGAAGATCCTGACCACTCGGCGCTTGCCGGCCGGCAGCACCTCGACCCGGTCGACCTCAAGTCCACAGGAGGTGACGACGGGGGTCACCAGATCGGAGATGGTGGTTGGGTCCATGGGGTACTCCTCGATCCGGTTTTTCGGTGCAGTTGTGGCCGTGACGGCTGTCGGAGGAGTTTACCCGGTACCGTCGAGCCCGTGATCGGACGCCGGCTGCTGCTGCTCGGTGGTGTGGCGGCGCTGGCCGGCTGCACCGTCGGCGAGAACGTCCAGTGGCTGCCCTGGAACCCGCCCGAACCGCTGCCGGTGACCGTGCCGTCGGGCCTGACGGGTCGCCTCGCCCGCACCGACGCGCTGGCCGGGCACCTGCTGGGCCATGCCTCGGCGTGGGGTCTGAGCAGCGGCCGGGTCACGACGTTGGAGTGGTTCCGGAAGGCCACCGCCGAACACTTCCAGGTGATCGCCTCCAGCGATCCCGCCCGACGCCAACACTCCACCACGGTGCTGCCGAGCACGCCGTCCCCCACGCAACGGACGGCGTCCGCCACCCAAGCGGCGCTGAGCAAGGAGCTGGGCGCGCTGCGCGTCCTGCACCGGACGTCGGCGCAGCAGGCCGCCGGCCCGGCCGCGCTGCTGTGGGCGTCGCTGGCGGCATTCAGCGCGACCATGGCCGCGGTGCTCCCCACCGGCGTGGGGACGCTCGGCGACGACGGCACCGAGCGCACCCCCGACCTGACCGGAACCGGCGTCGACCAGGTGCTGCAGCTGGGCGCCCAGGCGGTGTACGGCTACGAGATGGCGCTGGCCGCACCGAAGCTCGGCACGGCCGACCAGGCCGCGCTGCGGGGCCGGCTGCAGCAATGGCAGACCTTCCGGCCGAAGGTGCTCACCGCGTCCCCGACGACCGAACTCACGGCCCCCTCGGTGGGCTACGACGTGCGTCCGGCCCGGGACGGCGCCTCGGCCCGGCTGATCGCCGTCCAGCTCGAAACGGCCGCGCTGCCCATGCTCGGCGCCTGGATCGCCGGGACGTCGTCCGCAGCGGAACGGCGGGTCGGCATCGACGCGCTCGCCGACAGCAACTCGGCCCTCGTCCGCTTCGGCGGCGCCGCCCTGCGCTGGCCCGGTTGGCCCGGCTGAGACGGCCGGAGATCCCGCCGTCCGCCGGGATGACGTGTCCCGGACCGGTACGGAGGGACGGTTCTTTTCGTCCCATTCGGATCAGCAACGCGGTACGCGGGGACGGTTCTTTTCGTCCCATTCCGACCACTGGCGGGCGTCTTTCGTCCACCCAAGCAGCGCGGAACGGAAAGAACCGTCCCCGGCGTACCAAAAGTGGAACGAAAAGAACCGTCCCCGGCGTACCAAAAGTGGAACGAAAAGAACCGTCCCCGCGTACCAGGAGTGGGACGAAAAGAACCGTCCCCGCGTACCAGGAGTGGGACGAAAAGAACCGTCCCCGCGTGCCACCGGCTAACCGACGTAGCTGAACCAGGTGTCCCAGGCGAGCTTGAGGGCGAGGGCGGAGACCACCAGCAGGAAGACCTTGCGGACGAAGGTGTTGCCCTGCTTCAGCGCCGTCCGGGCGCCCAGGAAGCCGCCGGTCAGGTTGGCGGCACCCATCAGCAGGCCCAGGCCCCACAGCAGGTTGCCGGTGAACGCGAAGGCGACGATCGCGGCGGCGTTGGTGGTCAGGTTCGCGAGCTTGGCCAGGGCGCTGGAGGCCAGGAAGTCGTGGCCGATGACCGAGACCAGGGCGATCACGAAGAAGGTGCCGGTGCCGGGCCCGATGAAGCCGTCCCAGGCGCCGACGACGAGGCCGATCGCCGCCATCCGCAGCCGGGCGTCGTTGCCGGTGTGCTTGACGTGGGCGTGCAAACCGAGATGCGGACGCCGCCAGGTGTACCAACCGACCCCGACCACGGCGGCCAGCACCAGGGGGGTGAAGTGTTGCCGGGGCAGGAAGTGGGTCAGCTGCGCACCCGCCGCCGAGCCGACCGCGGCCATCACCAGCAGCGGCCAGGCCAGCGACCAATTGACCCGGATCGAACGCAGGTAGGTGGCGCTGGCGGTCGCCGTCCCCAGGAACGAGGGCAGCTTGTTGGTGCCGGCGATCGTCGCCACCGGCACCTCGGACGGCAGCGCGATCAGCAGCGCGGGCAGCTGGATGAGTCCCCCGCCGCCGACCACGGCGTCCACCCAGCCGGCGACGAAGGACGCCGCCACCAGCAGCGCCAGGGTGAGCAGCGGCAACTCCAGGCCGGTGATCATCGCGGCCGCGGCGACGAGCACCCGACGACGCCGGCGCCGAGCGGCCGGAGCGGGCCCGAGCCGGACGCGATCACGAGCGCAGCAGCGCGATCAGTTCCTCAGCGGCGCCCTCGGCGTTCAGCTCGGTCCGCTCACCGCTGGCCCGATCGCGCACCTCGATCAGCCCGGACGCCAACCCGCGCCCGACCACCACGGTGGTGGGCATGCCCAGCATCTCGGCGTCGGTGAACTTCACCCCCGGGCTGGCCTTGCGGTCGTCCAGCAGCACCTCGATGCCGGCGGCCGACAACTCCAGCGCCAATCGTTCGGCGTAGTCGAACATCGCCGCGTCCTTGCCGGCCGGCACGATCTGGACGTCGTAGGGCGCCAGCGTGCGGGGCCAGGCCAGGCCGCGCTCGTCGCAGTGCGACTCGGCGACGGCCGCCACCGCACGGGAGACCCCGATGCCGTAGGAACCCATCGTGACGGTCACCAGCTTGCCGTTGGCGTTGAGCACCTTCAGGCCCAACGCGTCGGCGAATTTGCGGCCGAGCTGGAAGATGTGGCCCATCTCGATGCCGCGGGCCAGGCTGAGCGGGCCGGAGCCGTCCGGAGCCGGGTCGCCCTCACGGATCTCGGCGACATCGAGGACGCCGTCGGAACTGAAGTCGCGCTCGCAGACCAGGTCGTAGACGTGACGACCGGGCTCGTTGGCGCCGGTGATCCAGCGGGTGCCGGCCACCACGGCCGGGTCGGTGAGGTACATCACCTTGTCGGCGGGCGGTTCGTCGCCCTCGAATTCCCCCACACCCAGCGCCGCCGGGCCGATGTAGCCCTTCACCAGATCGGGGTAGGCCTCGAAGTCGGCCTCGCCGAACGGCTCCACCTCGGCGGGATGAACCGCAGCCTCGAGCCGCTTCATGTCCACCTCACGGTCGCCGGGCAGACCGATCGCCAGCGGCGTCCGGGTACCGTCCGGGCTGCGCAGCATGAACAGCACGTTCTTCAATGTGTCGGACGCCTCCCAGGGCCGGTCCGACCGGGGGAAGCGGGCGTTGCTGAGCGCCACCAGCGATTGGATGGTGGGGCTGTCCGGGGTGTCCTCGACGTGCGCGGCAGGCACGCCGGAGGCGTCCTGCACCTCGGCGAGCGGACGGACCACCGCCTCAACATTGGCGGCGTAGCCAGCGGGCGAACGGACGAAGGTGTCCTCGCCGGACTCGGCGATCGCCAGGAACTCCTCGGACGCCGACCCGCCCATCGCACCGGAAGTGGCCTTGACGATCACGAACTCCAGGCCGAGCCGGTTCATGATCGTGATGTAGGCGTCCCGGTGCGCCTGGTACGAGGCGTCCAGGCCGGCGTCGTCGACGTCGAAGGAGTAGGAGTCCTTCATCACGAACTCGCGACCGCGCAGGATGCCGGCCCGGGGCCGCGATTCGTCGCGGTACTTGGTCTGGATCTGGTACAGGCTCAGCGGCAGGTCCTTGTACGAGCTGT
>NZ_JAPUED010000251.1 GCF_027492755.1 Micropruina sp. | reverse complement strand
TGGGCTCGTTCCTGTTCACCGGCGACGACGTCGACAAGCCGGCCCGGGTGCTCTCGGGCGGTGAGAAGACCCGGCTGGCGCTGGCCATGCTGGTGGTCTCGGCGGCCAACGTGCTGCTGCTCGACGAGCCGACCAACAACCTCGACCCGGCGTCCCGCGCCGAGGTGCTGGCCGCGATCCACTCCTTCGCCGGCGCCATCGTCCTGGTCACCCACGACGAGGGCGCCGTCGAGGCACTCGAACCCGACCGGGTGGTGCTGCTGCCCGACGGCGACGAGGACCTCTGGAACCCCGACTACGCCGACCTGATCTCGCTGGCCTAAACCCGTAGAGCCCTCCCTAACTAGTTCTGCCCTCCCGTCGACGGGAGGGCAGAACTAGTTAGGGAGGGCTCTACGGGTGGCGGGTTGTCGTCGGGGTCAGAGGGCGCCGGCCAGTCGGGCGCCGGCGAGGTAGCCGGAGGCCAGGGCGATCGCTACGGTGCGAATGGTGTCCTCGTCGGGCAGGTAGCGGGCGTGGTGCAGGCCGGTGTCGTGCCGGGTGCCGGAATCCTCGCCGGTGCCGACGAACATCATCACGATCGGCACGTGCTGGCCGAAGTGGCTGAAGTCGTCGGCGCCGAGCGAACGGAACGGGTCGGCAGCCACCTGCAGGCCGGCGGCGTGCAGGACAGGGTCGAGGGTCTTCACCAGGTCGTGGTCGTTGGCCAGCACCGGGTCGCCGCGCAGCAGGGTCACCTCGGCGGTAGTTCCGCGGGCTGCGGCGGTGTGCTCGGCGAACCGGCGTATCTCGGCGTGCAGCACTCGGCGGTCAGCCTCGTGCATGGTGCGGATGATGCCCTGCAGCTTCGCCGAGTCCGGAATGATGTTGTGCGTCGCGCCGGCCTCGATCCGGCCGATGCTGATCAGCGCCGCGTGGGTCGGGTCGATCAGCCGTCCGACAAGCTCGTACAGCCCGGACGCGATGCTGGCCAGCACCGGCACCGGGTCGATGGTGACGTGCGGGTAGGCGCCGTGCCCGCCGTGCCCGCGGACGATGATGTCGAAGGCGTCCGCGGCTGCGTTCACACCGCCGATCCCGGTGCTCACCAGGCCCTCCGGCACCCGCGGCTGGACGTGGGCGCCGACCACCGAACGGACGTCGTGCGCCGCCAGCAGCCCGCTGCGCAGCACGTCCGGCGCTCCGGACGGCTGGCACTCCTCGCGGGGCTGGTAGATGCCGAGCAGGCCGGCCGGCAGGTCCATCTTCTCCGCGGCCTTGATCACCGACCACACCGCGGCCATGTGGATGTCGTGTCCGCAGGCGTGCATCGCCCCGTTGGTGGAGGCCCAGTCGACGCCGGTGTCCTCGGTGAGCGGCAGGGCGTCCAACTCGCTGCGCAGCGCCACGGACGGGCCGTCCGGACCCAGCCGGGTCCAGAAGCCGGTGTCGGCCACCGGCGTGGTGGGCCGGGTGAGCGCGGAGCGCAACAGATCGGCGGTGGGCTGCTCGGAGCCCCCGATGTACGGGTCGGAGTGGATGGCGCGACGCAGCGACTTGGCCTGCGGGAGCACCTCGTCAATTCCGGCGATGAACTGGCGAACCAGGGAGCGGGTACGGGAATCGGGCCAGGCAGACGTCACGGGGCCGCAGTTTACGGCCTCCGCAACCGTTTGCCGGGAGGCGGTCAGGAACGCGGCGAGCGGTGGGGGTCACCGGGGCCGGAACACGGTGAGCTGGACGGCGAGCTGAACCTGCTGGGCGGTGTCCGGGAGGCGTGGGGCGTGGTGGGCGTTCGGGCCCATCCGGACGAGGTCGGTCAGCACGTCGGCGGGCAAGGTGGTGGTGAGGCGTCGGCCGAGCGTTTGTTCATGGGCCAGATGCTCGCCGAGTCGGGCCAGCAGCCGGTCGTGCTTCTCGTCCTCAAGACCCAGCAGCCCGTACGACTGCCGCAGTTCACGCAGGTGCTCGGGTGCCGGGGTGACCACGATCACCCGGCCGTCCGGACGGAGCACCCGGGCGAACTCCGCCGGGTTGCGGGGAGCGAAGATGCACAGCAGCACGTCGATCGTGTCGTCGAGCAGCGGCAGCCCGCGCCACACGTCGGCCACCACGGAGGCCACTCGATGGTGTGACTTCGCAGCCCGCCGCGCCGCCGTCCGGGAGACGTCGAGAGCCACCCCGCGGGCCGGCGGGCGGTCCTCGACGAGCTGCGCCAGGTAGTGCCCGGTGCCGGCGCCGACCTCCAGCACGGTCTGCACGCCGGTGAGCGGCACCACCTCGTCCAGCCCCCGGCTGACGAAGTCGAACACCCCCGCCGACTGCACCCGCGTCCGGGCGTCCAGCATCTCGACGGTGTCGGCGTTGGCCGGTTCGGGTCCGTTCGACAGGTTCAGGTAGCCCTGGCGGGCCACATCGAAGGAGTGCCCGGACGGGCAGACCCAGCGCCGCTCCAGGGGCGTCAACGCCTGGCCGCAGTGCGGGCAGGCGAGCAGATCGTGTGCGACGTGCAGGTTCACAGCGCCCGCAATGCGCCGCCGTCGACGGGGATCACCGAGCCGGTGACATAGGAGGCCGCCGGCGACAACAGGAACGCCGCCACCCGGCCGAACTCGGCCGGATCACCCAGCCGGCGTAACGGGATCCGGGCCTCGGCGTCCTTGCGGGCCGCTGTGGGATCGTCGCTGCGGCCGTGCAGGAAGCGGATCCGTTCGGTGAGCACCGTGCCCGGCATCAGCCCGAACACCCGGTGGCCGTCCGGTCCGACCTCGTCCGCCAACTGCTTGATCAGCATCGCCAGGCCCGGCCGCAACCCGTTCGAGATCGCCAGTCCCGGAATCGGCACCTTCACCGAGGTGGACAACACCACACCGATGGACGCCGGACCGGACGCTGCGGCGAGCACCGCGCGAACCGCACGCAGGGCAGCGAGGAAGACCGATTCGAAGGTGGCCAGCCACTGCTCGTCGGAGTTGGCCAGCACGCTGCCGGGCGGGGGACCGCCGACGCTGATCAGCGCGCCGTCCAGCCGTCCGAACGTACGGATCGCCAGCTGAGCCGCGGCTGCCGCCGTATCCGGCTCGGCCAGGTCGGCCGCCAGCGCGACGGCGTTCGCGCTACCCAGGTCGGCGACGACGTCGTCGAGGACGTCCGCCCGCCGGGCCACCAGCACCACCCGGGCACCCTCGGCCACCAGTTGCTCGGCGCTCGCCCGGCCCAGGCCGGCGCTGGCCGCCGTCACCAGGAACACCCGGTCGGTCAGTCCCAGATCCATGCCGGCAGCCTAGAGCTTTGATCCCCGGTGGGCGCCGGCGGCGTAGCTACCGGCAGATCTCCATTCGATGAGAACTGTTCTCAGCATCTATCGTGCCTGAGTGACCCGGCGGGTGGTCGCTCAGGCGTCCGCGCGTGAGGCGTCCGGCGCCGGCGCGGATTCCGCAGCCTTGGCGGCCCGGCGCCGATCGCGCAGATCGGAGCGGATCAGCACCACCAAGCCGACGCCCGCGATGATCGCGAACGAGAACCACTGCAGCGCGTAGGAGAAGTGGTTGCCCTCGGTGAGTTCCGGCGGGTCGACCGGCACCAGACCGTCGGTGGCCGGCGGGGTCAACTCCGCAGCGCCGATGTAGCCGTCGACCAGGGGGTACGACAGCGTCCCGGCGACGGCCTGGGAGTTGATCAGCCGCATCTGGCCGTCCACCGGGGTGACTGCGTCGGCGCTGCCCTGCTCGTTGCGCCGTACGTAGCCCACCACGGTCACCTCGCCAGCAGGGGGCGGGGGCGCGACCCTCGGGAAATCCTGGTTGGCCGGGCGCGCCGCGAACCCGCGACTGACCAGCACGTTGCCGTCCGGGGTGCGCAGCGGGGTGACGATCTCCCAACCGGTCTGGTTGTCGTTGGACCGGTAGCGGACCACGTAGGAATGATCGGCGTCGAAGGTGCCCCGCACCTGCACCCGTTGCCATTGATCGGCGTCGGTGATCGGGCGGTTGAAGATCGTCCGCCAGTCGACGATGGGGGCGTTCTCGTGCGCCACGACCACACCGTTGTTGTCCCGCCGCTGCTGCAGTCGATCGAGCTGCCAGCGGCCGAGGTTGACGAAGGCCACCGCCAGGCAGACCACCGCGATGCCCATCACCACCCAGCGCAGCCACAGACGACCTTGGGGGGCCTGGCCCATCGTGCCCAGCTTCGGCACGTCAGCGGTCCTCCGCCGGGTCGTCCTCGACGGAGCCGGGCACCACGGTGTCCGGGGTCAGCTCTTTGAGCTGGGTCGATGCGTCGTCGGTGGCATCGGGGGTGCGGCGCAGATCGACGGCGTTGGCCAGCGCCACGGCGATGGGCGGGATGATCGCCGCGCCGACGAACAACACCCAGTTCCACGGGGTGGGGGACAGCACCCCGCCCAGGAAGCACGCGACGCGGACCGCCATAGTCCACAGGTAGCGCTTGTTGCGCTCATTGGCGTCCAGCGAGCGGGCGGGGCGGGCACTGGTGATGAGGGCCGGACGGCCCTGTGCGTGTGCCCGAGTGTTCACCCGGCCACTCTAGTCCGGACGGCCCGGTCCGGACGGCCCCGG
>NZ_JAPUED010000250.1 GCF_027492755.1 Micropruina sp. | reverse complement strand
TGATGATCCGGTCGACGGTCAGGCCGGCGATCTCACCGGCCTCCTTGGTGGCCTGCCGCTCCGCGTCGGAGAAGTAGGCGGGAACCGTGATCACCGCGTTGGTGACCGGTTCGCCCAGGTACGCCTCGGCGTCCCGCTTCAGCTTCTGCAGAACACGAGCGCTGATCTCTTGCGCGGTGTACTTCTTGCCGTCGATGTCGACGGACCAGTTGGTTCCCATGTGGCGCTTCACCGAGCGGATGGTGCGGTCGACGTTGGTGACCGCCTGACGCTTGGCGACCTCGCCGACCAGCACCTCGCCGCTCTTGGTGAAGGCGACGACCGAGGGGGTCGTGCGGGCGCCCTCGGCGTTGGGGATGACGGTGGGCTCGCCGCCCTCAAGGACGGCGATGACCGAGTTGGTGGTGCCGAGGTCGATGCCTACTGCACGAGCCATTGCGTGTTCCTCCAGTTGTGTGATGTTCTTCTGCCGGCTCCAGCCGGCCACGTTGTTGAGCCTAACACGCTCAATCGTAAAGTTGAGCGCACCTGACTCAACTATGTCTGCGCTGTGAGTATTCCCGTTGTGCGCGATCGGTGGTTGGAAGTTCTTAGACTCATCCCTCGGCCCGGCTGCTTTCCCCGTCCGGCAAGGGAGATCACTCGAATCTGAGGTGTCGCGGACGGCGTGCGCGGCGGCGTCCGACTCGAACCGACGGGGCTGGCATGTCAGATTGGACGTCGGCAAAAAGTAGCGGGAGCAATCGACGAAGGGGAACCAAGCGTGCCAACCGATCGTTCCGACGATCCCGGCGAGGACACCAGCCTGTGGGGCGAGGAGACCGAAGCCGACGGCAGCTGGATCTTCCAGCCCCAGAGCGAGACCGACGCGGGACTCACCTACCGGGGTGAGCTTCGTCCCTCGGACACCGAGCCGGCGGACGGCGGAACCTCGGCCGCACCGGCGGAATCGACGGCATCGCCAGCGGGAGCGTCGTCGGGCCCGGCAGAATCGGCGGCGACGCCGGCCGGAACGACAACCGGAACGACAAAGGGGGCGGAAGCACCGGTCGCCGCGGCAGGCTCACCGGCGTCGGCGGCACCGGCTTCAGCGGCATCGCCGGGCGCGGCGCCCGCCGCAGCGCCGACAGCCACGCCCGCTCCTGCAACGCCCTCTCCTCGAACGACGCCGTCTCCCACGGCGGCTCGGAACGCCCCCTCGGCAGCCTCGGCCTCCCCCGTCGTTTCGGCCTCTCCCGCGGCCAGCAGCGCCGCCTCGCCCGGTAGCGCGGCGTCCGGGAAAGGCTCCGAGCCTCCACCGCCGGCCCCTCCGGCGGGGCCGGACGCCCCCGGCCCGCGGCCCTCCGGCGAGGGTTCGGTCGGCCGGGCGATCGCGCTGGGCACGATGATCGGCGTCATCGTGCTGTTCCTGGCCTGGTTCTTCCTGGCCAGGCAGTCCGCCGACCCGAGCAGGGCGGTCCCGGTCCGCAGCACGCCTGCCCTGACCACGCTGACCCCGACGCCGTCGGCAACGCCTTCCCCGACCTCCACCCGCACCTCCACGAAGCCAAAACCCAAGCCGACCAAGACGGTGACCAGGACCGCGAAACCGACCCTCACCCCGACGCCGACTCCGACACCGACACCCACCCCGACCGACGGCATGAACGACGCCGGCAACCGGCTGGGCTGGACCTTCATCATCGACGGGCTGGGGCCGGTCAAGCTCGGCCTCGACTGGGCGGACGCCGTGGAGCTCGGCGTGCTGCAGCAGGCGCCGACCGCCTGCAGCTCGCAGTCACCGACCGATCTGCTGGGCGATGTGAAGGTGTACGCCTCGGGCGGCAGGGTCAGCGCGATCGACATCCGCAACCCGGCGTTCCCCAGCAGCCGCGGCGTCCGGGTGGGGACGCCGCTGGCGAACCTGCAGGCGATCTACGGCGACGCGCTGAAGCAGACGGTGATGACCGAGGGCAATATGACGGTCAACCAGTGGGCGCTGACCTCACCCAACCAGTACATCGCCTACATCGTGGACGGCACCGGCACGGTGACCCGGATCGCCATCGGCTACCGAGGTGCCGACGACTCGATCACCCTTCCTCCGCCCTGCTGACCGTCTCGCCCAGCAGGGGCACCACCGCGTCCAGCACCGGGAAGGAATGCCACAGCGGGTGTCCGAAACCGGCCACCTCGACGGTGAGCCCGGTCTCGGGGGCGAGGGCGTGCAGCGCCCGGAACGAGTCCCGATGACACAGGTCGCTCCGTTCACCGCGCACCAGGTTGACGGTCAGCGACCCGTCCAGCGGCAGGTCGCCGGGCAGGTGCGGCTGGGCGAGCACCTGGGCGATGGCGACGAGGTCGACCGGCCCGTAACGCACCCACGGCTCGCGGGTCTGCCGGCGGCGCGCCCGCATCACCCAATCGTGGGCGTGGTTGGTGGCGTAGCTCGCCGGCTGCCGCAGCACGTCGGAGAGATTGTGCAGCTCGAGGGTGAGCAGGTTGCGCGACAAGGTGGCGACCGGTTCGATCAGCGTCACCGAGCCGACATCGGCGAGTTGTTGCCAACGCCGCAGTGCCGCCACCGCCAGTGAGCAGCCGGTCGAGTAGCCGATCAGATCCACCCGCTCGGGCAGCGGCCATCCGACGGCTTCGAGCGCGGCCAGTTGGTAGTCGACCATCAGCTCGGTCCAGGCTTCGATCTCGCCGCGCAGCATGCTCTTGCGGACCTTGCTGGGCAGGCTGTCGCCGAACCGGCTCATCCCGGGGATCTCGGTCAGCAGCACCGGCTCATCGAAGGACGCCGCCAGCATGCGGCACTTGGCGATCTCCCATGGGCCGAGCGGGGTGTTGAAGCCCGGAAAGTAGATCAGCAGCCGGGACGCCTCCGGGCCGACCACCAGGGCTTCCAGCGGCGCCTGGCGGTCATCGAGCCGGGCCACGAACTGCAGCGCCCGTCCGGACGGCTCGGCCAACTCCCGCCCGGTGTCCACTGTCAGGGTGACCAGGCCGCGCATGGCTTGATCGTAGTGCCCGGAACAGAGTGTTCCCGAGCTCGGGGCGCGCGAACCGCGCGGCGATGTCCGTGTCCCCGTCGCGGTTTCCCGGCAGGTACCGTCGAACGACCCGTCTCGCCATCGGCGCGTCCTGCGGCCAGCTTGCGACATAAGCGCCACACTAGGCGCGTGCATCACCAGCGAGCTCTCGTACGGCGCCCTTCGCCTCGGCTGACCGAAGGACTGCTGACCCATATCGAACCTCAGCCGATCGACGTCGACCGGGCCATCCAGCAGTGGGAGGGCTATCGGGCGACCCTGGAAGCCAACGGCTGGGAGACCATCGAGGCCCCACCGGCCGAGGACTGCCCCGACAGCGTCTTCATCGAGGACACCATGGTCGCCTACGCCGATGTGGCGGTGATCGCGAACCCCGGCGCGTCCGAGCGGCGTGCCGAGATTCCCGGTGCCGAGTTGGCCGTCCGCAGCCTGGGCTACAAGATCGCCCGGATCACCAGCCCCGGCACCCTGGACGGCGGTGACGTGCTGAAGCACGACCGCACCGTCTGGGTGGGGGTCGGCGACCGCACCAACTCCGAGGGTGCTCGCCAGTTGGCCGCCGCCCTGGAGCCGCTGGGCGCTCAGGTCATCGAGGTCCCGATCACCAAGGTGTTGCACCTGAAGTCCGCGGTCACCGCGCTGCCGGACGGCACCGTGCTGGGCCATCCGTCGTTCGTGGACGATCCGACCGTGTTCGAGAAGTACCTCGAGGTGCCCGAGCCGGACGGCGCGCATGTCGTGCTGCTCAACGAGAACCGACTGCTGATCTCGGCGTCCGCACCCAGGACGGCCGAACTGCTGGCCGCCCGCGGGTACACCCCGGTGCCGGTCGACATCAGCGAGTTCGAGAAGCTCGAGGGCTGCGTGACCTGCCTGTCGGTGCGGCTGCGCGGGCTCCCCTCCTGAGCCGGACGGCAGCGAGGGCGAAGTCGTGACCCAGGCGGTCATCTTCGACCTGGACGGCACCCTGATCGACACCGAGCCGGTCTGGGACGCGGTGCGCCGCGAACTGGCCGCACAGGACGGCATCGAATGGCCCGAGTCGGCGAGCCGAGCGATGATGGGCATGAGCACCCGCGAGTGGTCCCGTTACATGTCGGACGTCGTCGGCGTCGGTCCCACTGCTGAGATCGTCGCCCGGCGGACCATCGACAGACTGATCGAGCGCTACGACCGTGACCTGCCGGTGCTGCCCGGGGCTCGCGAGGTGGTGCGCCGGTTGGCCGAGCACTGGCCGCTGGCGGTCGCCTCGTCGTCGCCGCGCGATCTGATCGAGCACGCCCTGCAGGCGCTCGGCGTCCGCGGCCTGATCGCCGTCGTCCGCTCCACCGAGGAGGGCACCGCTCGCGGCAAGCCCGCCCCGGACGCCTTCCTCTGGGCCGCTTCCCAGCTGAACGCCGACCCTGCCCGCACCGTCGTCATCGAGGATTCCGCCAGCGGCATCCAGGCCGGCCTGAACGCCGGCATGCCGGTGATCGCCGTCCCGCGTCCGTTCCTCACCCCGCCCGAAGACGTGCTGGCCGGGGCGTCCGTCGTACTCGAGCATCTGGACGACCTCACCGTCGACCTGGTGCGCGACCTGACCCCGCCGTTTGATCCTGTCGAACCCCTCTCCCCAAGCG
>NZ_JAPUED010000249.1:11129-34145 GCF_027492755.1 Micropruina sp. | reverse complement strand
GCAGGTTGCAGTGCTCGATGACGTCGGCCAGCAGGATGCAGGTGTGCTGGGTCTGTGCCGGCGGCAGGCCGTAGGCGTAGGCCTCGGGCACCTGGCGGAAGTTCGTCGGGTCGTCCGGATCGTGCCGCTTGGTCGGAGCCTGCCACTTCTCCAGGTAGCGCAGGATCTGCGGGTCCTCGTCATAGAGGGTGGTGACGATGCCGTGATCGGGGCAGGCCCGCTGCAGCCAGATGCGGTCGTCACGCTCGAGCAGCTGCCCGGACAGTCGACGCACCTGCGCCAGCGGCGGATTCGACTCATGGCACTCGGGGCAGAAGGCGGTCACATAGCGGTGGATCCGGTCGCCGCGCAGCGGCTGACCGGGGCCGAGGACGGCGGCGCGTGGAGCCATCGCTCCCCCTCACGGGACGGACCCGGCCACTCCGCTCGGGTCGGCGGGGCGGAGGCCGCCAGGCCGTCCGCTGGATCACCTGATGGTAACGGCCGGGGCCGACACCACGAAGGCCGGCCGGCGGGAGCCGCCGACCGGAGGCTGGTCAGCCGTGGCCGGCCAGCATGAAGAGCAGGCCGAAGCAGACCCCGGCGAGGATGATCAGCGCAGCACCGATGGCGAGCAGCAGTCCCGAGCCGAAGCGGCGGGTGTCGTCTCGCACGGCCAGCGCGATCGAACCACCCAGGTAGAGCAGCGGAAGTGCCAGCCCGACGAAGTTGGCGGCCTCGCCCCGCATGTACTCGGCCAGCGCGAAGAACAGCCAACCGCCGCCGAAGAGCACGACCAGTCCGACGACGATGCCGAGCACCAGCGAACCACCTGAGCGTCCCGGAGGGGGTCCGCCCGGCGGCTGCCACGGCGTCCCATGGGGCGGGCCGGCCGGTGGCGGTCCGCCCGGCGGCATCCCGCCCGGGGGACCCTGCCATCCGGGCGGCGGCCCCTGCCCCGGCGGAGGTTGCGATGGCGGCGGCCCCTGCCCGGAGGGCGGCTGCCTGCCCGGCGGGACACCGGACGAACCCGGCGGCTGGAAATCCGGTCCACTCATTGAGTCATGGTGACTCATCCGGACGCCCAGCGCGAGCGTGTTTCCGGATGGATCGGCGCCGGGGCTCGCAGCGCCCGCAGCACCGAGCGGATCAACAACGGTGACACTGCCAGCAGGAACCACTGGGGCCGGGTCAGTCCGAACCAGACCTCTTCGTTTCCCCGGACGAACTCGACCGCGAACCGGAACAGGGCGTAGCCGGCGACGTAGAGCCGGAACAGCGCACCGGGCGCCAGCCGTCCGCGCCAACGCAGCAGCAGGGTCAGTGCGACCGCGTGGAAGGCGATCTCGTACAGGAACGACGGGTTCAGCCCCACTCCCGGGACGCCGCCGAGTCGCTCGGCCTGCTCGGCGGTCATCACCATGCCCCAGCCGCCGCCGGTCGGTGTGCCGGGATTCTCGGTGAGCAGGCAGCCCACCCGGCCGATCATCATCGCCAGCGCGACAGCGGGGGCGAACAGTTCTCCGGTGTCCTCGCGGTAGCCGGTCAGCCGCTTGCCGAGCCAGACCCCGATCCAGGCTCCGATCAGACCGGCCAGGATGCTGCGGTTGCCCAACGTCCACCACTCCAGCAGGGACGACGTCCGAGAGGGGTCGAGCGCCGCCGGCCAGGTCAGCAGCCGAGCCCCGAGCGCACCGAAAGCGACCGCCATACCGGCCAGCACCCAGAGCCGATCGTCGTGCAGGCGCAGCCGTCGCTTCTCCAGCGCGTACCAGACCAGGCCGGCCACCACTCCGAGGCCGACCCAGAACCCGTGCACGAGATCGTTGCCGGGGTACGGCAGCGGGATCATCGAAGCACGGCCCGGTGGGGCATCATGCCCGGAGCCTACCCAAGCGGCGGGTACTCGAAGCGGTGCCCCCGGACTCGCCCCCGCACCCCTTGTTCTGGGGGAATTCGCGTCCCCGCGCGGGCGGGCCGGACGGGACCCATCTAGGGTGGCGGCATGACCGCCTCGCCCGAGTGGCTCGACGCCCATCTGGGTCCCGTTGAAGCCATCGCCATCGCACTGCCCGACCATCCGGCGACCGCCGCCTGGGATGCCCTGCTGAGCGCCGTGGACGCCCACCAGTTGCGCGTCCTCGACGTGGAGTTCGTCCGGCGCACCGACACCGGCATCGAGCGGATTCCGGCGTCGTCGGTCGGCGCACCGGCAGACTTCGACGGCGCGAGCAGCGAACTGCTGGACGTCGCCGACCTGGACGCCGTGACGAGCGATCTGGCCGCTGGTGAGACCGCCGCGGTGCTGCTCGTCGAGCATTTGAGCATGTTGCACGTTGTGCACAGTTTCGAGACTGCCGGCGCGCGGATGCTGCTGGATGGTCTGCTCGATCACGACGAACTCGACGACGCCGTCGGCGCGGAAGACTGAGGAGGAACCATGGGGCTTTTCAAGACCGCCGCGAAGGTGGCCGTCGCAAGCTCGGTGCACGGACGGGTGCAACGCCGTCAGGCAGAGCGCTGGGCCGCCAAGGACCAGGCCGCAGCAGCAGCCGCTCAGCCGGTCACCCAGGCGGCACCGCAGCCGGTAGCCCAGGTGCCGCCGTCTCCGCCCACGGCGCAGCAACCCGTCGCCGCCCCGGCCCCGCCCGCTGCGCCGGCAGAGGATCCCATGCAGCGCAAGATCGCCCTGCTCACCCAGCTCGGCGAGTTACGCACCGCCGGGGTGCTCACCGATGCCGAGTTCGAGGCCCAGAAGGCGGTCATCCTGGCCGGCTGATTCCCGGCCGACAAAGCCCTCCCTAACTATCTCTGCCCTCCCGCATGTGGGAGGGCAGAGATAGTTAGGGAGGGCTTCCTGGGCTGACCTGGCCGGTTCAGTCTTCTTTGACCAGGGTGGCGACGCCGCCGAACGCCGGCAGGCTGACGGTGAAACCGCCCAGCCCGTCCACGTCGGCGATCTTGCGCCGGGTGGTCAGGTCGAAGACCCGCCCGGCCGGGATCTCGTCGGACTGGACGCGTCCCTCGATCGGCTCCGGACCGAAGTTGAGCACGGTGATCTGGGCCGCACCGATGTACAGCCGGTTGACCAGGATCAGCATCTGGGGAACCGGCACCTCGGGCACGTCGCGCAGGGTGCCGGTGGACAGGCCGTGCTGCTTGCGGACCTGCAGGATCGGGGCGAGCCGGGACGCGAACGAACGCGGGTCGGCCAACTGCTGCGGCAGCGGACCGTACAGGGTCCGCGCCGCCGGCATGCCCGAGGTGGCACCGTCGGTGGCCACCCCCATCAGGTCGTAGGCACCGCGTTCGATCCACCGGGTGTCACCGGTGGAGATCAGCCCGGAGACCTCCTCGCGGGGCAGCGGCAGCGCCCCGACCAGATCCCAGCCGGACAGCGCGAACACCCCCGGCTGCCAGGCGTTGTACATGCACAGCAGCAGATGGGCGTCCTTGACCTGGTCGGCCTGTTCGGGCGTGATCGAGTCCAGATCGGTGATGCCGAGGCTGGCGGTGATCACCGAGGCCGTGGTCGAGGCGATGCCGTTCTGGGTGAACAGCGCGTTGTAGGGGGCGGCCGGGCCGGTGATCCGCTGCCGCAGGGTCTCGCGGATGTGCTCGGCCAGGTCGGCGCCGGTGTAGTCGACCCCGCCCAGCGTGTAGTGGTCGGCGGCGTGGCGTCCGGCGAAATGGACGAGCTCGTAGGTCAGTTCGTCGTGGTTCTGCATCGCATGCACCAGGGACGCCTGGTCGATGCCGGCCGCGATCGCCTCGCGCAGGGTGAGCCGCAGGAACTCGGTGTCCCCCGTGGCCAGGGCCAGATGGTAGGCGGGGCGGGTGATGAAGTCGTAGGACAGGTCCGGACCCACCGCCGCCGTCTCGGCGATGTCGTCGACGCCCAGGTTCAGCTCCTGGAAGGTGAAGCCGCCCACCTTGCGGACCATCGAACCGATCAGCTGGTTCGCGGCCTGCGACAAGGGGTGCCCCTCCGACCAGGCCGGTCCGGCGATGTTCTTCTCCACGCCCAGGAAGCCGTTGGCGTCCAGCCGCAGCCCGCCGGAACCCAGGTCGAGCAGCGAGTGCAGGGCGTCGCCCATCACCAGCCGCATGCCGGCGAAGGTCGGGTCGAGCCAGTTGATCGAGGGCTGGCCGTCCTTGAAGTAGTGCAGGTACACCCAGCGGCGCAGCGCGCCCTCGTGGTCGTAGATCGGCGGGGTGACCGACCAGTTGGTCTCCTTCACGCCCGGCTCGTAGAAGATCACCCGCTGCAGTTCGCCGATGATGTAGCCGGCTTCGGCCAGCGCCCGCTCGTGGGAGGCGTCCAGGTTGACCGAGTCCTTGCCGGGCGGGACGTCGGGCAGCAGGTGCCAGGCCTCCTCGGGGATGTCGACCATGTGGTAGATGCCCGGGTAGTCGCGGTAATTCAGCTCGGCCAGCCGGAAGTCGGCCCCCTTGCCGGTGTGGCCCGGGACGATGTCGTCGATCACCGTGCCGCCGTGCCGGGACGCCACCTCGCACATCGCACGGAACTCGTCCGCGGTGCCGAACAGCGGGTCGATCGCCATGCTGATCCGGTCGAAGTGGCCGTCGACGCTCGGGGTCAGCTTCCACCCGGTGATGCCGCCGGCCAGTTTCACCGGCCCGGTGTGGACGCCCTCGATACCGATCTGCTGGAAGGTGCGCCACAGTTCCTCATCGCCGATCGCACCCAGGAACGACTGCCCGGGAGCGGTGACCAGCGACAGCGGATAGGCGGTGAACCAGACCGCCGTCTTGTCGACCGCCGCTCGCGGGTCGGGCGCGGCGTAGGGGTTGCTCCACATGGTGTGCAGGCCGGCGAGTTGACGGGCCATCGCGATCGAGTCGCCCAGCATCGACTGGTTGACCAGCCACTCCACGTAGGCCTTGTTGCGGCCGTCCGGCTCGAACGGCGGCGGGCCCATCGCCTGCAGCATGTCCTTGCGCCGCCGGGCGGCGGGCCGCAGCTTGGCCGGCCGCGCCGGGTAGCGCTGAGCGTCGAAGGTCGGTTCGGCCAGCACCTCGTCGTGGTCGGTGGGCACGTCATCCTCAAGCTCGGCGGTCATGGGCGACAAGCCTAGTGCCGTTCCCTGGGAGTCCCTCTGCAGGGGGCCTGTCGCCAGGCAACAAGTTTCGGTGGTCTTCCGCAAAGACCCGCCCGCCGCCACGCAACAGTTTCGGCCGCCGTCCAGCGGGTAGGTACCCCAGACACCCTCAACGACATCGGTGACGAAAGGTGTTTCCGCATGACCAACGACCAGTACAGCTTCGAGAACCCGGTCACCCGCTACGACTCGATCGCGCCACCCGAACAACGGCAGCCCGAGCCCGGACTCGACCGGGACCTGAAGCCGCGGGCCGATCACGGCGAGGACAGCTACCGCGGCGCCGGACGCCTCACCGGACGTCGCGCCCTGATCACCGGCGGCGACTCGGGCATCGGCGCCGCCACCGCGATCGCCTTCGCCCGCGAGGGCGCCGACGTCGCGATCAGCTACCTGCCCGACGAGGAGCCGGACGCCGAGCGCATCATCGCGCTGATCGAGCAGGCCGGACGTAAGGCGCTGGCGCTGCCCGGTGACCTCAAGGACGCCGCCTACTGCCGCTCGCTGGTCGAACGGACGGTGGAGGCGTTCGGCGGCCTGGACATCCTGGTGAACAACGGCGGCAAGCAGGTCAGCCAGGACAGCATTCTGGACATCTCCGACGAGCAGTTCGACGAGACCCTGACCACCAACGTCTACGCCATGTTCTGGATCACCAAGGCAGCGGTCGCCCAGATGCCGCCCGGTTCGACGATCATCAACACCACCTCGATCCAGGCCTACCAGCCCTCCCCCACACTGATCGACTACGCGACCACCAAGGCGGCCATCAACAACTTCAGCAAGGGGCTGGCACAACAGTTGGCGCCGAGGGGCATCCGGGTCAACGCGGTCGCGCCCGGCCCGATCTGGACGCCGCTGCAGCCCTCCTACGGACAGCCGATGGAGAAGCTGACCCAGTTCGGCCAGGACACCCCACTGGGACGTGCCGGCCAGCCGGCCGAACTCGCGCCCGCCTACGTGTTCCTGGCGTCCGGCGAATCGAGCTACGTCAGCGGCGAGACGCTGGGCGTGACCGGCGGCAAGCCGACACCGTGAGCCAACCTCAGCCGAGATCGATCCGGCAGGCGGCGGTCGAACCGGGCAGCCGGTGCCGGTTGCGGGCCACCAGGGCGTAAGCGGGGCGTGCCAGCCAGGAGACGGGCGGGTGCAGCAGTAGCCATCCGGCCAGCCGCCAGCCCGGTCCGCCGGTACTCAGGGCGCGTCCGATCGCAATGTGCCCGTAGCTCACCCGGGTTCCGGACTCACCAGCCTCGACGAACGGGATCTCGCGCCGCGCGCGGTCGGCGTCCACGCCCAGCGCGGCCAGGTCGGCGCGGTGCAGCGGGCTGATCGCCGTCCGCAGGCTGCGGCGTCCGAGCCAGCCGGCACTGGCGGTGCAGAAGCCGCAGTCGGCGTCGTAGAGCAGGGTCATCGCAGCGCGGTCAGCAGGGTCAGATCGTCGGCGGGGAGGTCGTCGACGGTGGCGGTGACCGTCATCGTCTGCAGGCTCAACGAGCCGGACAACGTGGTCAGGAACGCGGTATCGGCGGCGTCGCGTCCGGTGGCGATCCGCAGCAGGCTGGGCCGCGGGGCCAGCGTCGTGGCGTCCACCACCCACCAGGCGCCGTCCAGGTAGGCCTCGGCGACGGCGTGGAAGTCCATCGGATCCAGCCCGGGCGCGTAGACCGACGCCAGCCGGGCGGGCACGTTGAGGCCGCGCAACAGCGCGATCACCAGATGCGCGTAGTCGCGACACACCCCTTGCCGGGACAGATAGGTGTCGATCGCTCCATCGGTCGGCTTGGACGCCCCGGACACGTAGCTCAACTGGGAACCGACCCAGCTCGACACGGCGTCCAGCAACGCCTTGCCGGACAGCCCGGCGAACTCCGCCTGCGCCACCGGCATCAACTTGTCCGAGTCGCAGTAACGGCTGGGACGGGCGTATTCGATCCGATGCCACGGTGAGTGCGGCTCGATCTCGGCGAGGCCGTCCACCTCGACCTCGTAGTCGATGCGCAGAGTCCCCGGCTGCAGGCCGGCGAGCAGGTGCAGGCGTCCGCCGTGCGGTGCCGCCACCTCGTGCACGGCCACCGGAGCGCCGTCCAGGGTGACGCCCAGGCGCTCGGTACGGCGCGGCCCGTCGGCGACTGCGACGGCGAGCACCACCTCGGCCGCGGAATCGACGTTGGCGGTCAGGTGAGCCGAGGCGGAACGCTGCATGGCTCCATGCTGTCAGCCGGCCAGCACTGTCGTGAACCGGGCCACCAGTCGGCCGTACCGGTGGCGATGGTGGAGAGGACGAAGACGGTGAGCGGACGCCGGCTCATGCCGCCCACGCCTCGGTCCGCCGTCCGTAGATCCGCGGAAGCAACGCGGACGCCGGAATCGCCAGCAGCCAACTGAGTTGCGCGGCATTGGGCCCGGCCAGCAGCGCGACCGGAACCGACAGCAGGAAGAACCCGGGGATCGGAAAGGACTGCACCAGCACCATGCGGAACAGCGCCTCGTCGACGCCGTCCGCGAGCAAGCCGCGATGCCACGCGTACAGCCAGATGCCGGTGAGCAGGAAGCCGATCGCCGCGATGGTGAGCGCATACACCACGACCGCCCCGACCTGATCGCCGTGGGTGCCGAGAATCGCGGTGGGCAGCGGCAGCGAGGCCACGAACAGCAGCATCAGCAGATTCAGCCGGAGCAGTCCCTGGTCGTAGCGGACGATGGCGCTGAACTTGCGGTGGTGGGACATCCAGATCATGCCCACCACGACGAAGCTCAGCACGAACGTCAGATAGCCCGGCACCAGGGTGAGCAGCGCTGCATCGAACCCGGCGTCGATGCTCTCGGGCAGGTGCAACTCGATGACCAGCAGGGTCATCGCGATGGCGAAGACGGCGTCGCTGAAGAAGCTGGTGCGCTCCAGGTTGTCGCCGTGGGCGAGCCGGGCGCGGTAGCGGTCCAGGGTGGTCATGCACCTCAGGTTGCCGGTGGCGATGAGCCGGGCGCGTCGCCGCCGGGGTGGAAATCGGCGGTCAACCCGAGGGTGGATGCCGCTCGCAGGCCCGCGCTCAGGGTAGGGCGAGGCCCGTCCGGTAGGCGTAGCGCACCAGCTGCGCCCGGTCTCGCGAGGCGGTCTTGGCGAGCAGGTGGTTGAGGTGGGTCTTCACCGTTGCCCGGGACACGTGGAGCAGTTCGGCGATCTCGTCGTTGGAGTGGCCGGCGGCCACCAGCCGCAGCACCTCGGTCTCGCGTGGGGTGAGCCCGTCCGGCCCTGCGACCCCTGCCGGAGCCGGCGGTGGAACCCGGTCGAGCGCCTCCAGCAGCCGCCGCTGGACGCTCGGGTCGAGCTGGGCCTGACCTTCCCTCACGGTGTGGATGGCGGCGGCGATCTCCTCGCCGGAGGCGTCCTTGGTGAGGAAGCCGCGGGCCCCGGCCCGCAATGCGGCGAACACCCAGTCATCGTCGGAATACGTGGTGAGCACGACGATCCGGGTCCGGCAGCCCTGCCGGGTCAGTTCTTCGGCCACCTCGATGCCGCTGCGCCCCGGCATGTGCAGGTCGAGCAGCACGACGTCCGGGTCGAGCCGCGCGATCTCGGCCAGTGCGGTGTCGCCGTCGGCCGCCGCACCCACCACCCGGATGCCGCTGAGCAGTCCGAGCAGGGTGACCAGGCCCTCGCGCACCACCGTCTGGTCGTCGACCACGAGTACCCGAACATCGGTCACGGCACTCACTGTGGCACAGCGCGGGCGACGGCACGTCGCCCCGGACTCCGAGGCTGCCGGACCCGACCTCCACCCCCGGGTTGAGGCGCTCAACCACCATGGTCGTGCCACAGTTGCGTCATGTCGCCGCTGCGCGTTCTCGGCTTGGCCATGGTGGCCGTCGTCGCGGCCGCCGCGTTGGCCGATCCGGAGAACGGGCGCGATCCGGTGCTGGTCTGTGCCGTGGTGGCGTTCGCCGTCGCAGCGGGAATCTTCCTGGCGCGCGAACTGCCGCTCGCCGTGGGTCTCGGGTCGCTGGTGGTCGCGGGGCTGGCGGTGCTGCTGCTCTACGGGCGCGACCCGGCCCAGGTGCCGCTCGGGCTCTTCCTGCTCGGCGCGATGGCGCCGCTGCAGCGACCGCCAGGGGCCGGGCTCGCCGTGGTCGGCGCTACGTCGCTCGGCTACGTCGCGGTCGAGATCGCGCAGGGACGTGACGGCGGGACGCTGGCCGCGACCATGGCCGGGGTGGCCTTCTTCGTCGTGGTCGGACGCCTCGTGCTGCGCGAACGCGCCCAACGGGAGCGGATCGCCGACCTGATGGCGGAACTGGAACGCAGCCGTGAGGCGGAGCGGGCCGCCACCGCGCAGGCCGAGCGGACCCGGCTGGCCCGCGATCTGCACGACATCCTCGCCCACACCCTGTCCGGGCTGGCCATCCAGTTGGAAGCGGCCCGGCTGCTGGCGTCCGCGGACGGCACGGCGACGCAACTGCGGCAGGCGGTCGAGGCCGCCCACCGGCTCTCCCGCACCGGCCTGGACGAGGCGCGACGCGCCGTCGCCATGCTGCGCGGCAACGAACTGCCGGGACCGGAGGGTCTGCGGCAACTGGCCGACGAGCACCGTCTGGCCACGGGTTGTCCGGTGCAGGTCGAGATCACCGGCGAGCCCTTCCCGCTGCTGCCCGAGCAACGGATCGCGCTGCATCGCACCGCCCAGGAGGCACTCACCAACGTCCGCAAGCATGCGCCCGGGGCGGCCGTCGAGCTGCGCCTGGACTGGGGTACCGACGAGGCCGTGCTGATCGTCGCGGACGACGGCGGCGGATCCGGCAGTGGCGTCGCCCGGCCGACCGACTCGATCCCGGGCTATGGCTTGGCCGGCATGGCCGAACGCGCCCAGCTCGCTGGCGGCACGCTCGAGACCGGGCCGAGTGCTTCCGGTTTCCGGGTTCGGCTGATCCTCCCCTCAGCCGATCCACGGACTGACGCTGAGCGGCGAAGGCAGGACCGGCGGTCGGCGTCCTGACGCAGCTCGGACCGGCCACGGCCCGGACTACAGTTGCCCCGACCGACAAGGGCTGGCAGGAGGTCGTCGAGATGGTCCAGCAAGCGAGGGGTCGGGTGGAGCGGCGATGACCGGGCTGTTCCGCACGTTGATCCCGAAGGTGTTCTACGCCGACCTGGCCGTCGGCCGCGATCTGTTCGTCGACGGACTCGGCTTCGAGGTGCTGCACGACGACGGCGACTTCGTGATCGTCGCCCGCGACGGCTGCAAGCTCTATCTCGTCGAGGACGCCGAGTTCGCCGCCAAGGACCGCCCCGAGTTGGCCATCGAGACCGACGACATCGACGCGGTGTACGCCGACATCGCCGGGCGGCGTCCCGACCTGCTGCACCCCACCTACCCGCCCGGCGGCGGCATCATCCGCCGCGACTACGGCGCCCGGGAATTCGCCGTGCTCGACGCCACCACCACCGGCGTGGTGTTCCGCGACTGGAGCTGACCCGCGCGGCCACCGAGGCCGGCTCGATAGACTCCCAGCGGAAAACCCCGAGGAGACGGATGGACTGGACGGCACACGTCATCTGGTGGCACTGCTACCCGTTGGGCTTTGTCAACGCCGAGGACACCGCGATCCACCATGTGCGGCACCGGCTGGGTCAGCTGACCAACTGGCTCGACTACCTGATCGAGCTGGGCTGCAACGGCATGCTGCTCAACCCCATCTTCGCCTCCGCCACGCACGGCTACGACACCCTCGACCATTACGCGATCGACTCCCGGCTCGGTGACGACGGCGACTTCGGCGAGCTGATGTGGAAGGCCAAGGAGCGCGGCATCCGCATCCTGCTGGACGGCGTGTTCAACCACCTGGCCCGTGAGCATCCGCTGGTGCAGCGCGCCCTGGCGGCCGGCCCCGGCACCCCGGACGGCGACTGGCTGCGCTGGGAGGACGACCACCCGCGGGTCTTCGAGGGCCACCAGCCGCTGGTCGAACTGAACTTCGCCAACCCCGCCGTGCAGGACTTCGTCGTCGACATCATGTGCCACTGGCTGGGTCGCGGCATCGACGGCTGGCGGCTCGACGCCGCCTACGCCCCCGGCGCCGAGGCGTGGCGCCCGATCGTGGAGCGGGTCAAGGCCGCCTACCCGGACTGCTGGCTGCTGGGCGAGGTGATCCACGGCGACAAGGACACCTTCGTGCTCGCCTCCGGCCTCGACTCGGTGACCCAGTACGAGCTGTGGCACGCGATCTGGCAGTCGATGAACACCACCAACCTGTGGGCCTTGGACTGGGCGCTGCAACGGCATCGCCGCTTCTGCGAGCACTTCCGGCCGCAGATCTTCGTCTCCAACCACGACGTGTCGCGGATCTCGTCCCAGCTCGACGACCGGCGGCACATCAGCCATGCGGCGGTGCTGCTCACCATGCTGCCCGGGGTGCCGTCGATCTATGCCGGCGACGAGCAGCGGTTCGAGGGCATCAAGCTCGATCAGGCCGGCGGCGACGACGCGGTGCGGCCGCCGTTCCCGGCCACCCCGGACGGCCTGCTGCCGTTCGGCGCCGACACCTTCGAGCTGTACCGGACGCTGCTCGCGTTGCGCCGCCGGCATCCGTGGATCGTGGACGGCGTTGTCACCACCCGCGACCTGACCAACGAGTCGGTGGTGGTGCTGGTGGCCGGCCCCGACGAGGTGATCGAGCTCGCGCTGAACATCTCCGACCGGGTCGGGCCGATGCCCGAGGGCGAGCTGCTGCTGGCCGGCGAGAAGTGCACCGAGACCGTGCCCCCGCATGGCTGGGCGATCGGCGTCCGGCCGCGCACCGACGAAGACGTGCCGTTCCTGCCGCGCAACGCGGGGTGAGGGGGCCCAGGCTCGGCTGCCGCTAGGCTCTGTCGCAGCTTCTCAGCGCGACAGGAGTCATCGATGCCCACTGCCGCCCTCCGACCGGCCCGGCCGCTCGCCATCCTGGCGCTCGGCGCCGCGGCGTTCGACCTTGCTGTCTTCCTGGTGCTGCACGCCACCCAGCCCGGCGTGGACGTGCTGCGGGACCCCACCAGCAACTACGTGCACGGGACGCTCGGCTTCCTGTCCCCGCTGGCAGCGGCCGCGGTCGGCATCGGCGGTCTCTGCCTCGCGGTGGCCTGCTGGCGCGTGGTCTCCGGCGCAGCAGCGCGGATCGGCGCGATCCTGCTCGCGTTGTTCGGCCTCGCGAAACTCGCTCAGGCGTTCTTTCCGATCGACGCCGCCGGCCAGGCAACGGCGTCGGGTGCGGCGCACAACCTGCTCGGCAACCTCGCCTTCTTCGTGCTTCCGGTGGCGGCCGTGCTGCTGACCGGAGCCGTCGCCCGAGCGACCGGACACGGCCGTCCGGTGTGGCGCCCGGCGGCGGTGTACGGGCTGCTGGTCGGGTTGACCGTGCTGGTGCTGGCCGGGGACGCCCTGGGCTGGTTCGGTGTGGCGCAACGGCTCTATCTGGTCGGCGCCGCCGGCTGGGCCGCACTCATCGCCCTCTGGCTCCTCAGGTCTCCCCGCGCTCGACCGGCCACCGCTGGTTGAGCTTGTCGAAACCCGACTGGGCAAGCGTTGGTTGAGCTTGTCGAAACCTGGTGCGCCCGAGGGAGCTCGACCAGCGATGGAACCGCGACCGCTCAGGAGCCCCCCAGCCGCCGGACGACAAGGGCGCGGACGCCGTCCAGCGTCGGGGTGAGCACCACGGTGGCTGAGCGGGAGCCCTTCGGCTTGAGCCGCCGGCGCAGCACGGCAGGGTCGATGTCGACGCCGCGCTTCTTGATCTCCAGCGTGCCGATCCCCTCGCGACGCACCCAGGCCCGCAGCGTCTTCTCGCCGGCGTCCAGCACCTCGAGCACCTCGAAAGCGGTTGCGAACGGCGTCGGACGGCGGGCGGCACCGAGCAGGTAGGCCAGCTGGGGCCGCAGCCGACCGGCGTCCAGGTGCTCGGCCAGGGAGTCGACCAGGCCGGCCCGGATCACCGCCGGATCGGGCTCGTACAGCACGGCACCGGCCTCGGGGCGGACGATCGCGGCCGGCGGCGGGGCGGCCCGCCGGGTGTCGAGCAGCACGCCGCCGGGCAGCAGCACCGCACTCCGGCCGGGCTCCGACTCGCGCGACCACAGCGACAGCTCCACCAGGTCGCCGTGGTCGCTGACCCAGGT
The DNA here is from genome assembly GCF_027492755.1 of Micropruina sp. Lineage (GTDB taxonomy): Bacteria > Actinomycetota > Actinomycetes > Propionibacteriales > Propionibacteriaceae > Micropruina. Next base: position 20,897 of record NZ_JAPUED010000249.1, on the reverse strand, counting down.
GGCGAGCACGCCGTCCGGGATCAAGGCGTGCGGCGCTCCGGGTCCGAGCTTCACGCAGGCGGTCCGTTCGGCGAGCAGCGCCTCGACGAACGACCACGGCGGGCTGAGGTCCTCGACCCGCCAGCTGCGTCCGGACGCCGTCCGCCGGGCCGGGTCGCAGAACACTGCGGTGGCCGGGTCGGGCGGCGGCAGCAGGGTGACCGCGTCGCCGATCGTCACCTCGATACCGAGGTTCGCGCCCGCCAGGATCGCGGTCACCTCGTCGGCCTCGATGGCCTCCACTCGCAGGCCGGCGTCCAGGCAGGCCAAGGCGTCGGCGCCGATGCCGCACCCCAGATCGACCACCTTTGCCACGCCGGTCGACTGCAGCCGTTCGGCCCGCCAGGCGGCCACCCGGGGCCGGGTGGCCTGCTCCAAGCCGTCGGGGGTGAAGAACAGCCGGTCCGCGCCCTCGCCGAACTTCGTCCGGGCGCGACGCCGCAGCGCGACCTGGGCGGTGACGGCCGCCGCTCGCTCGGGCGGCAACCGGCGACGCAGCCGCTCGGCCGCGCCCAGCGACGACGGGTCGGCCTCGGACGCCACCCGCGCCAGCTCGTCCGCCGCCTCCGGTCCGACCAGCCAACGGGCAGTTGTGGCGTCCATGTCTGGCGTTCTACCGGATCAGAGCTTTCGCGTCGAGCCGACTGGGGTCTGTGTCAGTCCGTCGGCATAGGATTCGGCTATGAAACTGCTTGCCAAGATCCTGCTGATCGCAGCCGCGGCCATTGCGCTGTGCGCGGTCTGGCTGCTGTGGGTCGCCGGATGGGAGGTGTGGCGCCAGTTCGTGGCGCTGGACGCCCTGCGCACCCGCGAGTTCAGCAACCCGGTCGGCACCATCGTCGGCGGAGCGGCGGTGGCCCTGGTGGCCGGCGTGGTGTGCGGCTTCGCGCTCGGCATGCCGCGCAAGCCGAAGGCACCGCTCACGCCGTCGGCGCAGGCACCCGAACTGCCGACCGACCCCGAGCTGCGGTGACGCCGGCCGGCGTGCGCATCGTCATCGCGCCCGACAAATTCCGCGGCACGCTGGAGGCCGCCGAGGTGGCCTCCGCCCTTGCCGCCGGCTTGACCGCCGTGCGTGCCGACCTGGATCTCCGCTGCTGCCCGGTCGCCGACGGTGGTGAGGGCACCCTGGCCGCCGCGTTGGCGAACGGCTGGGAACAGGTGACGACGACGGTGGCCGGACCGCTCGGCGCACCGCTGGCGGCCGCGTTCGGCCGGGGCAGCCTGGACGACGAGCCGGCCGGCCTGGTCGAACTCTCCGTGGCCAGCGGCCTGGCCCTGATTCCCGCCGACGCCACCGGACGCCGGCGCACCGACCCGCTCGGCGCCACCAGCCGAGGCACCGGTGAGCTGATCCGGGCCGCCCTCGACGCGGGCTGCGCCACGGTGATCCTCGGCATCGGCGGCAGCGCCTGCACCGACGGCGGCGCCGGCCTGCTCACCGCGCTCGGCGCTCGGTTCCTGGACGCGGCCGGCACGCCGGTGCCACCCGGTGGCGGTGGGCTGGCCGAGTTGGCCCGTGTCGACCTGTCCGGGCTCGATCCGCGGCTCGCCCGCACCCGCTTCGTCGTCGCCTGCGATGTGGACAACCCGCTGACCGGCGAGCGTGGCGCCGCCGCCGTTTTCGGCCCGCAGAAGGGCGCCGATGCCGACGACGTCGCGACCCTGGACGCCAATCTCGGCCGGCTGGTCGAGGTGCTGGCGGCGGAGCTGGGGCCGGTGGCCCGCGAGGGCGCCGTCCGGCCGGGCGCGGGAGCAGCCGGCGGGGTCGGCTACGCGGCGATGACCGTGCTGGGCGCCGAGCCGCGACCCGGCGTCGACGTGGTGCTGGATCTGGTCGGCCTCGACGGCCAGGTGGCCGGCGCCGATCTCGTGATCACCGGCGAGGGCAGCCTCGACAGCCAGAGCCTGGGCGGTAAGACGCCGGTCGGCGTGGGACGGCTGGCCGCCGCGCACGGCGTCCCGGTCGTCGCGGTGAGCGGACGCTGCACGCTGTCGGCCGACCAGTTGCGGGAAGCGGGCTTCTCCGCCGGGTACGCCCTGGCCGACCGCGATCCCGTCCGTTGCTTCACCGACACCGCCACGATGCTGACCGAGATCGGCCGCGAGATCGGCGAACAGCTCGCCGGTTGAGCTTGCGAAACCCAGGAGCCCGCCCGTACCGGTCGCGGCAAGCTCAACCGACGATGATCTCCCTACCGCTTGACCTTCACCGTGCCGGTCGCCGCCGCCCGACCGGTCACGTCGGTCACGGTGCCGCTGCCGTCGCGGGCGCTCGCCCTGAGCGTCCAGGTGTAGGTTCCTGCGGCGACCTTCCTGCCCTTGGCATCGCGGCCGTTCCAGGTCGCCTTCCGCAGTGAACCCGACGCGGTGGCCTGCGTGGCGACGCTGCGCACCAGCTTCCCCTTCGACGTGCGGATCTCCAGGGTTCCGGCGTTGAGCGGCTTGCTGGTGTCGATGGCCGGTTTCCAGGTCGTCCCGGCCTTGAACGAGGAGGGCGCGAGGACGCCGAGCAGCCGGGGCGCGGTGGTCGCCACGCCCTGGATCTTCGCCACCTCGATCGTGGTTTCGGTCGCCCAGGCGAGCTGTCCCACCCCGTCGGTGGCCAGTTCGTAGCCGCTCTGCACCGGAAGCACCTGGCTCTGGCCGGTGCGGTACTTCCAGACGTACGCCGTCCGCACGTCGTCGTCCTCGGTGTGCGAGGGCTGGTAGCGCGCGATCAGCGCGTAGCCGTCACCGAGTGCCTTGACCTGGCCGGAGATCGTGTGCGATTCGCCGGTGCGGTAGTTCCGAACCAGCGCGGTCACCTGGTCGTGGTCGGGGCCGCCGAAGTAGGTGAGGCCGATCCAGTCGCCCCACATCAGCAGATCGGTGCTCCAATACTCCGGGCCCGCCGGCAGCGTCACCGTGATCGGTGTGGACGACGGCTTGGCCAGATCGCGCACCGTGATCGTCCGGCCCAGGTCGGGGATGGTAGCCACCAGGCTGCCGAAGATGGCGGGGTTGCGCACAGTGCGATAGGTCACCCCGTCGAATCGCCGGACGTAGTCGCCGGTCGCCACGTAGGGGCCGCTCAACCCATTCGCGTTGGCCTTCTGCCGCTGGTCGAACACCCGCTTGGCGTCGTCGTAGTACCCGGTCTTCAGCGAGGTGCAGCAGTCGACGACGGTACGCCGGCCGGAGGCGTAGACGCGCCAGCTGTTGTCCACCGGGCCGGCCAGCCGGATCTCGGCGCCGACGGTCGTCCCCGAGAAGGTGCGGTACCACAGCGGCGAGGGCGAGGCGTCCACGAACGGACGGCTGTCGATGGCGGTCACCCGGTTCGGGGTGACGGCGAGGGAGGCCAGGTAGGCGGGCACCTTGCGGCTGACGATCGACCAATCGACCTTCCCGTTCGGAGCCACCCGGCCGTACACGTCGCCCTTCGCGGCGTGCTCGCCGTACACCAGCGGACGGGACGGGTCACGGAAAGCGGTTCCCAGCAGTGCCCGGATCGTCGCGGTGGTGGTCACCTTCTTCACCGTGTTGCCCTTGCGCAGCCACAGCGTGGTGTGGCGGGCCCGGTAGATCACCTCGTCGACGCCCTGGGACACGTCGAGTGTCGCGTCGACGTTGCGACTGTCGCCCTTGCGCAGGGTCAGGCAGCTGGGTTTTGTCGGGTCGGCCAGCGGTGCCCGGCAGATCGCCAGCTTGGACTTCGTCCCGACCAGGTAGTGCATCCGGTCGGCGGCCACCGCCGAGCCGATCAGGCCGGGGATCTCCATGGCCGGACGTCCCGTCGTCCCGTCGGTGGAGGCGACCGCCAGGAACTGGCGCTCGGCTTGCTTCTTGGCGTCCCAGACCGAGCCGCGACCCAGCACGGTCGTACCGTCCGCCGAGATTCCGATCGCGCGGGTGTTCTCGGGTGCCCCCTCGCCGAAGACGACCGGGAGCGATCGTGCGGTGCTGCCGGAGAGGTCGAGGACCCGTCCGTCGGCCAGCACCACCCGATTCGCCACGGCGTCGGCAATACCGGGGCACTCGATCACGACCGCTCCCTGCTCGGGGGTGACGTCCACCGTCCGGGTCGTTCCCTTGACCGGGTCCCAGATCACGAAGCCGCCGGCTTTCGCGGAGTCGCAGTCTTCGCCGCCGTCGACGACGTCGTCCAGTTTCATCCGGTAGAAGAGGCCGCGGTAGCCGATCAACGAGAAGCTGGCCACGCTCTGCGGCGCGGGCTTCCAGCCGGCCCCGTTGTCGAGCGAGTATTCGTACTCGTACTTCCGGCTGGCCGTCCAGACCGCCCGCACCACGACGTCCTGGCTGGCCGCGACCAGACTCGTCGGGCCGTACATCTTCGGCAGCGGAATGCTGGTGACGGGATCGAGCCCGTCCTCGGCCCGGGCCGGCGTGGAGGGCGACCAGGCCGCCAGCGCAAGGACGGCGACAAGCCAGCTGACAGCACGGCGCATGGGTACTCCTCGTTGAGCGCGGAAAGCTACCCATCCCTACGGTCGAGTGGTCGTGAGCGTGGCACCCCGGCGAGGGGTTCTCACGAACCTTTCAGCTGTGTCGCCCGTCGAGGGGCGCGGCGGGGTGTCCTTCCGAGGGGCGCCCGGCCGAGCGGCGCACCGCCGAGGCGCAGGTGAGGACTGCACTACGGTGACGACATGGGATCGTTCGCCACCGCACTGGCCGACCGGACCGTGTTGCTCGACGGCGGGCTGGCCACCCGGCTGGAGGCTCGCGGTCACGATCTGAGCGACACGCTGTGGTCGGCCCGGCTGCTGCTCACCGATCCGGGCGAGATCCGGGCCACCCACGAGGACTTCTTCGCAGCCGGTGCCGAGATGGCGACGACGGCGTCCTATCAGGTGAGCGAGTCGGGCTTCGCGGCCGCGGGGTACACCGCCGCCGAGGCCCGGCAAGCGCTGCGCCGCAGCGTCCGGCTGGCGCGTGAGGCGTCCGAGGCGTTCGGCGGCCCGCGCTGGGTGGCGGCGTCCGTCGGCCCCTATGGAGCGACCCTGGCCGACGGCTCCGAATATCGCGGTGACTACGGGTTGAGCGTGGACGAGTTGCGCGCCTGGCACCGTCCGCGGCTGGAGATCCTGGCCGAGGCCGGGGCCGACGTGCTGGCCTGCGAGACGATCCCGTCACTGGCCGAGACCGAGGCGCTGGCCGCCGAGCTCACCGCCTTGGGGGTGCCGGCCTGGCTGTCGCTGACCACGGTCGGCGACCGCACCCGGCGCGACGAACCGGCGTCCGAAGCGTTCGCGATCGCGGCCGAGGTGCCGAATGTGGTCGCCCTCGGCGCCAACTGCTGCGATCCCGGCGAGGCCGCCGCTGTGGTGACGGCCGTCGGCGGACGCCGTCCGGTGATCTTCTACCCCAACAGCGGCGAGGACTGGGACGCCCGCGCCCGGCACTGGACCGGACGTGCGGCAGTCGGCGACAGTGCCCGCTCCTGGGCGGACGCGGGCGTCCGTGCCCTCGGCGGCTGCTGCCGGGTCACCCCCGATCAGATCGCGGGGATGCGGGCGGAACTCGACCGCCGCTGAGCCCTTCACCGCGTCCGTCATCCCGGGCTCCCTCTCGTCATCCCGGGCTCTCATCTCGGCACCCACTGATGCCGTCATCCCGGGCTCGACCCGGGATCTCGCGACCGGACAGCTCGCCCGAGGAGGAGATCCCGGCGTCCGCCGGGATGACGGAGGTGCGACGGGCGACTACGCGGTAGGGCAGGGCTCGACCGGCGAGACGGCGCAGATCGCCTCATCGACCACTCGGGCGAAGCCCGCGGCACCCGGCGAGGCCACGATCTCGGCACCGACCCGCTGCGCGGCCTGCGCGTAGGACGGGTCGGCGAGCACGCGTCCGACCGCCTTGCGCAGCTCTTCCGGGGTGGGCCGCTGGTGGCGCAGCCTGACGCCGACACCCGACCAGGCGATCCGGGCGGCCACCTCGACCTTGTCCTCCTTGCCGGGCGCGACCACCAGCGGCACGCCGTGCCGCAGCGCGAACTGAGCGCCGCCATAGCCACCGTTGGTGACCATCACCGACGTCCGTGGCAGCAACTCCGCATAGGGCAGGAATTCGGCGACCCGGACGTTGCCCGGCAGCGCACCCAGGCTGTCGGCCGAGGCACCGCCGGTGGCGACCACGACCAGGGGTTCGCGATCGGCGAAGGCATCAATGGTCGGCCGGATCAGCTCGCCCAGGTCGGTGTTGGCGATGGTGCCCTGGGTGACGTGGACGACCGGGCGGGTGCCGTCCAGTTCCGACCACCATTCCGGCAGCGCGTGCTGGACGGCGCCGGAGACCGACACCGGGCCGAGGAACCGCAGCTGCGCGGCGACATCGTCGGGACGCGGGTACTCGAACGACGGGACGCTGAGCTGCGCGATCGCGTCTGCGTGCTGCAGCCACTGCATGACGGGAATGCGCGGCTCACGGCCGAGCGCGCGCCGTCCGATCTCGGCGCCGGCGGCGTTGACCGGGGCGAACAGCCGCGCGGTGAGCGCGTTCAGGAAGCCGTTGCGGATCCGTCCGGCCAGGCCGCCCAGCGGCGGCAGCCCCATGCCGAACGGTGCCAGGTCGGGCGCCGGCAGGTTCAGCGGCAGCACGCCACCGACGATGACCGGCGGACGCTCACCCACCGGCAACTCGACCAGCAGGGCGCCGGCGGCGAAGGTCGGGTCGGTCACGATCACATCGGCAGGCTCTTGGGCGAGCAGTTCGGTCACCGCCGCGTACTGGGCGGCGCCGGGGCGCACGAAGATGTGCTCGAGATCGTGTGCGACCGCCTTGACGGGTGACAACTGCTCCCGCTCGGGGAACTGTGCGGTGACGAAGCGATCGTCGAAGTCGGCCTCATCCGGCAGCGAGACGTGCTCGGCACCGGTCGCGGCAACCACGGCGGCGAAGCGCGATCCGGTCAGGAACCGGACCCGGTCGCCCCGGGCGACGAGTTCGGCGGCCAGCGGCAGCAGCGGTGTGACGTGTCCGTGGATCGGAACGCTGGCGAAGATGATCGAAGTCATCGGGGTCCCCCATCTGTGTGGTGTAGTGTCGAATACAGGAGTCGAGTATTCACTACTGTGATACAGGAATCAATATGGCAAAGCGTCGATATTCGTCCGAGCTGCGCGAGCAGCAGGCTGCGGCCACCCGAGCGCGGGTGGTCCAGGCGGCCGCCGAGTTGTTCGCCGTCCGCGGCTACGCCGCAACGTCGCTGCCGCAGATCGCCCGCGAAGCCGGCGTCTCGACCGAGACGGTTCAGTCGCACGGCCCCAAGCTGCGGTTGTTGCAGGCGGCGATCGATCAGCTCTCCTTCGGCGGAGAGCCCGGCCAGGCGCTGATCGATACACCGGTCGGTGCCCGGTTCCTGCAGGCCTCCTCACCCGAAGAGGCCGCCGACATCTCCTCCCGGGTCCTCGTCCAGGTCAACTCCGCCACCCACGGGTTGTGGCTGGCGTTCTCCGAGGCCGCACGCACCGACAAGACGCTCGCCCAGGAGTTCACCGCACTCGCCGTGCAGATCCGGGCCGAGAACCTGATCATCCTGCAACTCTGGCGCGAGCGCGGCTGGCTGCGCGATGACGTCCCGGACGCCGTATTGGCCCAGTGGAGCGACGTCATCGCCTCCGTCGAGGTCTACGACCGGATGGTCCGCGTCGAAGGAGCCACCGTCGAGGAATACCGCGAGCTGATCGCCGGCATGCTGTTGGAACTCCTCGTCCGCCGCTGATCCACCTCGCCGGGGACGGTGGTCGCTCAGCGGCGGTAGCTCCAGCCGGTTGCGACTCCGTCGACGTAGGGCATCACGCCGTGGAACGGACGCGGGTCGTCGTCGAAGACGAGCTGCAGGAAGTGCCGGTCGCCGGGCCACATCGGCAGCGGTTCTCCCCTGCCGAGCAGCCGGTTGATCGGCAGCCAGTCCAGCGGGCCGTCGTCGTTGCGCTCGGGGACGGTGCCGGTGAAGGCGTCCACGATGAAGATGAAGCCGAACCAGTCCTCGCCACCGGCGCCGAAGCCGGGCCACGAGATGGTGCCGCGCAGCCGTTCGGCGGTGACCGTGATGCCGGCCTCCTCCATCAGCTCGCGGTGCAGGCAGCCGATGACGTCCTCGTCGTTCTCCAGCTTGCCGCCCAGGCCGTTGTACTTGCCCTGGTGCAGGTCGCCGTCGCGACTGCGGAACACCATCAGTGCACGCTCGCCGTCCGGGTGCAGCACGTAGCCGAGGACGCCGATGATCGGTGCGTACGGCATGGCTCAGACCAGCACTGTCGAGACGGGCAGGCCGGAGTTGGCGCCGATGTCGAGGCTGGACGGACGCAGCCCGCGGCTGATCACCTCGGAGCCGAGCACAGCCATCATCGCGCCGTTGTCGGTGCACAGTCCGGGCCGCGGACGCCGCAGCGCGATGCCGCGTTCGGCCGTCCGCTGCTCGAGCAGGGTGCGCAGCCGGGAGTTGGCCGCCACACCGCCGCCGATCAGCATGTCCGAGACGCCGAAGTGCTCACAGGCGTCGACCGCCTTGGCGGTCAGCACGTCGCAGACCGCCTCCTGGAAGGACGCCGCCACATCAGCCACCGGGACCTCCTCGCCGTCGCGCTGCCGGGTCTCCACCCAGCGGGACACCGACGTCTTCAATCCCGAGAACGAGTAGTCGAACCGGTGCTTGACCAGGTCCTTCTGCGCGGTCAGGCCGCGCGGGAAGGCGATCGCCTTCGGGTCGCCGTCGGCGGCCGCCTTGTCGATCACCGGACCACCCGGGTAGGCCAGGCCGAGCACCCGGGCCACCTTGTCGTAGGCCTCGCCGGCGGCGTCGTCGATGGTCGAGCCGAGCTCGACGATGTCGCCGGTGATGTCGCGGACCAGCAGCAGCGAGGTATGACCGCCGGAGACCAGCAGCGCCGCGCAGGGTTCGGGCAGGGGACCATGGTCGAGCAGATCGACCGCGACGTGACCGACCAGGTGATTCAGTCCATAGAGCGGCTTCTTCAGCGCCACGGCAAGGGCTTTCGCCGCCGAGAGGCCGACCACCAGGGCGCCCATCAGGCCCGGCCCGGCGGTGACGGCGATGCCGTCCAGCTCGGTCAGGTCAACGTCGGCGGTGGCCAGCGCGCGCTCCAGAGCGGGACGCATCGCCTCCAGGTGGGCGCGCGAGGCGATCTCGGGCACCACTCCCCCGTAGCGGACGTGCTGCTCGACCGACGACGCGACCTCGTTGGCCAGCAGTTCGTGCCCTCGCACGATGCCGACCCCGGTCTCGTCGCAGGACGATTCGATGCCCAGCACCAACGGACCGCTCATCGGATCAACTCTCCATTCCCCACACCGTCGTTCATCGCCGCCGTCTCATCGAACCGGACGAGCTCGCGCTGCATCACCAGCGCGTGCCGGCCGGCCCCGTAATAGTCCTTGCGGCGGGCAAGTTCCACGAAGCCCAGCCGGCGGTAGAGCGCCAGCGCCGCAGCATTGTCATGTTCGACTTCGAGCAACATCCGGAGCCCGTGCCGTTCGGCCGCCCAGGTGATCCCGGCCTCGACCAGGGCCCCGCCGATGCCCCGTCCGCGCTGGTCGGGGGCGACCATGACGCGGTGCAGGTCGGCGGCATCGGCGACCAGTTGGAAGGTCGCGACGCCGAGCAGCCCAACCTCCGCAGGTCGAGAACCCGACTCGGCGCCAGCCGTTGGTCGAGCCTGCCGAGACACCAAGGCACCCGTTGGTCGAGCTTGTCGAGACCCC
>NZ_JAPUED010000249.1:8788-11029 GCF_027492755.1 Micropruina sp. | reverse complement strand
ACCAATCCGGTTTCGACAAGCTCAACCGGCGGCGGTCGGCGACCAGAACGCACCGGTCGGCGCCGGTCAGTTCCGCCGTCCAGGATTCCGCGCTCCATCGCGAGGCGATGTCGAAGCCAGAGACCTCGAGCATCAGGATCGCGTCCAGGTCGGCGAGCTCCGCATGCCGGATCAGCACCTCGTCCGCGGCCGGCTCGATCACAGCAGCCTCGGTCACGATCGGGCCAACCCGCGCGCCAGTCGCGGCTGCAGCAGGGTCGACTTGCGGTTGGTCGGCACCGTGGCGTCCGGACGGCGCAGGTACAGCGGCGACAACCCCACCTCGGGCAGCTCCGGACCGGCCAGCGCGAGGACGCCGCCGTCCAGCGGGGACGGCGTGCCGCCGGCCAATCCCGCGCCCGGCCCAACCACCGGCAACTCCGGCAACTCGGACGCCGGGGAGACCGCCGGCCCCTCGACGCGGCGTCCGTCGGTGTCGTAGCGGGCCCAGTACACCTCGCGCCGGCGGGCGTCCGAGACGGCCAGGAACTCACCGCCGGGGTTGCCGGCGACGAGGTGACCGGCGGCAACGGCATCCAGCGAGCAGACGCCGCGCACCGGTACCCCGAGAGCGAACCCCAGCGTCTGCGCGGTGACCACGCCGACCCGCAGTCCGGTGAACGGCCCGGGGCCGACACCGACCACGATCAGGCCGAGGTCATGCAGCGTCCGGCCGGCTTCGGCGAGGGTGGCGTTCACCAGTGGCATCAGCTGTTCGGCGTGGGCGCGACTGTCGGTCACCGCGCGGGAGGCCAGGACTCCGGCCCCGTCGGCCAGGCCGACCCGGACGTCGGTCGAGGTGTCGATTCCCAGCGTCAGCGTGGGGCTCATCGCAGTTCCTCCAGTTGTCCGTCGGCCCAGCGCGCCCCGAGGCCGGACAGGAACACCAGCCGAGTCTCGTCTTCGGGGTCGAGTCCGCGCCGGATGTCGATCTCCAGGCGGTCGTCGGCCAGCCCCTCGGCGATGCCCCCGCCCCATTCGATCAGGGTGACCGAGTCGGGCAGGGACGCCTCCAGGTCGAGGTCTTCGAGTTCGTCGAAGCTGCCCAGCCGGTAGGCGTCCACGTGCACCAGGGCGGGTCCGCCGGCGACGGCCGGATGCACCCGGGAGAGCACGAAGGTGGGTGAGATCACCGGCCCGGCGATGTTGAGCCCGGCGCCGATGCCCTGGGTCAGCGTGGTCTTGCCGGCGCCCAGGTCACCGGTGGCGATGATCACGTCGCCGGCCCGCAGCACAGTGGCGAGCCGCTCGCCGAGAGCGCGCATGGCGTCCGCGGTGGCGGCCTCGGCCATCACCGGCAGGGTACGGCGCAGGATCTCCAGCGGCGGCTGTTCGCCGGTCGGCACGAAGCCGTGGCGGCGCCACCATCGTCCGAGAGCCGGGAACTCTGTGCGGACACCCACCGTCAGCCAGCGGGTGCCGCGCAGCGCGAGCAGGTCCATCGTGCAGCCGACAAGGGCGTTCGCGATGCCGCGGTGCTGATGGTCGGGGTGCACCGCGACCCGGGTGATGACCGCGTCGTCGCCGTCCAGTTCGACGATCAGCGCTGCGGCCGGTTCGCCGTCCAGTTCGCCGACGACGCCGAAGCCGCCGTCCAGCTTCTCGGCGATGGTGTCGACCGTGTCCGCCAGTGCCGCGGCGGGCGGCTCGACCGGCGGACGGGCGGCGAAGGCGGCGTGCACGATCGGGACGACATCGGACGCCCGCGAGGCGTCCACCCGCAGGATGCGCAACCGCCCGCCGTCGGGCAGGGCAGCCTCGGCGACGACGGCCGCGGTGGACGGGGCGGACATGGCGAATCCTCCGGTTGACGATTTGAAGCCGTCCCACTGTAGTCCTCGCCAGCCGCGCCCCCGCGTCCGTGTCAGCCGGGCGGCTCGCACACCCGGGGACGGTTCTTGAACGTGCGAATCTCGAACGCGCGGGGACGGTTCTTCTGGTCACCAATCGCGACGCTGGCCTGCATCTGGCGGGGCCCCTCTGGGCGACCGAAGGAACCCTCCCCGATGACAAGGGAACCGTCCCCGGTGGCCCGCTTTTCGCACCCGGAAGAACCGTCCCCCGACGTGCGATTTTCGAAGGCGGAAGAACCGTCCCCGAAGATGCGAAACGGGGCCCCCGGGAGGCCCCGGGGGGCCCGGGGGTTGTGCGGCGGTGCGGGGTGGGGGGGGGGGCAGACCCGGGGTACCCGCGGGGTGGTGG
>NZ_JAPUED010000249.1:0-8778 GCF_027492755.1 Micropruina sp. | reverse complement strand
TGCCCCCCCGAAACACCCGCCCCCGGCGTTGTTTTTCTCCCCGCCGCCCCCCCCCCCCCCCTCGCCGCCACCGGCCGCCGGGGGGCCCCGCGGGGCCGCCGTCGGTATGTCCGCAGGTCAGGCTTGGCGCTGGGCGAAGACCTCGAGTACCGCGGGGTAGAGCGGGTGATCGGGGTCCAGGCCGGTGATCTTGGCGACCGCGTCCTCGGGGGAGAGTTCGCCGAGCAGACGCTGCAGCTCGACGGCCTCCGGGTCCTCGGGGGTGTCGAAGCGCAGCCCGGCACCGATGGCGGCCAGCAGGCCGTCGCAGGACATGCCCCGTTCGGCCAGCTGGGACGCCGGGGAGATGAACCGGTCGTGCCGGCTCAGCTTGCGCAGCGGTCCGCGTCCGACCCGCAGGGTGGTGTCGGGCAGGAACGGGTTGGCGAACCGCTTCAGGATCTTCGACACGTACGCGCTCTGCACCGTCTCGTCGATGCCGTGCTTGGCGACGATCAACGACTTGGTGTCGGCCAGCGCGTCGGCGACCTTCGCCGACACCGACGAGTCGAGCAGCGCGTCGGAGATCTTCTCGATGCCCGCAGCGTAACCGAACCAGGCCGCGGTGGCGTGGCCGGTGTTCACCGTGAACAGCTTGCGCTCGATGTAGGGCTCCAGGTCCTCCACCCAAGTCACCCCGGGGATGTCGGGCACGTTGCCGTCGAACGGCGGGGTCTCGATGGCCCACTCGAAGTAGTTCTCGACGGTGACGTCGAGCCCCGCGTCCGGCGCCTGGGCGGGGACGATCCGGTCGACCGCGGTGTTGGCGAACAGCGCTCGGTCGGCCAGGTCATCCCCCTGGTAGGCCTCCTCGACCTCACCCTTGAGAATGTCGGTGCCGTTGATCGCGTTCTCGCACGCCATCACCGCCACCTTGGCCGCCCCGGACGGCCGCGCCGCGATCCCGGCGGCGATCGCCGGAGCCACGAACTTCAGGATGTGCGCCCCCACCGCCGTGGTCACGATGTCCGCCGAGGCGATCGCCGCGGTCAGCTCCTCGGCCTGCTTGGCCGAGTTGAGGGCGGAGTACCCGCGCACCACGGTGGTGCGCGGATCGTCCCCCACTTCGTTGACGGCGTAGGACTCGGAGTTCGCCAGAGCGTCGATCAGAGCCTCGGCCACGTCGGCGAAGACCACCTCGTAGCCGGCGTTGCTGAGCAACAACCCGACGAACCCACGGCCGATGTTGCCGGCCCCGAAATGCACTGCCTTCATGTCAGCCATTCACCTTTCCGAAGGCGTCGCGCACCTGCGCCGGCGACGATGCCTGTTCGAGATTCGCGATCTGCGACTCGTCGAGGAACACCTCGGCGATCTTTCCCAACAGTTCCAGATGGTCGTTGCCCGCGCCGGCGATTCCGATGACGAACTTCACCGGGTTGCCGTTCCAGTCGATCGCGTTGGGGTACCGGACGACCGAGATCGACGACTTGGTGATCATCGACTTCGCCTCGTTGGTGCCGTGCGGGATGGCCAGCAGGTTGCCCATGTAGGTGGACACCGACTTCTCCCGTTCGTGCATCGCCGCCACGTAGCCGGCGTCGACGTTCCCCGAAGCCACCAGCAGGTTGCCGGCCTCGGTGATGGCGCCGTCCCGGTCGGTGGCGGAGCCGTCGAGGACGATCGAGGAGAGCTTCAGCACCGCGTCCGCCTCATCGGTTTCGGACGCCGCGGCTGCCGGCTGGGGCGCAGCCGCCGGAGCCGGGGCAGGCGCGGGAGTCGGCGCCTCGGCGGCACCACCACCGTTGGCCCGACGGACCATCTCGACCACCTCGTCGTAGCGCGGGGACGCCATGAAGTTGTCCACCGCCACGTGCACGGCCGAGGGTGTGGCGGGGGCCGCGCGGTCCATCAGGTCCTGATGCGACACCACCACGTCGAAGGTGTCGGTCAGGTTCGAAATGGCCTTGTTCACCACCGTCACGTCCTTGAACCCGGCGGACTGGATCTTCTTCCGCAGCACCGAAGCACCCATCGCAGAGGAGCCCATGCCCGCGTCGCAGGCGAACACGATCGACTTCACCGGTCCGGACGGCTCCGCCCCGCCGGCACCGAGCAGGCCGGACAGCGCATCGGACGACTTGCCCTTGTTGGCCTCGGTCTGGCTGATCGCGCTGGCGAATTTATCCTCGCCCGCGGCCGCGGCGGCCAGGTCACGCTTGCGGGAGGCCCGCAGGATCACCCCGGCGATCAGGAAGGTGACGGTGGCGGCGAGGATCACCGAGAGGATCACGGCGATGTAGGCGCCGGGCGCCGTCTGGGCGATGACCGCCAGGATGCTTCCCGGGGCGGCCGGAGCCCGCAGCGCACCGCCGAGCAGCATGTTGGTGGTGACACCGGTCATGCCGCCGCCGATCAGGGCGATCAGCAGCGCCGGCTTCATCAGCGCGTAGGGGAAGTACACCTCGTGGATGCCGCCGACGAACTGGATGAACGCGGCACCCGGGGCCGACGCCTTGGCCGCACCGATGCCGAACACCGCGAAAGCGAGCAACAGGCCGAGACCGGGGCCGGGATTGGCCTCGAGCAGGAACAGGATCGACTTGCCGGTATCGGATGCCTCCTGGGTGCCGAGCGGTGTCAGCACGCCGTGGTTGATGGCGTTGTTCAGGAAGAACACCTTGGCCGGTTCGATGATGATGCTGGTCAGCGGCAACAGGTTGTTGGCCACCAGCCAGTTCACCGCGCTGCTCAGCACGTTCATCAGGCCGTTGACCAGCCAGGCGACGGGGTAGAAGCCGATGATCAGCAGGAAGAAGCCCCAGATACCGGCCGAGAACATGTTGACCAGCATCTCCAGGCCGGCCTTGATCTTGTTCTCCCACAGGCCGTCCAGCCACTTCATCGAGTAGGCGGCCAACGGCGCCATGATCATGGCGCCGATGAACATGTGCACCTGGCCCAGTTCCTTGAACGCATCCTCGGCGTTGCCCTGCGCGAGCCACACTTCGAGCAGTCGGATGTTCTCCTGCGCGATCAGGTAGTCCGAGCCGGCGATCGCACCGATGGTGCCGATGCCGGCCACGACGGCACCGCGGGCGCCGTAGACCATGGTTCCGCCGGTGACGGCGATGATGATCGGCAGCAGGTAGTGGATCATCGGCCCGACGATCGTCGCGATGCTCTCGTTCGGCGTGAAACCGGCGGGGATGAAGAACATCGTCAGGATGCCCCAGGCGATCAGCGCCGGGATGTTGGGCATGATCATGCCGGACAGGAATGTCCCGAATTTTTGGATGTGAACCCGCACCGAGGTTCTCGGCGCGGCTGTTGTGGTCGACATATATGTCTCCTTAGTTCTGCCCGGGGAGCCCCTGCGACACTGCTTGAAGAGGTCCCGCGCACGTGATCTGAGAACCCTAGACCGCTGGCGGGGGGAGGGCTACACCCCGACCCGCCCGGCACGCACAATGAGGCACTGAACACTCATCTGCACAGTGCCCACGGCACGGAGGATGCCTCCGGCACTCCGGCCTGTCAACAGACAACAGCGTTCTGATACCGTCATGGCTCAAATGAGCGAACCCAGCCAGCGCACCGGGGCCGGCTTCAAAGGCCCTGCCGAGCTCGTTCTCGCCGCCGAGATCGCGCACCGGTACTACCTCGACGAACGCACCAAGGTGGAGATCGCCGACGAGTTCCGGCTCAGCCGGTTCCGCGTCGCCCGGTTGCTGCAGGTCGCCAGGCAGGAAGGTGTGGTGCGGATCGAGATCCAGCAGTCCGGCGCGATCGACCTGGACCGGTCGATCCGGCTACGGGAGCGGTTCGGACTGGAGCACGCGGTGGTGGTCGACTGCGCCGAGGGCGATCCGGCACTGCTCCGGGCCGCGCTCGGACGGGCCGCGGCCGACCTGCTCGGCGAGGTGGTCAGCGCCGGCGACCTGATCGGACTGGCCTGGGCCCGCTGCGTCCAGTCCATGGTGCGCCAGGTGCGGCGGCTGCCGCAGGCCTCCGTCGTCCAGCTCACCGGGGTGCTGCCGCGGCCGCAGGATCCGTCCGGTTCGATCGACGACGAGACTGCGGTGGACGTGGTCCGCGACCTGGCCCGGGTCTGCCGCGGCCCCGCCTACTTGTACTTCGCACCGTTCCTGGTTCCGGACGCCGCGACCGCCCGCGCGCTGCGGCGCCAGCCGGAAATCGTCCGGGCCTTCGGCAAGGCCTCCTCCGCTGACGTCGCGGTGGCCGGCATCGGCCGCTGGGCGCCCGGGCTGTCGACGCTCTACCAGGCGGCCACGCCGCCGGAACGGACGGCATTGGCTCAGGCCGGCGTCTGCGCCGAGATGGCGGGCATCTGCCTCGCCGCCGACGGCGAACCGCTGCACACCCCGTTCAACGACCGGATGATCGCCGTCGAGGCGGCCCAACTGCGGGCGGCGTCCCACCGGATCGCCATCCCCTACGGAAGCGAGAAGTACCCCGCGGTGCTGGCCGCGCTGCGCAGCGGGCTGGTCACCATGCTGGTGACCCACTCCGCGCTCGCCGAAGCTCTGCTCAGCCGCGACGAACCGGCCCGCTCGTGACCGGCACCGGCGGTGGCACCGATCGCCCGGACGAGGTGGTGCTGGTCGGCGGCACCGCCAACCGCGGGCTGATCATGCGGCGCGGCGACGCCGTCCATCGACCACCCGGACCGCACGCGGCCAGCGTGCACGCGCTGCTGACCTACCTGGACGAGGTGGGCTTCGACGGAGCGCCCCGGTTCCTCGGCATGGACGAGCAGGGCCGTGAGGTGCTCAGCTTCATTCCGGGCGACGCCGTCGTGCCGCCCTACGCACCGTGGATGTTCAGCGATGACACGCTGCGTAGCGTGGCCCGGCTGCTGCGCCGCTATCACGAGGCGGTCGCCGATTTCGACCTGGCACCCTGGCGCTGGTCGCGTCCGCCGCCCGAGGAGTTCCGCGGTGCGCTGGCCTGCCATTCCGACCCGAACCTGGCCAACGTGGTGTTCCGCGACCAGGTGGCGGTGGCACTGATCGACTTCGACCTGGCCGGGCCCGGCCGTCCGATCTGGGACGTCGCGGCCGCCGCCCGACTGTGGGCACCGCTGCGGGCCGACGAATACATCGACGACCCGCGACACGGCCGCGGCGCGGAACGACTGGGCATCTTCCTGAACGCCTACGGCGGCGACTTCGATGCCGACGAGTTCCTCGACGCGGTCAGCGCCAACCACGACTGGCTCTACCAAGTCGTCGAAGACGGCTCGGACGCGGGCATCGAAGGCTTCGTGGATTACTGGGCCATCGTCGAACAGCGTGCGGACCGCACCCGGGACTGGTACCGGACCCAGCGGCCGATGCTCCGTGCGGCGGCCGGCCGGACGCCGCACTAGCTCAGTTGTTGACCTTGACCAGCGTGCGCCAGACCTGCTCAGGGGTGACCGCCTGCTCGAGCTGGGCGACCTTCGACTCGTCGAGGAAGACCTCGGCGATCCGGCCCAGCAGTTCCAGATGCTGGCCGTCGGCACCGGCGATACCGATCACGAACTTCACCGGGTTGCCGTTCCACTCCAGCCCGTTCGGGTAGCGGACGACCGAGATCGCGGACCTCCGGATCTTCGTCATGCCCTCGTTGGTGCCGTGCGGAATCGCCAGCAGGTTGCCCATGTAGGTGGACACCGAACGCTCCCGCTCGAACATCGAGTCGATGTAGCTGTCGTCGACCGCACCGGTCGCGACCAACAGGCCCCCGGCCTCACGAATCGCGTCGTCCTTGCTGCTGGCGGTGCCCTGCAGTTCGATGGCGCGCAGCTTCAGGATGGCGTTCTCGTCGTCGATCGCAGCCTGCTCGACGGGCGCGGACTCGGCGGCCGGCTCGGCGAGGGTGTCGGCGGCGGGTGGGGCGGGCGCCGGCGGGACTGGTTGCGCCTTGGCGGTCTCGGTCGGGGCCTGCGGGGAAGCCGACTGGCGCCTGCGCACCAGGTACATGGTCGCAATGGCCACCACGGCGACGATCAGCACGATCACCAGGGTCTGTTCCATCAAGGTTCTCCTCGTCGACGGATGTCCGGCACGCAACAGGCGCCAGAAGGGATTCTGTCACCTCGCACCGGCAAGAACGATCCTCGGCCCGCCATCCGGCCAGTCGGGGCGAGCACCCGGGGATCCCGATTCACGTCCGGGATGACGACTGTGACGACACTAGGTCACAGCCAGAAGGTCACATCCCGGCGAACGCCGGGATCTCCGGCGGCCGGGATCCCGGATCAAGTCCGGGATGACGGGCGGGGCCTGGAGGACGGGCGGGGCCTGGATGTCGGAGCACACAGCCCGGCGACCACGCCGGGGAGCCGGACGGCGAGCTCCTGGGGCGGGTACGGTCCGGGAGCGGACGCCGCGGTCAGCGCCTGGATCGACGCTCCGGCCAGGGCCGCTTTCGCGGGCGGGAGCCCGGCGGCGAGCAGGGTGCCGCAGATGCCGGCCAGCACGTCACCGGAGCCGGCCTGGGCCGTCCAGTGCGGGCCTGGGACGGCGATGCCGACCCGGCCGTCGGGCCCGCAGACGTACTGGGTGGCGCCCTTGAGCAGCACCGTCGCGCCGAACCGGGTCGCGGCGGCGCGGACGGCCGCGAGCGGGTCGGCGCTCACCGCGGCGCGCTCGATCTCCAGCAGCCGGGCCAGTTCACCGGCGTGCGGGGTGAGCAGCACCCGCTCCCCCAGTTCGCCGGGCGGCAGGAAGCGCAGCGCGTCGGCGTCCAGCACCAGGGGGAGCGCCTCGGCCAGCGCCTGCTCGACCGCCACGGCGCCGTCCGGACGTTTCCCCCAGCCACAGCCCAGCACCCGGGCCTGCACCCGGCCGGCGCCGAAGACCACGTTGGGTGCCGCCTGGCGGATCAGCGCGACCGCCCCGTCCGCGCCGGCGAACCGGATCATGCCGGCACCGGCGTGCACGGCGCCCAGGGTGGAGAGCACGGCGGCGCCGGGATAGTCGCCCGACCCGGTGTCGAGGCCGACCACGCCGCGGGAGTACTTGTCGCTGCCGGCGTCCGGAGTCGGCCAGACGGCCGCGACGTCCGAGGGTTCCCAGCAGCGCAGGTCGGGTTCGGGCAGGTCGAGCCCGATGTCGACCAGTTCGACCGTTCCGGATGCGGACGCCGCCGGCTCGAGCACCTGGCAGAACTTCAGCCCGCCGAAGGTGACGGTGCGAACGGCGGTGAAGTGAGGCAGGCCGACGCCGACTAGATCCCGGGGCAAGCCCGGGATGACGGCGGCCGCCGGGCTGACCGAGCCGCACTGATCCGCGTCCAGCCCGGACGGCAGGTCGACGGCCACCACCGGCACCTCGGCGTCCGCGCATGCTCGGGCGAACAGGGCGACCGGTTCCCGCAGCCCAGCGCGTCCGCCGATACCCAGCACTCCGTCGACAACGAGATCGATCGAACCGAGAGCGGCCACGGCGCCGACCGCGTCCACCTGCCGGCCGCCGGCGACACGAAAGGCGGCCCAGGCGGCCTCATGGACACGTTCCGAGGTCAACCAGGCCGTCACCCCGACGCCGCGGCCCAGCAATCGCGCCCCGGCATACAGCGCGTCACCACCGTTGTTGCCGGCACCGGCGACCACCAGCACCCGCGCGCCATGGACGGCGCCGCGCAACCCGCGAAGCTCCCGCAACAACACCGACGCCAGCCCGGACGCCGCACGCTGCATCAGCACCCCGGGCAGCGAGGCCAGCAGCGGCTCCTCCGCCGCGCGAATGGTCTGGGCCAGGTACGCCGCTCTCATGGCGTCAAGCCTCGCAGACCACCACCGCGGCGGCGATGCCGGCGTCATGGGTGATGGAGAGATGCACGGTGGCGATGCCCAGCTGGGCGACCCGGTCGGCGATCGTCCCGGTGTAGTGGAAGTAGGGCTTGCCGAGGTCGTCCTTGCGCACCTCGACGTCGTGCCAGGACAGCCCGGCGGGTGCCCCGAGCGCCTTGGCCAGCGCCTCCTTGGCGGCGAAGCGTCCGGCCATCCGGTTCATCGACGAATCCCGCTCGGCAGGGGTGAACAGCCGAGCCAGCAGCCGCTCGCGGGCAGCTGCCGAGGCGAACCGTTCGACGGGGCAGACGTCGATGCCGATGCCGACGATCACTCGACGGTGACCGACTTGGCGAGGTTGCGAGGCTGGTCGA
Organism: Micropruina sp.; assembly: GCF_027492755.1. Taxonomy (GTDB): domain Bacteria; phylum Actinomycetota; class Actinomycetes; order Propionibacteriales; family Propionibacteriaceae; genus Micropruina. The sequence continues at coordinate 624 of NZ_JAPUED010000249.1, read as the reverse complement.
CGTCGTAGCCCTTGAGGGTGGCCACCTCGCAGGCGAACATCTGCAGCGGGACCGTGGCGACCAGCGGCTGCATCAGCGTCGACACCTTGGGCAGCCGGAACAGGAAGTCCGCGTACGGGGTCACTTCGTGATCGTCGTCCTCGGCGAGAACGATGGTGAACGCGCCGCGGGCCCGCACCTCCTGGACGTTCGAGATCACCTTGTCGTGCAGCTGATCGCGGCCCTGCGGCGGCACCACGACGAAGATCGGGATGCCGTCCTCGACCAGGGCGATCGGGCCGTGCTTGAGCTCGCCGGCGGGGAAGCCCTCGGCGTGCAGGTAGGCGATCTCCTTCAGCTTCAGCGAACCCTCCAGGGCGACTGGGTACCCGACGTGCCGGCCGAGGAAGAGAACCGACTCGGCCTCGACGTAGCGGGCAGCGAGTTCCTTGATCGGCTCGATCTCGTCGAGCACCCGCTGGATCAGCGGCGGGGTGGCGGCCAACTCGCCCATGATGGCGGCGATCTCGTCGCCGAACTTCGCGCCCCGCACCTGCGCCAGGTAGAGGCCGAGCAGGTAGCAGGCCGCCACCTGGGTGAGGAAGCCCTTGGTGGAGGCGACGCCGATCTCGGGGCCGGCGTGGG
>NZ_JAPUED010000248.1 GCF_027492755.1 Micropruina sp. | reverse complement strand
GCGGCGATGTCGATGCCGAGATCGGGCTCCGGGTTGTCCAGGTTGATCGTCGGCGGGATCAGCCGATCGTGCAGCGCCATCACGGTGGCCAGGGTCTCCAGCGCCCCGGCACCGCCGAGCAGGTGCCCGGTCATCGACTTGGTCGAGGTCACCACGCAGCCGTCGACCGCATTGCCGAGGCCGTGCCGGATGGAGCCGGCTTCGGTCAGGTCACCCTGCGGCGTCGAGGTGCCATGGGCGTTGACGTGCTTGATGTCGGACGCGGTGAGTCCGGCGTCCTTGATCGCCTTCTGCATGGCGCCGTACTGCCCGGCACCGCTCGGATCGGGCTGGACGATGTCGTGGCTGTCGGCGGTGATGCCGGCGCCGGCCAAGGTTCCGTAGATCGTCGCCCCGCGGGCTTTGGCGTGTTCCAGGGTCTCGATCACCAGCGCGGCCGAGCCCTCGCCCATCACGAAGCCGTCCCGTCCGATGTCCCAGGGCCGGGACGCCTTCTCCGGCTCGTCGTTGCGGCGCGACAGTGCCTGCATCTGGCCGAACGCGGCGATCGGCAGCGGATGGATGGTGGCTTCGGTGCCGCCGACGACGGCGATGTCGGCACGCCCCAGCCGCAGCTGGTCGAGCGCCAGCGCGATCGCCTCATTGGACGACGCACAGGCCGAAACCGGGGTGTGTACGCCGGCCTTGGCGCTGATCGCCATACCGACGTTCGCCGCCGGCGCATTGGCCATCAGCATCGGAATGGTGAACGGGCTGACCCGGCGATACCCCTTGTCGCGGTGGGCATCCCAGTTGTTGAGCAGCGAATGCAGGCCGCCGATGCCGCTGGCCAGCGAGACGATCAGCCGCTGCGGATCGACCTCGTTCTCGGTGCTCCAGGTGAGCCCGGCATCCTGCCAGGCCTCCTGTGCCGCGATCAGCGCCAGCTGGGTGGACCGGTCGAGACGCCGCGCCTTGACCCGGTCGATGATGGTCGACGGATCGACCTTGACCTTGGCGGCGATCTTGACCGGAAGTTCCTCGACCCACTCTTCGGTGATCCGGCTGACGCCGGACGTACCGGCGAGCAGGGCCGCCCAGGTCGAGCGCGCATCGCCGCCGAGCGGGGTGGTGGCTCCAATGCCGGTAATCACAATCTCAGGCATGATTCTCCGAATTCTCCGAGGTGGTTCGGGGACGGATGGTGGTGGGACCCGGGCCCGCCTTCCAGCGGGCCCGGGTCACCCGGCGGCACAGATCAGCTGTGCGCCTCGACGTACGCCACAGCGTCGCCGACGGTCTTGAGGTTCTTGGAGTCCTCGTCCGGAATGGTGACGCCGAACTTCTCCTCACAACCGACGATGATCTCGACCATCGCCAGCGAGTCAACGTCGAGATCGTCGACGAAGGACTTGTCCAGCTGGACGTCCTCGACCGGCACACCGGCGACGTCGTTGACGAGCTCAGCCAGCTGAGCACGGATCTCTTCGGTGGTGGCCATAGGGTTTCTCCTTGTCGTAGGGCCTTTCCGGGGGATCCCGGAAGAACTAAATGATCAGGGTAGGGTCACAACCTGCCCGGCGTACACCAGGCCGGCGCCGAAGCCGATCAACAATGCGGTCTGTCCGGACTTCGCCTCGCCCGAGCTGAGCAGGGCGTCCATCGCCATCGGCACGGACGCCGCGGAGTTATTGCCGAACTGTTTGATGGTGCGGGCCACCACGACGTGCTCGGGCAATTTGAGGTGACGCAGCATCGTGTCGGTAATCCGGTTGTTGGCCTGATGGGGAATGAACACGTCCAGGTCTTCGGGGGCCAGTCCGGCGGCGTCCAGCACACTCTTGGTGGCCTCGGTGATGAAGCCCGTCGCCCACTTGAAGACCGGACGGCCATCCATCGCCAGATAGGGCCGTTCGCCGCTCGAGAGTGCCTCGTTCCATTCGGTGGTCTGGCCGATCACATCGGCCTGGCCGCCGTCGGAGCCCCAGACCACCGGGCCGATGCCGTTGGTCTCGCTGGGGCCGACCACGGCCGCGCCGGCGCCGTCGGCGAACAGGAACGCCGTGCTGCGATCGTGGATGTCGGTGAATCGGCTGAGCTCCTCGACACCGATCACCAGCGCGTAGCGGGCGCCGCCCGAACGGACCAGGGCTTCGGCCTGGGCCAGGCCGTAGCAGAAGCCGGCGCAGGCGGCCGAGATGTCGTAGGCGGCGCCGTTGGTGCCCAGTCGGTGGGCCAGCTTGGCCGCCAGGCTGGGGGTCTGGTGGAAGTAGGTGACGGTGGCGACGATCACCGCGCCGATCTCGGCAGCCGGGACACCGGACCGTTCGATCGCGGTGCGGGCGGCGCTCAGCGCCATCGACTCGACGTCTTCACCCTCACCGACCCAACGGCGCTCGGCGATGCCGGTGCGCTGCTGGATCCATTCGTCGGAGGAGTCGATCCAGGTGCACATCTCGGCGTTGTCGACCACCCGCGACGGCACGAACGAGGCGATCGACAGCAGCCGGGCGAACGGACCGCCGGCGCTGGCGGTGATCGGGGCGGTCATGCCGCCACCCCCGCATGCTCGGCCACGAAGGCGCGGGCGTCGGTGAGCTGATCCGGGGTGTTCAGGTTGAACAAGGCGACTCCCTTGAGATTGCGCTTGGCGATGCCGGTCAGCGTGCCAGCCGGCGGAAGTTCGAGGATTCCGGTGACACCCAACGCGGCGAGGGTGTCAAGGCACAGATCCCACCGCACCGGGTTGCCGACCTGGCTGACCAGCCGGCTCAGCACCTCGGCGCCGTCGTCGACCACCGCGCCGTCGGCGTTGCTCAGCAGCTTGGTGGTCGGGGTCGCCGTGCTGAGGCCGGAAGCGAGTTCGGCGAGCTCTGCGACGGCGGGTTGCATGTGAACGGTGTGGAACGCGCCGGCCACGCTGAGCTGGATCAGCCGCGCGCGGGCCGGCGGGTTGGCGGCGAGTTCGGCCAGTTGCTCGACGGTGCCGGCGGCGACGATCTGGCCCTTGCCGTTGTTGTTGGCGGCGGTCAGCCCCGCCGCCTCGATCGCGGCGGCTACCTGGTCGGGCACGCCGCCCACGACGGCCATCATCGAGGTCGGACGCAGCGCGGACGCCGCGGCCATGCCCCGGCCGCGGGTTGCGACGAAGCGCATCGCGTCCTGGTCGGAAAGGACGCCGACCAGTGCCGCCGCGGTGATCTCGCCAACGCTGTGGCCGGCGACGACGTCCGGTGCCGGACTGTCGCCGAGCAGCGCCCGGCCGGCGACCAGGCCGGCGGCGACCAGCAGCGGCTGGGCGACGTCGGTGGCGCGAATCGCGTCGGCGTCCGCCTCGGTGCCGTAGTGCGCCAGATCGACCCCGGCGACCTCCGAGAGCGCATTCAACTGGTCGCGCGCGGCCGCGTCCGCCAGCCAGGGGCCGAGGAAGCCGGGCGTCTGAGCGCCCTGGCCGGGCGCGAGGATTGCAAGCACGGGAATACTCTTGCGCGAATCGGCTCAGGAATGACAGCGGGACATGACGAAAATCTCACAGACCTTCTTGTCGGATTCCTACAACCGGCCGCGTAGTCAGACGGGGGCACCGGTGGCCGGGCTTTGTGGCAATCACGAGGTCATCAGCCTGCCGAGGGTGACGGCGAGGCGCAGCACGTAGGCGCTGCGGGCCTCGGCGGGGTGGTAGCCGGAGACCTCCGCGATCCGTCGCAGCCGGTACCGGACGGTGTTCGGATGGACGAACAGGCTGCGGGCGGTGGCCTCCACCGACCCGCTGTTGTCCAGGTAGGCGACCAGGGTGTCGAGCAGGTCGGCGCCGGCATCGCGCAACGGGCCGTAGATCTCGCGGGCCAGGATCCGCCGGGCGTGGCCGTCTCCGGCGAGGGCTCGCTCGGGCAGCAGATCCTCCGCGGCCACCGGACGTGGTGCGCTCGGCCAGGCGTCGGCCGCACGGATGCCGGAGAGTGCGCCGCGGGCCGAGGTGGCCGCCTCGACCAGGTCGCTGACTTCCGGACCGACCACGATGTGACCCGGTCCGAAATGATCGGCGATCTCGGTGATCACCGACAGCGCGGTGCCGGCCGTGCCCGAATGGCCGCCCAGGACGACCACCAGCCGCTCACCCTGGGTGGAGGCCAGTAGATCGAAGCCGCGCTCGGCCACCGCGCGGCGCATCGACTCGATGGCGTGGTCCTTCGCGGGCGCCTCGCCGATCGTGACGGTGATCGCGGCAGGGGAGCGCCAACCCAGCGTGGACGCGCGGGAGAGCACCGTTTCGTCCGTTTCGCCCCGGATCACCGCATCGACGACAAGTGCCTCGAGCCGGGCATCCCAGCCGCCGCGGGCCTCGGCGGCCCGGGCGTAGACCTCGGCGACCCCGAAGGCGATCTCACGGGAGTACTGCACGATCGCCAGGTAGACCCCCGACCGGTCGCCGCGGGGGACCAACCGATCCAGCTGGTTCTCCACGGTGTCGATGGTGGTGCGGATCAGGTCGACGCTCTGGTGCAGCGTGATCCGACGCATCAGCGTCCGCGGGGCTGCGTCGAACACCTCGGCCGGGTTGACGTCGCGGCCGTCGTCGGCGAACCAGCGGATGAAGCCGTCGATGCCGGCCCGGGCGACCAGGGTGACCGACGAGCGGTGTTCGGCGTCGAGCTCGCCGAACCAGGGGTGACGGTCCTCGATCTCGGCCAGCGCGGCGGTCGTCAGGTCGCCGGCGGACTGGGCGAGGCGCCGGGCAACGGTTGACCGCTGCCGGCCGGACTGCGGCCAGCCGCGTCCGATTCCTGGAATGGCAGCCACCGATCTCCCTT
>NZ_JAPUED010000247.1 GCF_027492755.1 Micropruina sp. | reverse complement strand
GAAGCCCCGGAATTTCCGCCGAGGGTGTTGGAGGCATTGCGGGTGCCGCTGGAGTCCGGCCGGGTGGTGCTCGGCCGGGCGGCCGCGCAAGCTACCTATCCGGCGAGCTTTCAGCTCGTCCTGGCTTCCAACCCTTGTCCGTGCGGCAACGCGGGTACCCCGGGCGCGCAGTGCCGATGTGCCCCGATGGCTGTCCGCCGCTACGGCGAGCGGATCTCCGGCCCGATCCTCGACCGCATCGACATCCGGCATCAGTTGCGACCGATGTCGCGCAGCTACCTGAAGGCCGCACTCGGTGGAGGTGAGCCGTCCGCCGCGGTCGCCACGCGGGTGGCCGAGGCGCGTGAGCGGCAACGGCATCGCCTCGCTGAGCACGGCTGGCGAACCAACGGCGAGGTACCGGGTGCGGCGTTGCGACGCCTGCTGCCCTTGCCGGACGGCATCGACCTGCTCGACGACGCGGTCGCCCGCGGACGGCTCTCGGCCCGCGGCGTCGACAAGGTGCTTCGGCTGTCCTGGACAGTCGCCGATCTGGCACGGGCCGACCGTCCGGACCGCGACCATCTGCACACCGCCCTGGCGATGCGCCACGGGCTCGAGCTCGGAGGAGTCGGCAGTGGACGAGCGTGAGGCACGGATGGCGTTGTGCTGCGTGGTCGAGCCGGCCAGTACCGCGGTGACGGCAGCGGTCGCCGAGCACGGGCCGGCCGCGGTGCTGGAAGGGCTCCGCAGCCGCGCGTCGCGCTCCCGATGGGCGCAACGGGCGCGGGCCCTTGACCTGGACGCCGTCCGGAGAGCCACCCGACGCAACCGACTCAGGTTCGTGATCCCCGGCGACGACGAATGGCCGGCCTCGCTGGGAGTCCTCGCCACCTGCGAACCGGTGCAGGAGATGAACGGCATGCCGTTCGGGTTGTGGGTGAAGGGCGACGTGAACCTTGCCCAAGTGTCCGACCGTGCCGTCGCCATCGTCGGGTCGCGAGCCGCGACGGCCTACGGCGAATCGGTGGCCTCCGACCTGGCCGCCGGCCTGGGTGGCCATGGTGTGAGTGTGGTCAGCGGGGGAGCCTACGGCATCGACGCCGCCGCACATGCCGGGGCGTTGGCCGGTGGCGCACCGACGGTCGCGGTGATGGCCGGCGGCCTGGACAAGCCGTATCCGCCGGGCAACGCCACGCTGCTGCAGCGGGTCGCCGGTCAGGGGCTGCTGGTCAGCGAGTTGCCGCCCGGCGAGCACCCGACCCGGGCCCGGTTTCTCTCGCGCAATCGGCTGATCGCCGCACTGTGCCCGGCCACGATCATCGTCGAGGCCGCCTGGCGCAGCGGGGCACGCAACACGGTGAGCTGGGCGAATGCCTGCGGCCGGGTGGTGCTGGCCGTGCCGGGTCCGGTGCACAGTGCGACCTCGACCACGCCGCACCGGTTGATCCGCGACGCCGAGGCGGTGCTCTGTACGGGGGTGCCGGACGTGCTCGAGTTGGTCGGGCCGCTCGGTCGGCTGAGTGCCGCCCGTCCCGATCAGCACCGTGTGCTCGACGAACTCAGTGCCGACGAACTGGCGGTCTACGAAGCGATTCCGGCCCGTGGCGAGATCGACGCCGGCGAGGTGACCTTGCGGGCCGGCCTGCCTCTGGGCACCTGTCTCGGCATCCTCGACAGGATCTGTGACCGCGGCCTGGTCGAACACGGTGTCGCCGGCTGGCGTCTGCCGCGTCCCGCTGTCACTCGCGCGGGTGACTGATGCGACAGCGACATCTCGATACAGTGACCGGTGTCGGGGGGACATACAAGACGCCGTTGACCGAATCGCACCACATCAAGGGGGGATGGGGCGATTCGGCCAGTGGCGGCTATTTCGCCATTTGCCTTCACCCGCCGTGAGCCTGCTCGCTGTGGAGTGCGGTCGTGTGGTGACGCCGCCCCGATCAAGGGGGGAGCGCCAGCACGAAGGGATGGCAACCATGCTGGATTACCGACGCAGCTGTGAATGCTGCGGCCGCGAGCTTGCGGCCGGAGACCACCGCGTCTACATCTGTTCATTCGAATGCACCTGGTGTGCGTCCTGCGCCGCCACGTTTCCCGGCGGGGGCTGTCCCAACTGTGGCGGCAGCCTGCAGTTGCGTCCGGCCCGCGCCTTCAGCCGACGGATGCACGCGCCGACCGTCCAGCCGCACTCCGACACTCGCCGGCTGGTGCGCAGCGCCTGACGTCATCGACGGGTGGACGCGGCACTAGGGTGTCGAGCATGAGCCGACGACCACTCAACCGGGCGCTGGACGGGTTCACCTCGACCATCTTCGCGGAGATGTCGGCACTGGCCATGCGCACCGCCTCGGTCAACCTGGGGCAGGGCTTCCCCGACTTCGACGGTCCCGACAGCATGCTCCAACGGGCGCAGCAGGCGATCGCCGACGGCGTCAACCAGTACCCGCCCGGATCCGGTGACCCAATGCTGCGATCAGCCATCGCGGCACATCAGCAACGCTTCTACGGCATCGAACTCGACCCGGACAGCCAGGTCTTGGTCACCGCCGGAGCGACCGAGGGCATCGCGGCCGCCATGCTGGGCCTGCTCGAACCCGGTGACGAGGTGGTTCTGCTTGAGCCCTACTACGACTCCTACGCCGCAACCATCGCCCTGGCCGGCGGGGTACGCCGTCCGATTCGGTTGGAACCGCCGGATTTCGCCCTGCCCCGCGAAGCGTTCGCCGCCGCCCTCACTCCCCGGACCAGACTGTTGCTGATCAACTCGCCGCACAATCCGACCGGTGCGGTGCTGGGCGCCGACGATCTGGCCTTCGTGGCCGAGCTTGCCGTGCGACACGACGTGCTGGTGGTCACCGACGAGGTCTACGAGCACCTGACCTATGACGGCGTCGGCCATTTGCCGCTGAGCACCCTGCCGGGCATGGCCGAACGCACCGTCACCTTGTCGTCGGCCGGCAAGACGTTCTCAGCAACGGGTTGGAAGATCGGCTGGGCCACCGGTCCGGACGAGCTGGTCGCCGCCGTCCGGGCCGCCAAGCAGTTCCTCACCTACGTCAACGGGGCACCGTTCCAGCCGGCGATCGCCGAAGCGCTGCAGTTGCCCGACAGCTACTTCGACGGCTTCCGGACCGCCATGCAGGACAAACGCGACCGGCTGATCGACGGACTCACCAGGGCAGGCATCGCGACCTTCCGGCCGCGAGGCACCTACTTCGTCGTCGCCGACTCGCGCAGCCTCGGCTACCCCGACGGCTACGAACTGTGCCGTGCCCTGCCTGAACTGTGCGGCGTGGTCGCGGTGCCGATGCAGGTGTTCTACGACAACCCGGACGGCGCACGTCACCTCGTCCGGTTCGCCTACTGCAAGCGTGACGAAGTGCTGGACGAGGCCGTCCGCCGGCTCGGCACGTTGCGCCGAAACTAGAGGGCCGGGATCAGGCGGTGAGCCCGAGGCGGGCGAAGGCTTCGACGAGCCCGGCCCGCTCCGGCGGCGGCACCACCAGGTCGGCCACGGCCAGCACCGGCTCGGGAGCGCCTTCGATGACGACCGCGGTGGCGGCGTCGCGCAGCATCTCCAGGTCGTTGTAGCCGTCGCCGATGGCCACCACATCAGCCTCGTCGGCACCGAAGTGGCGGGCGGTGAGCTTCATCCCGACCGACTTGTTCACCTCCGCCAGGTAGAGCTCACCGGCCCGCTCGCCGAGTTCCAGCGAACTCGGCAGGAACCCGACCCCGGTCGGAAGATGGCGCGCGACGTCCGCCATGGGCAGATTCGCGTCGAAGCAGGCGGCCTTGCTGAACGAGACCGCCGTCAGGTCGTCGGCGACGTGGAGCGCGTCGAGAATGTCCACGCCGGTGCGTCCGGTCGCAGCATCGTCGCCGCGGTCCACCTGCAGCAGTGCGGCGATCCGCTCGCGGGTGGCGGGTCGCGCGTGCACGGCGTCCGGAGCTTCCAGGATGTAGGCGACGTCGTGCGCATCGAGCACGGACACCACCTGGGCCCCGAGCTCGGTGGGGAAGCGCTGGTCGGACAGCACTTCGCCGTCCACCTCGATGTAGCCGCCGGCGGCGCCGACCATGCCGTCGAAGAGAGCCCGCACCTCGTCACTGACCAGGGATCGCGGGCGGCCCGTGCACAGCACGACGCGGTGGCCGCGGTCTCGGGCTTCGCGAACCGCCTCGGCGTGGGCGGGAGGAATTGCTCCTCGGTCGGCGATGGTTCCGTCGAAGTCGATGAACACGATCTTGCCCACGAACGAAGCAACTCCTGAAATTAGACGTTTCAACTAAAAACAGTCTATGCGGATCGCCGTGGACGCCACAATCGGCGTCCACGGGTGCTCCGGGTCATCCGCGGCGGGCGTGGAAGCTCAGAAGTCCCAGTCGGAGTCCTCGGTGTTCACCGCCTTGCCCATCACGTACGACGAGCCGGAGCCGGAGAAGAAGTCGTGGTTCTCGTCCGCGTTGGGCGACAGGGCCGCCAGGATGGCGGGGGAGACCGCGGTGGCCTGCTTGGGGAACAGCGGCTCGTAGCCGAGGTTCATCAGCGCCTTGTTGGCGTTGTAACGGAGGAACATCTTGACGTCCTCGGTCTGGCCGAGCGGGTCGTAGAGGTCCTCGGTGTAGTTCTCTTCGTTGTCGTACAGCTCGTAGAGCAGGTCGAAGGTGTAGTCCTTCAGCTCATCACGCCGAGCCTGGGACGCCTCGCGCAAGGCCACCTGGTACTTGTAGCCGATGTAGTAGCCGTGCACCGCCTCGTCGCGGATGATCAGCCGGATCAGGTCGGCGGTGTTGGTCAGCTTGGCGT
>NZ_JAPUED010000246.1 GCF_027492755.1 Micropruina sp. | reverse complement strand
CCTTGGCGCCGGACGGCACGATCACGCTGTTCTTCACCATCTGCGCCTTGACCAGACCCAGCACCTCGGTGCGGAAGTCCTCGCGGCGATCCGACCAGCGCAAGCCGCCCCGGGCGACGCTGCCGAACCGCAGGTGCACGCCCTGCACCCGCGGCGAGTAGACGAAGATCTCGAACATCGGCCGCGGTTCCGGCAGCAGCGCCAATTCGCGTGGGTGCACCTTGAAGGCGTGCGCCGGCGCACCAGGCTGGAACGCGTTGGTGCGGATCATCGCCCGCAGCACGGCCAGGAACATCCGCAGAATGCGGTCGGCGTCCAGGCTGGCCACCTCGGCCAATTGCTGCTCGATCGCGGTGCACGCCTCGTCGACGGCCGCGGCACGGGCATCCAGGTCGGCGAAATCGGCGTCCGGATCGAATTTGGTCCGGAAGGCGCGGACCAGCGCGGCCGCGATCACCGGATTGTCGTTGAGGGTGGCCGCCACGTACGGCTGGCTGTACGGGATGCCGGCCTGCACCAGGTAGCGCGACATCGCCCGTAGCCAGGCGATCTCCTGCCAGGTGAGCCCGCCGGTCATCACCAGTCGGTTGAACTTGCCCGACTCGGCGCGCCCCCGGTAGGTGGCGTCGAAGGTGTCGATGAACCGCGCCTGCAGTTCCGGCGTCCATTCCGGACGGCGGTCGGCGGCACCGGACAGCTTCAGCCCGAAGTCGTACAGGTAGACGTCCCGTCCGCGGAGCTTGAACTCGAACGGTCGTTCGTCGAGCACCTCCACCCCGAGCACCGACAGGTGCGGCATCGCGTCGGCCAGCGACATCTGCCGGTAGGCGAACACCTTGAACCGGACGTCGGCGGAGTCGTTGGGCCACAGCGGCCGGTAGACGTCGTAGGTCAGGTCGTCGTCGCCGGTCAGCTGGTTCGCCAGCTGCAGGTCGACCACACCGACCGCGGCCGGGTACTCCTCCTTGTAGGCCTCGCTGAACTCGACCCCGCGGGACTCGCTCGGCAGATCGCGCGCGGCGTTCTCGAAGTCGTCGTCCCAGCTGCGGACGGCGGTCTCGATCCGGGCTTCCAGTGCCACCTCGTCCAGTTCGCCGAGCAGCGGGTCGTCGTCCGGCCGCTTGACCACGAAGAAGAGCCGGGCCAGCACCGATTCGGTGACCCGGGCCTGGTGTTCGACCGATTCGCCACCCATCTCGTCGATCAGGATCCGCTGGATGGCCTCCCGGACGTCGGTGGTGTAGCGGTCCCGGGGCAGGAACACCAGCGCCGAGATGAACCGCCCGTAGCAGCCTCGCCGGATGAACACCCGAACCACCCGACGGTCCTTGAACTGAGCCTCCTGGGTGATCACCGGGAGCAGTTCATCGGTGCTGGCCTGGAACAGTTCGTCGCGCGGGTAGCTGTCGATCACCTGACGGATCGCCGAAGCGCCGTGGCTGTGCGGGTCGAAGCCGGACGCGTCCAGCAGCCGCTGCGCCTTGCGCGCCAGTAGCGGGATGTCCCAGACGCTCTCGCTGTACGCCGACGCCGCGAACAGACCCAGGAAGCGGCGTTCCCCGGCCAGCCGTCCGGTCGCGTCGTAGACCCGGACGCCGATGTAGTCGAGGTAGGCGGGACGGTGCACCGGTGAACGCCGGGAGTCCTTGGTGAGCACGATCAGCGCCCGGTCACCGTTGATCGGGACGGCCTGGAACTCCTCGGCGCTGGCCTCCTCACGCAGAATGCCCAGGCCGGTTCCCGGCACCGGCTGATAGCCGTCGCCGTCATGCCGCGCCTCCCGATAGCCGAGCAGCACGAAGTTTCCGGCGCCCAGCCACTGCAGCAACTCGGTCACCTCGCGGACGTCGTGCGGGCTGACCGGCTGCGGATTGTCATTGATCAGCTCGATGGTCTCGGCGAGCCGGCGCTGCATCGGCTGCCAGTCGTCCACGGCTGCCCGGACGGCAGCCAGCCCGCCGCTGATCGCCGCCTGCAACGCCTCGGCGAGCTGGTCGGCCGCCTGACCCAGTGGAGGGAAGACCTCGACGCAGATCCAGGACTCGGCCGTCGCGCCCGGCCCGGTTCCGCCCAGCTCGGTCAGGGTGCCGTCGCCGTCCCGGTGGACCTCGTACTGGGGATGGAACAGCGACCGGATGTTCCAGCCACCGCGGGTGATGTCCATGCTGACCGTGTCAACCAGGAACGGACGGTCGTCGGCCACGATCAGCATCACGGTGGAGGCGCCGGGCTGCTCGGGCAGCAGTACCCGGACCTGGGATTCGCCCGCCGACCGGCGCTGGCCCAGCCGCAGATGCTCCACGATGAGATCCGCCACCCGGCCCGGCTCGAGGTCGCCCAGCTCACTGTCCGGCAGGTGCCGGACGTAGTGCTCGGCGAAGCCATCGGGCAGCATCAGCTCCGGAAGATTCTTCAGCCTGATCGACAGTTCGCCAAGCAATTCATGGATCCAGTCCGGACGAGACGGATTTATTGCGGACACATCGCCTCCTTGCGAGCCCACCATCGTGCAAGCCACTCACTGTAGTGCGCAGTTCATCCGATGTCGCGGGGGCGAGCGCGTCGCTAGACAAAGTCGGTCGACTTCCTACGGCAGAATGGCCCGCATGCAGATTCAGGCCCGCAACGACTTCGCCGCGGACGCTCTCACCACCCACGCGATGCTCACCGATCCCGCCTTCCTGGCTCAGGTGTGCGAGGCGTCCGGAGACCTCGACTATCGGGTGGACGGGGTGCCCGAACACACTGCCGTCCAGCGGACGCTGGAGGCACCCTCGGCGGTCCGCAGCCTGCTCGGCGACCGGCTGACCCTGCTGCAGGAGATCCGCTGGAACGCCGCGGACGCGACCGGCGCCCGGACCGGTGACCTGGAGCTGACCGTGCAGGGCATGCCGGCCCGGGCCCAGCTCACCATCGACCTGCGGGCCGGCGGACGCGGCACTGTGGTCGACTTCGTCGGCGAGTTCACCATCAAGGTGCCGCTGGTCGGCCGGTCCCTGGAGGGCAAGGCTGCGCCGGCGCTGACCGCCGGGTTCGACGTCCAGCAGCAGGTCGGCGACAAGTGGCTCGCCGAGCGCAGTTGACCTTGACGTAACGTCAACCCTCACACTCGATGGTGTGACGACGACCAAGACCACGCTGCCGCTGTACCTCGCCGCGACCGCCACTTCGCTGTTCGGCAACTCGGCCATCGCCATCGTGCTGCCCTGGCTGGTGCTGGAACGCACCGGCGACCCGGCGATGGCCGGCCTGGTGGCGGCGGTCAGTGCTGTCCCCGGCGCCATCGCGGCGTTCGTCGGCGGACACCTGATCGACAAGATCGGACGCCGCCGCATGTCGGTGCTGTCCGACATCGGCTCGGCGGTCGCGGTCGCCGCGCTCGCCATCGTCGATGCGGCGGTCGGTCTCAACGTCGCCTGGTTCATCGCTCTCGGGGTGCTGGGCGCACTGTTCGACGTCCCGGGGATGACCGCGCGGGAGACGTTACTGGCGAACGTCTCCGAAACCTCCGGTGTCGGGCTGGACAAGATCGCCGCCTGGCGCGGCATGCTGTTCGGCCTGTCGTTCCTGGCCGGTCCCGCGGTGGCCGGCTGGCTGCTGGCGGTGCTGCCGTCCATTCAGGTGGTCTGGATCACCGCCGCCTGTTCCGCGGTCGCCGCCCTGGCCATCGGGGTGATGCCGCTGCGCGCCAGCGCGGTCGCAGCTGCCGAGGACAACTCGCCGCTGGCCGGGTTCACCCACATCTGGCGCAGCCGGCCACTGCTGATCCTGCTGGTGGTCAGCCTGGGTTCCATGGTGCTGGTCGCACCGCTGCTCAGCGTGGTGCTGCCCGCCCACTTCGTGGCTCTCGCCGCACCCGGCCTGCTGGGCCTGAGTCTCTCCGCCTACGCGGTCGGCACGATGGCCGGCTCCGGGGTCTACGGCTGGCTCTTCGACGGACGGCGCTGGGCGGCGTGGGTGGTGGCCAACCTGCTCTACGTCGCGTCCGCCGTCCTGATCGCACCGCTGCAGGGGTTCTGGCTGGTCGCGGCCGGCATGGTGGCCGCCGGCCTGGGTTCGGGGCTGCTGCAACCGATCAGCACCGTGGTGCTCACCGAACACGTGCCGGACGCCCTCCGCGGCCGGGTCTTCGGGGCCTACTCGGCGCTGGCGATGGTGGCCAGCCCGCTGGGTCTCGGCCTGATGGCGATCGTGCTGTCCGGCGCCGACCTGCGCACCGGCGCCTGGGTGCTGGCCGCCGGCTGGGCCGTGGTGGGGGCGTACGCCCTGGTCGCACCTGGATTGAGGAACTACATTCAGCCGCGACGAGAGGACGCCGATGCTGACCATCGGCCAGTTGGCTGAGTACACCGGAGTCACCCGGCGGGCGATTCGGCACTATCACGCGCTCGGGCTGTTGCCCGAGCCGGAACGCAACTCGGCCGGCTACCGCAGCTACGACGCCCAGGCCGTGGTGGACCTGCACCGGATCAAGGTGCTCGCCGATGCCGGCGTCCCGCTGTCCCGGGTGCGTGAGCTGGTCGACGCCGAACCGGACGCCTTCCGCGACGCCGCCGCCCAGATCGACGCCGAGTTGCAGGCCCGGATCGCCGAACTGGAGTCGACCCGGCAGTCCCTCGATCGGCTCGCCGCCCAGGGTGAGCCGTTCCTTCCGCCGCGGGTGACCCGGATGCACGACGAGATGCGTGCCCTCGGTGTCTCGGAGCGCACCCTGCAGATGGAGCGGGACGCCTGGCTGCTCATCCAGGTGCTGTATCCCGACCTGGTCGCCACCTGGATCGACACCCAGCAGGCGATGCT
>NZ_JAPUED010000245.1 GCF_027492755.1 Micropruina sp. | reverse complement strand
GCTTGTCGAAACCCCTCGCCACCGCCGGTTGAGCTTGTCGAAACCCCTCGCCACCGCTGGTTGAGCTTGTCGAAACCCCTCGCCACCGCCGGTTGAGCTTGTCGAAACCCCTCGCCACCCCCGGTTGAGCTTGTCGAAACCCCTCGCCACCGCCGGTTGAGCTTGTCGAAACCACGTCCGAGGTCTCGACAAGCTCGACCAACGGTGGTTGCGTTGATCCCCCGGTGCGGAGCACTTGGTCGGTAGAGATCCCGGCGTCCGCCGGGATGACCACGTCCGCGGGATGACGACCTGCGAATGGCTCAGGCGGCGAGACGTTCCAGGATCAACTCACGGACGCGACCCGCGTCGGCTTGCCCGCGCATCGCCTTCATCACCGCACCGATCAGCGCGCCGGCGGCCTGCACCTTGCCGTCGCGAATGCGTTGCGCCACGTCCGGGTTGGCTGCGATCGCGGCGTCCACCGCAGCGGTGAGCGCACCGTCGTCCGACACCACGGCCAGGCCGCGGGCCTCGACCACCTCCGACGGCGAGCCCTCGCCGGCCAGCACGCCGTCGATCACCTGCCGGGCCAGCTTGTCGTTGATCGTGCCGGCCTCGATCAGGGTCTGCAGTTCCGCCACCTGAGCAGGGGTGATGCCGACGTCCTCGAGCTCGACACCGGCGGCATTGGCGCGCCGGGCCAGCTCGCCCGACCACCACTTGCGGGCCGCGCCGGGCGTCGCGCCGGCGTCCACCGTCTCGGCGATCAGGTCGAGTGAGCCGGTGCCCAGCACGTCCCGCATCTCCAGCTCGGTGAACCCCCACTCGGCGACCAGCCGACGGCGCCGTTGCGCGGGCGGCTCGGGAAGGGTGAGTCGCAGTTCCTCCACCCATTCCGGCGCCGGCGCGACCGGCACCAGGTCGGGTTCGGGGAAGTAGCGGTAGTCCTCGGCCTGCTCCTTGGAGCGTCCGGGCGAGGTCGAACCGTCGTCCTCATGCCAGTGCCGGGTCTCTTGGTGGACGCGTCCGCCCGAGGCCAGCACCTCACCCTGCCGCTGCATCTCGTAGGTGAGCGCACGTTCCACCGAGCGCAGCGAGTTCACGTTCTTGGTCTCGGTGCGGGTGCCGAGTACGTCCGAACCCGCTGGGGCGAGCGACACGTTGGCGTCGCAGCGCAGCGACCCCTGCTCCATCCGGACGTCGGACACCCCGAGTGCGCGCAACAGTTCGCGCAGCTGCGTCATGTAGGCCCGGGCCACCTTCGGCGCGGCCGCCCCGGTGCCCAGCACCGGCTTCGTGACGATCTCCATCAGCGGGACGCCGGCCCGGTTGTAGTCGAGCAGCGAGTATTCGGCGCCCTGGATGCGTCCGGTCGAACCACCGACGTGGGTGAGCTTGCCGGCGTCCTCCTCCATGTGGACCCGCTCGATCTCGATCCGGTAGGTCACCCCGTCGACCTCGACCTCGGTCCAGCCGTCGAAGCAGATCGGCTCGTCATACTGCGAGGTCTGGAAGTTCTTCGGCATGTCGGGGTAGAAGTAGTTCTTCCGGGCGAACCGGCACCATTTCGCGATCGAACAGTTCAGTGCCAGGCCGATCCGGATCACCGATTCGACCGCCTTGGCGTTCACCACCGGCAGCGCACCGGGCAGGCCGAGGCAGACCGGGCAGGTCTGGGTGTTGGGCGCGGCTCCGAACGCGGTCGAACAACCGCAGAACATCTTGGACGCCGTGTTCAGCTCGACATGCACCTCCAGACCCAGCGCGGGGTCGTAGGCGGCTAGGACGTCTTCGTAGGGCATCAGAGTCACAGCGCTCCCCCGTTCTCCCGGGACCACAGTTGGTCGGTCAGCAGGCCACCCCACTGAGATTGCAGCGCCCCCTCGAGAGCCGCGCCGACCCGGTAAACGCGGTCGTCGGCGAGCACCGGAGCCATCACCTGGAAGCCGACGGGCAGGCTGTCTTCGGGGGCCAGCCCGCACGGGAACGAGCCCGCCGCGTTGCCCGCCATATTGGACGGAATGGTGCACAGGTCGGCGGCGTACATGGCCAGCGGGTCGTCGGTGCGCTCACCGATCCGGAACGCCGTGGTCGGCGTGGACGGCGAGACCAGCACATCCACCGATTCGAAGGCCGCGTCGAAGTCGCGGGCGATCAGCGTGCGGGCCTTCTGCGCCGAGCCGTAATAGGCGTCGTAGTAGCCGGAACTCAGCGCGTAGGTGCCGATGATGATCCGCCGCTTCACCTCGTCACCGAAGCCGGCGCCGCGAGTGCGGGCCATCACCTCTTCGGCACCGGCGGTGCCGTCGTCGCCGACCCGCAGGCCGTAGCGCATGGCGTCGAAGCGGGCCAGGTTCGAGGACACCTCGCTGGGCATGATCAGGTAGTAGGCACCCAGGGCGTAGCGGAAGTTGGGGCAGGACACCTCGACGATCTCGGCGCCCAGCCCGGCCAGGGCGTCCAGGGCCTCACGGAAGCGCAGTTCGACGCCGGGCGCGTAGCCTTCGCCACCGAGTTCCTTGACCACGCCGATCCGCATGCCGGCCACGTCGGCCCGCCGGGCGGCGGCCACCACGTCCGGAACCGGGGCGTTGACCGAGGTGGAGTCCATCGGGTCCCAGCCGGCGATCACCTGATGCAGCAGCGCGGTGTCGAGCACGGTGCGCCCGCACGGGCCCGGCTGGTCGAGGCTGGACGCCATCGCGATCACGCCGTAGCGGGAGGTGCCGCCGTAGGTCGGTTTCACCCCGACCGTGCCGGTGACCGACGCCGGCTGCCGGATCGAGCCGCCGGTGTCGGTACCGAGCGCCAAAGGCGCCTCGAACGCGGCCAACGCCGCCGAGGAACCGCCGCCGGAGCCGCCCGGAATGCGGTCGTGATCCCACGGGTTGCGGGTCGGGCCGTAACCCGAGTTCTCGGTCGACGAGCCCATTGCGAACTCGTCCAGGTTGGTCTTGCCGAGCACCACCAGCCCGGCGTCCAGGACGCGCTGGGTCACGGTGGCGTTGTAGGGCGGATGCCAGCCCTCGAGGATGCGTGAGCCGGCCGTGGTGGGTGCGCCGGTCATGCAGAAGATGTCCTTGACGGCGATCGGGACGCCGGCCAGCGGCCCCAACTCCTCACCGGCGGCGCGCCGGGCATCCACCGCGTCCGCGGCGGCGAGGGCGCGTTCGCCGTCCACGTGCAGGAAGGCATGCACCTCGCCGTCGACCGCGGCGATCCGGTCGAGATGCGCCTGGGTCACCTCACGCGACGACACCTCACCGGCGGCGATCCGCTCAGCCAGGGACGCGGCGCCGGCTCGCAGCAACTCACTCACTGCTCCTCCCCCAGGATCCGCGGCACCCGGAAGCGCTCGTCCTCGACGGACGGGGCGCCGGCCAGCACCTGCTCGACCGGCAGCGAGGGCCGCACCTCGTCGGCGCGGAAGACGTTGGTCAACGGGAGCGCGTGGGACATCGGCGGGACGTCGTCGCCGGCCACCTCGGTGACCTGCGCCACCGCGTCGAGGATCACGTCCAGTTGCGGGGCCAGCCGCGCCAACTCGTCAGCTGACAACTCGATTCGGGCCAATGCCGCCAGGCGTGCCACCTCGGCTGTGGTCAGGGCCACCAGATGCTCCTCGCTCTCGTCCGACCGCCCATCCTAACGGCGAGCCGACGGATCGGAGACCCGGACCACGGCGCCCAGCCAATCCGTTCCTCAGGCGCGGGACTCCATCGGTTGTAACAAACATGCGGGACAATAGAGCCGTGTTTCTGCTGCGCGTGGGATTACCCGACCGACCCGGTTCGCTGGGTGCCGTAGCGACTGCCCTCGGCACCGTCGGCGCCGACATTCAAGCCGTCGAGATCGTCGAGAAGCACTCGGGTTTCGCGGTGGACGATTTCATGGTGGAGGTGCCGGTGGGCACCCTGCCCGATGCACTGATCACTGCCTGCACCACGATTGAGGACGTCTCGGTGCTCTGGTTCTCGCACTATCCGGAGGGCTGGGGTTTGCAGGCCGATGTGGCCGTGCTGGACGAGATGACCGAGAACCCTGCGGAGGCGGCCTCCATCTTGACCCAGGCCGCGCCCACCGTGTTCCGGGTGAACTGGGCCGCACAGATCGACAGCGGTGACGGCCGAGTGCTCGACCGGACGGCGATGGCACCCGAGGTGGACCGGTTACCGCTTGATCCGCTGGCCCATCTCAACTCCTCCGGCTATGTGGAGGTCGACGAAGGATGGTTGCCGGGCTGGCCCGAGATGTTGCTGGCCGCGGCGCCGTTGAAGAACCGATCGGCGCTGGTTCTGGCCCGTACCGGTGGCCCGGCGTTCATCAAATCGGAACTCGCCCGGCTACGGCATTTGGCTGCACTGACGGGCTGACGCCGATTTCGCCGACACCGAATGGGCTGAACCTAGCTCTGCTAAGGTCGCTAGTGGTTCGGGCGAGATTGCGTACGCTTTGCGCCGCAGATCGCAGTTGACAAGGGAATCCGGGCCGCTGATGCGGCACCATTTCCGGTCGAGTGTGATGTTCGCCCGGCCACCGAGGATGGGGGCCGAGGTGGCGGTTGTGTCGGTGGCAGGTAACGGCGTCGATGCAACCGCCGGCCATCCTCAGCCGGCTCCGCCGCTCATCATCGTGAAGATGTACCAGCCGTAGGCGAACAGCACAGCCGCGGCCCCGACGAAACCCAGCGACACCCACCAGCGGAGCCGCTTCTTCTGTCGGGTGGACGGCACCTCGGCCGGTCCCCACTCCCCCAGCTTCGGCCACACCCGTGGCGGCGCGCCGGCATTGAGATTCAGGTTGCTGTTGAGGCCCTCCACG
>NZ_JAPUED010000244.1 GCF_027492755.1 Micropruina sp. | reverse complement strand
ATTCGCGAGGTCGCCGATCCGAGCCGGCTGTTCGCCTCCACCCGTGCCGAGCCGATGCCCGGCACCGCTCTCACGGTCAGTCTGGAGGGCCGGCGTCCGTTGTTGGGCGAGGTGCAGGCACTGGTCGCGGGTTCGGCGGCCCAGGTGCCGCGGCGGGTCACCCACGGCCTCGACTCCGGACGGGTCTCGGTGATCCTGGCGGTGCTCGAGCGCAAGGCCAGAGTGCGGTTGCACAACAAGGAGGCCTATGTCTCGACCGTCGGCGGGGCGCGGCTGATCGACCCGGCGGCCGATCTGGCGGTGGGATTGGCGGTCGCTTCGGCGGCGGCCGAGCTCGCCTTCCACCGGCCGGTGATCGCCTTGGGCGAGGTCGGCCTGTCCGGCGAGTTGCGCCGGGTGGCTGGCCTGGAGCGACGGTTGGCCGAAGCGAAGCGGCTCGGTTTCGGCGTGGCGCTGGTACCGCCCGGCACCGGAGTCAGCCTGCCCGGGGTGAAGATCGTCGAGGTGGCGACCCTCGAGGCCGCGGTCGATCTGCTCGGCCTGCGGCCACCCAAGCGCCGCAAGCCGGACGGCGCCCATCTGCGCCTGGCCGGGGGCTGACGCCACAGCGCGGCACCGTAGACTGCCGTGGATGGTGAGCGTTGCGTCGAATCGGCTGAATCGGGCCCTGGGCCTGATCGCGCCCGGCACCGCCGTCCGCGATGGCCTCGACCGAATCGTGCACGGCCGCACCGGCGCGCTGATCACGCTGGGCAACAACGCCCGCTTGCAGGCGTTGAGCACCGGCGGCTTCGCCATCGACGTCCCGTTCACGGCGACCGCCCTGCGCGAGCTGGCCAAGATGGACGGCGCGATCATCCTCAACGACGCGCTCGACCGGATCCTGTTCGCCGGAGTCCACCTGATGCCCGACGCCGCCGTGGACACCACCGAGACCGGCACCAGGCACCGCACCGCAGACCGGGTGGCCCGGCAGATCGGGGTACCCACGGTCACCGTGTCGGCGTCCATGTCAACCATTTCGTTGTTCGTCGACGGCACCCGCTGGATCGTGCAACGCCCCGAGCAGTTGCTCGCCCGCGCCAACCAGGCGCTGGCGACCCTGGCCCGCTACCGCGACCGGCTCAGCGAGGCCACCGCACGGCTGTCCGCGGCAGAGGTGCAGGACGCCGTGACCGTCCGCGACATCGCGGTGATCGCGCAGCGGCTCGAAATGGTCCGCCGGCTGCAGAACGAACTGAACGGGTACGCGATCGAGCTGGGCTCCGACGGACGCCTGGTGCGGTTGCAGCTCGGCGAGCTGGTGGCCGGCCTCGACACGCTCGCGGTCGAACTGGAACGTGACTACAGCGACGAGGCGAACGAACTCCGGCTGTCCCGGCTGGCGGGCCTGGACACCGACGACCTGGCGCACCCGGCGCTGATCGCGCAAGCCTGCGGCCTGGGCGACGACCTGGGCCGCCGGGCGACGCCGCTGGGGCACCGTCAACTCGCCCAGATCGGGCGCCTCCCCGCCCCTGTCGCGGACGCGCTGGTCAGTCACTTCGGCAGCTTGCAGGGGTTGTTCGGAGCGAGCACCGCCGACCTGCTCGGGGTCGAGGGCGTCGACTACGGCGTCGCCCGCACCGTCCGCGAGGGACTGATCAGACTGGCCGAGTCGGCCTACGCCGAACGCCTCGACTGAGTCGTGTCGCGGCGGGATCGTTCAGGGCTTGGTCAGCATGAACGCGAACCGCTTCGTCGCGCTCTCCTGGTAGGCGGCGGTGGCCACATAGGTGCCGGCACCCAGCAGCGACTTGGCCTGCCTGCAGCCCTGCGCCGACCGGAACGTCGTCCACTCCACCTTGAACTCGACGGCGGCCCCCGCCTTGAGGGTCTGCTTCTTCACCTCGGGCAGCCACTTGTCGCAGTGCGCGGTGCTGAAGACCGGGTCGTTGCCTGAGGCGACCCGCAGCACGAAGGTCGCTGGGGTGATCTCCATGACGCAGGGCAGTGCGGTGTTGTTCTCGGCGGTCACGCTGAAGGTCTGCTTACCGCCCGACTTCACGCTGCGGAAGCCTTTCAGGTCCAGCTGCACGCCGATCGGCTCACAGGCGCTCGGAGCGGCAGCCGAGCCGCTGGGCGACGTACCTGGAGTCGGCATGTCGTCGGACGGGCTGCCGCTCGGCGAAGGTGCCGGCTCAGAGGTGACGTCGGTCGGCGTGTCGGCCGGCGCCGGGACCCCGGCGGTGGGTTGCTCGCCCTTGGGCAGAAACGCCCACACCAGCAGGCCGACGACGATCACCGCGACCAGGACGACCAGACCCCGCCGGATCCAGTACACGACAGGTGGCTGGGGGCCCTTGCCTGTCAGCACTTCGCTCATGCCGCCAAGGGTAAGAGAGCCATGCCGCTGCGGCGGGGACACCACGCCGGAGCCGAATACAGTGGCCCGCGATGGACACTACCCGCCTCACCACGACGATCATCGCCTGGTACGACCGGCACGCCCGCGACCTGCCCTGGCGCGCACCGGACGCCTCACCCTGGGCCGTGATGGTCAGCGAGTTCATGCTCCAGCAGACACCCGTGGGCCGCGTCCTGGAGCCGTGGCGCAGCTGGCTCGACCGCTGGCCGACGCCCTCGGCACTGGCGGCCGAGCCTGTCGGCGAGGCGATCCGGGCCTGGGGACGGCTGGGCTATCCACGCCGGGCGCAGCGGCTGCATGCCGCCGCCGTGGCCATCGTGGAACGGCACGGCGGCGAGGTGCCGGCCGATCCTGACGCCCTGCGCGCCCTCCCCGGGGTGGGTGACTACACCGCCGCCGCAATCGCCAGTTTCGCCTTCGGCGCCCGCCAGGTGGTGCTCGACGTGAACGTGCGGCGGGTGCTGGCCAGGCTGGACGGCGGCACCGACGCCCTGGCCGGCTCACCGACCGCCGCCGAACGAACCCGCGCGGCGGCCTGGCTGCCGCCGCAGCCGGCGGCGGCGCGCTGGTCGGTGGCGGCGATGGAACTAGGCGCCCAGCTGTGCCGGGCCAACAACCCGTCCTGCACCGACTGCCCGGTCCGCCGGGACTGTCGCTGGCTGGCCGCCGGACGGCCACCCGGTCCGCCGCGCCGCCGCCAGCTCTACGCCGGCACCGACCGGGCGGCCCGCGGCCATGTGCTGCACCGACTGCGGGCCCGGGATGCCGGCGAAAGGGCGTCCGCCGCCCAGCTGACCGCCGACTGGCCGGACGCCGCGCAGGCCAGCAAGGCGTTGCGCTCGCTGGTCGCCGACGGACTGGTGATCGCCGAGGCGGACGGCTACCGGCTCTAGGGGGCCTGTCTCAGCACCGCCACCACCGCCTCGTATCCTGGTAGGGATTCAGGAGGGCACCCATGAGCAATGAGCAGTATTCGCCTTGGGCGAGCGGCGACGGCTTCGGCACCCCGCGTCCGCAACCGGCGCGGTCCGAGGAGCCGCCGACCCGAGAGCAGCCGACCACGGCCTACTACACGAATCCGGTCCCGCAGCCGCACGACCCGACCGAGCCCAGCGGCTGGTCGCAGCCGCAACAGTTCGGTGCGCTGGCTCCGCAGCCGCAGTACCCGTCGCCGAGCGCCGCCTACAGTTTCGGCCAGCAGATGCCGTACGGGGTCGCCGGTGAACTACCCGAGCACCCGAACGCCGTCACCACGCTGGTGCTGGGCATCGTCGGCATCGCGGCGATGTTCGTCGCCTTTCCGTTCATCAGTCCGGTGGCCTGGTACCTGGGCGCCAAGGCGCGCCGCGAGATGCGGAACGAACCGGGCCGGTACCGCGCCTCGGGCGCGCTGACCGCCGGCTACGCGCTCGGCATCGTGGGCTCGGTGATCTCGATGCTGTTCGTCGGGCTGATCGTGCTCGCGATCCTGCTGGTCACCCTCGCGTAGAAGCCGACGGGGCCCCGGGGAGAGGTTCTCCCCGGGGCCCCGTCACGCTTGCCCTGTATGGCTCAGCTGGTCTGACCCAGCTCGGCCGGCACGTCCGGCATCTGGGCCTTCGGGACGCCGTTGAAGGTGAACGGCAGCTCCGACCCCTCGGGCGCCACGTCCACCACGACGATCTCGCCCGGGTGGATGTCGGCGAAGAGGATCTTCTCGGCCAGGATGTCCTCGATGTCGCGCTGGATCGCGCGCCGCAGCGGACGAGCACCCAGCACCGGGTCGAAGCCACGCTTGGCGATCAGCGCCTTGGCCGCGTGGGTGAGCTCGATGCCCATGTCCTTGTCGCGCAGCCGGGACTCGATCTCGGCGACCATCAGGTCGACGATCCGCTCGATATCGGCCTGCGACAACTGGTGGAACACCACGATCTCGTCGACGCGGTTCAGGAACTCCGGACGGAAGTTCTGCTTGAGTTCGTCGGAGACCTTTGCCTTCATCTTTTCGTAGCTACTGGCGCTGTCGGACGACTGGCTGAAACCGAGGTTCACCGACTTGGAGATATCGCGCGTCCCCAAGTTCGTGGTCATCACGATCACGGTGTTCTTGAAGTCGACGACCCGGCCCTGCGCGTCGGTCAGACGCCCTTCGTCCAGAATCTGCAACAGCGAGTTGAAGATGTCCGGATGCGCCTTCTCGATCTCGTCGAAGAGCACCACGCTGAACGGCTTGCGACGAACCTTTTCGGTGAGCTGACCGCCCTCTTCGTAGCCGACATAGCCGGGCGGTGAACCGAACATCCGGGAGGCGGTGTGCTTCTCGGAGTATTCGCTCATATCGAGGGTGATCAGAGCATCTTCGTCGCCGAACAGGAACTCGGTCAGCGCCTTGGTCAGCTCGGTCTTGCCGACGCCCGAGG
>NZ_JAPUED010000243.1 GCF_027492755.1 Micropruina sp. | reverse complement strand
CACGCCCGCCCGGCCAGCTGCACCGACCGGCCTTGTCGATGGCCGTCTGGATGATCTCGGCGTTGTCGCCGTACCAGTTGTCGGCCAGCTTC
Organism: Micropruina sp.; assembly: GCF_027492755.1. Taxonomy (GTDB): domain Bacteria; phylum Actinomycetota; class Actinomycetes; order Propionibacteriales; family Propionibacteriaceae; genus Micropruina. The sequence goes on along the minus strand of NZ_JAPUED010000243.1, from coordinate 4,767 downwards.
AGCTGCGGACAGCGGTTCTTCTTGTTCTTGCCGACCTTGCCGGACGGCAGACTGACCGGCGCCTCGGCAGGCAACACCTGCGGGTTGATGGTCGGCGTCGCCAGAGCAGGGGCGCCGGAGAGAGTGGTCGCAGCCAGCGCAATACTGAGCAGGCCGACTGCACGGACTCGACGATGAGTACGCATATCGGGAGACCTTTCAGGGTGGGGTTCAGGTTCCTCCGGGTGACCATAGGCAGACCATGCGGTCCCGCGCCACCCCTTGACGGGGGTTTTGGCCGGACGCGGTCAGCCGCGCTGGACCTTGGCCATCCGGTGCTGCAGGTCGACGGTCGCCGGGTGCAGTTCCCGGTACGCCTGGTAGAAGGGCCGGTAGATCTCCCGTGCGCCCGGCGTGGGCTCGATGACGCCGCTGTGCGTCGTCCAGTCGGTGTTCTCACTGACCAGGCCGATGCCGACACCGGCGAACATCGCGTCGCCGTAGCAGGCACCTACCGACTGCTCGGTGATCTGCTGGGTCATGCCGGTGACGTCGGAGACGATCTGCGGCCACAGCCCGCCAGTGGTGCCACCGCCGACCGCGAACCCGCGATCGGTGGAGACACCGGCCGCTCGCATGCCTTCGAAAATGTGTTCCACACCGAAGGCCGTTGCCTCCAGCAGCGACCGGTACAGGTGGCCGCGTCCGTGTTTCAGGGTCAGGCCGAGCATCACGCCACGGGCGTCCGGGTCGAGCAGCGGCGACCGCTCACCCGCGAAGTACGGCAGGGTGATCAGACCATCCGACCCCGGCGGTACATCCCGCGCCTCGGCGCTCAGCTCGCCGAAGTGGAATCCCCCGCCACACAGGTCGCGCAGCCACTTGGTGAGCGAACCGCTGGTGGCCATGCCGGCCACCTGGTTGTAGGTGCCGGGGAACAGGTGCGAGTTCACCCACAGCGGCCGGCCCGGAATGAACCGATCGGTCACCGTGATGATGGTCATCGTCGAGCCGTAGATCACCACGGCATCGCCCGGGTGTCGCACACCGACGCTCATCGCGTCCGCGAAGGCGTCGATGCTGCCGGGCACGACCGGGGTGCCCACCGGCAGGCCGGTGATGTCGGCAGCAACCGGGGTCACGGTTCCGACCACCTGCGAGGGCCAGACCAGTTCGGGCATCTTCATCCCGGGTGCGAGATCCTCGCACCACTCGGTCGCCCAGGTGCCCTTGCCCACGTCATACAACGGCTCGGAGTAGGACGCCGAGACGTGATCCAGCACATACGCACCGGTCAGTTTGTACGCCAGGTAGCTGCTGGCCATGAACCAGTACTTGGTGCGCGCCCACAGCTCCGGCTCATGACGGCTCAGCCACAGCATTCGCCCGCCCACCGATTGCGAGTTCAGTGGATTGCCGCAGGTCTCGATGATCTCGTCTTCGCCGTAGCGTTCGGTGATCTCGGCCAGTTCGGCGGACGACCGGGTGTCGATGCCGTACAGAATCGTCGGACGCAGCGGCTGTCCGGAGGCGTCAGCGGGCACGATGCACGGCCCGATGCCGCTCACGCCGACACCGACGATCTCACCATCGACCGCCTTCGGGATCAGCTCGGCGCAGATGGCTCGGAAGTCGTGCCAGAACACGTCCTCGGCATCCAACTCGGCCCAACCCGGACGCGGCAGCGACACCATGTGCGTCTGCTCCGAGATTCCGATGACCCTGCCGTCCACCGTTGTCAGGGCGCCTTTGCTGCTGCCGGTACCGATATCGACCCCGAGCAAGTACTGCTGCTTGGTCACCGTTGACTCCTTCACTGCCACCCCGTGCCGACCGACGCGCGATACCGAACGGACGACGGCGCCGACCGCGGCACGTCGGCGACAGCTGCGTCGCCGGCCGGGGGTATCGCGCGGGCACTTCGACCAAGAATCAAGGGTTCACCCGTTCAGGTCAACCGTTCGTGCTCAGGTCAACCGCTCGCCTCTCATTTGATCATGTGACTACCGACTACCGATCCCCTCGGCCCCGATGGTCGTCGAGATCACCGACCAGGAGAAGAGCCGGCCCCGGCAAGGCGGTGGCATCAAGCGGCGACGTCGGCGCCCACCATCACAGCGACCATCGCGAGCACGGACAGCACCGTGCCGACCCAACCGGTCATGGCCCCTCCTACGGGCGCGCCCGGTTCACGTTCGGGCAGCGGCATTTCGTGGAAGCGGTGGCCTCCGCCGGGCTCAAGGGCTGAGTTCGCACCCCGTCGGTTTCCTCCACTCGGGTGTAGTTCGGCGGCGGACCGCGACGCAGGGTGGAGTCATGACCGTCACCACAGCACAGCAGACCATCGCATTTCTCGTTGCTGCCGAAGGCATCGAAGAGGTCGAACTGACCGAGCCCTGGAAGATGATGGAGCGCGCCGGCCATGTCCCGGTGCTGATCTCCCCCGACGCGGGCACCGTCCAGCTGTTCCATCACTTGGAGGCCAGCAGCACCCGTCCGGTCGACGTGGTGGTCGCCGAGGCCTCGGTCGACGACTATGCGGCGCTCGTCCTGCCCGGTGGCGTCGCCAACCCGGACGCCCTGCGCACCGACGAACAGGCGGTCGCCTTCGTCCGTGACTTCGTGTCGTCCGGCAAGCCGGTGGCGGCGATCTGCCACGCCCCGTGGACGCTGATCGAGGCGGACTGTGTGCGTGGCCGGCGGCTGACCTCGTGGCCCAGCCTGCAGACCGACCTGCGCAACGCCGGTGCGGAATGGGTGGACGAACAGGTCGTGCTCGACGGCAACCTGATCACCAGCCGCAAGCCCGACGACCTGCCCGCCTTCAACGAACAGCTGGTCCAGGCGCTGGGCGGCTGACCTGCCTCTGCTGAAGGCGACCGGTGGCGGTTCGGACGCCGCGTCGCACCTCACCGGCACCGAGGTCTGGATCGACGGCGGCCAATCCCTGCTCGCGGGCTGAGCCTTCCCACCGTCATCCGGGCGCTTAACCGGCGAGCTGGGTGGCTTCCGGTTCCAGTTCCGAGCGCAGAGTCTCGATGATCCGGCGGATCAGCCGGGACACCTGCATCTGCGAAACACCGAGCCGGCGAGCGATCTCACGCTGGGTGCACTCCTCCACGAAGCGCCAGGCCAGCAGGGCACGGTCACGGCCGGACAGCCGTCCGACCGCTCGCCGCAACGCGAGGCGCTCGATCACGGTCGTGCCCAGATCCTCCTCGGAAGGCACCTGCGAGCCGACCGATTCGCGCGATCCGTCGCCGTAGGCGATGTCGAGCGAGGCCGGCTGGTAGCTGTCCGAGGTGTCCAGGGCTGCCCGCAGCTCGCGGGCGCAGACGTCCATCTGGTGTGCGAGTTCGTCGACGCCCAACTCGCGTCCGAGGCATTGTTCCAACTCGCTGCGCTGGGCGACCGCGCTGGCCCGCAACTCCTGCAGATGCCGCGGCGGACGGATCATCCAGCAGTGGTCGCGGAAATAGCGCTTCAGTTCCCCGGTGATGGTCGGGATGGCGTAGGAGGTGAAGGTCGCCCCCTGATCGGCCCGGTACCGCTCGATGGCCAGCCAGAGTGCCATCCGGGCGACCTGGACCAGGTCGTCGTGGTCGACGCCCCGGCCCCGGTAGCGGCCGGCCAGCGTGTCGCACAGCGAGAGATGTGCCTCCACGATTCGCTCGGCGATGCGGCGGCGGGCGACGGAATCCTCGCCGGCATGAAGCAGTGCGAACAGGTCCTGGGTGGAATGGTCGAATGGTGCGGCTGTGTGCGCCATGGCGCTCCTCGGTACAGCCGAGTCAGCACCTGGTTTGACCGCTCAGACATCTTCGACCCTGCCACGCGAATTGGAGAAGCGCAACAGTCACAGGCGGAACTCGCGACTTCTTACCCGGCTGCCAGATAGCCGGCGTGCAGGCCTCGCCGCATGCCCCAGGAGACGGCCTGGGTGCGCCGCGCCACCCCGATCTTGCGGTACGCGGAGCGGATGTAGCTCTTCACCGAGTTGGGGCTCAGATACATGCCTTCGGCGATCTCGGAGTTCGACATGCCCTGGGTGATCAGGGCGAGCACCTCGGCCTCGCGCGACGACAATCCGTCCTCGCGTCCGGGCCACTGCCCACCGCAGGAGGCGGTCCGGCGTTCGGGCACGGTGACCAATTGGCCGGCCCGCACCCGCTCCAGCGCAGCCACCAGCTCACGTGCGCCCATCGCCTTCGACAGATAGCCGGACGCGCCGTCGCGCAGCGCGCGGTCCATCAGTGCCGGCAGCAGATTCCAGCTGTACACGACCGCCCGTCGGACCCGACGGTCGCGCACCAGACGGCCCAGTACGTCAGGGTCGTCGCTGCGCCGCCGCAACGGGTCGTACAGCGCGATGTCGACGGATTCCGGGATTTCCGATCCGTGCCATGATCCGGCTAACTCGATCCGGCCGGCGGATCCCGCGAACATGTGCCTCAGGCCTGCGGCCACCAAGTCACAGTCGTCGATCAGCGCCACTCGGAGGGCGGGCGTTGCGTGCATCGTCGATCCTCACTCCCTGTTCGGCCGCCGGGACCTGCCTGGACACCAAAGTCCGGGTGGCTACCGGCGGAAGCCTCGTACGGTGCGGGCGGGCCGGGTCTTGTGAACCTCGGCCTCACCCAAAACGGTGATACCCAGCCGGCCGCGGGCTAAACCTCGAACGGCTGCGACACAGGAGCCTCCTCGGTAAAGTGGGCGTCGCCCGGCTGTGTTGGCTGCGCGTGATTCTTGGAGGGCGCAGTGACCTTCGTGCAGCCATCGACGGCGGGC
>NZ_JAPUED010000242.1:2711-4912 GCF_027492755.1 Micropruina sp. | reverse complement strand
CGACGACGAGATCCAGATCTACGACCTGCACAAGAGCTTCGGCCAGATCGAGGTGCTCAAGGGCATCTCCACGGTCATCCACCGCGGCGAAGTGGTCTGCGTGATCGGGCCGTCCGGCTCGGGCAAGTCGACGCTGCTGCGCTGCGTGAACCTGCTCGAGCAACCCACCGCCGGACGGGTGTTCATCCTCAACGAGGAGATCACCGATCTGGACGCCGATGTCGACGCCCTGCGCACCCGGATGGGCATGGTCTTCCAGCAGTTCAACCTCTTCCCGCACCTGACGGCGCTGGAGAACTGTACGATCGCGCCGATCAGCGTGCTCAAGGTCGATAAGGCCGAGGCCGAGCGGACCGCGCGGGACAACCTCACCAAGGTCGGCCTCGGAGATCGCGGCGACGCGTATCCGGCGCAGCTGTCCGGCGGCCAACAGCAGCGGGTGGCGATCGCCCGGGCGCTGTCGATGAATCCCGAGCTGATGTTGTTCGACGAACCGACGTCGGCGCTCGACCCTGAGTTAGTCGGCGATGTGCTGTCGGTGATGCGCGATCTGGCCAAGTCCGGCATGACGATGATGGTGGTCACCCACGAGATGGCCTTCGCCCGCGAGGTGGCCGACCGGGTGATCTTCATGGACGGCGGCGTGATCGTCGAAGAGGGGCCACCCGACGAGGTGATCGGCGACCCGCAGCACGAGCGGACCCGCACCTTCCTGCGCCGAGTGCTCGACCCGACCCATGTCGACGCCGGTTCCGAGGATCAGGCATACGCCCAACGGCATCGGGCGGACGAGTCCACCCAGGGCATGGTTCCGCCGGGCGCCGGCTCCCACGGCGGGTCCAGCCTCGGCGGGGGAGCCTGAGCCCTAAGCCCGGATCCGGGCTAAGCGCGTCCTTCGAACGTGGCGGCGTTCTCGGCGGTATCGTGCGAGTGCGACACATCGCCACCACGAGGAGGGCCATGGCGGGCGTACCGGCCGCACGCAAGCGAGTGCTGTTCCTGTTCTCCGACACCGGTGGCGGGCACCGCTCGGCGACTCTTGCGCTGATCGAGGCACTCGGTCTGGAGTACCCGGGCGTCTTCGACTGCAAGATGGTGGACGTCTTCCGCGACTATCTTCCGGCGCCGCTGCGGTACGCGCCCGAGATGTATCCGCCGATGACGAAATTTCCCGAGACCTGGGCGATCTCGTACAAGGCGACGGACGGCAAACGCCGTTCGCGGGCGGTCATCCGGGCGCTGTTCCCCTATGTGGCGCGGGCGATCCGGCGGCTCTACCGCGAGAACCCGGCCGACATCATCGTGTCGGTGCATCCGCTGGTGAACACCGGGGTGCTGCGCACCATGAAGTCGAACCCGACCCCGTTCATCACGGTGGTCACCGACATGGTCACCACCCACGCGTTCTGGTTCGACCGGCGCGCCGACCTGGTGGTGGTGCCCACCAAGGAGGCCCGCGAGGTGGCCGTCGAGTACGGCATTCCCGAGGGCAACGTCCGGGTGGTCGGGTTGCCGGTGGCCGAACGCTTCCGGGTGCCGCCCGCCGATCCGATGGCCTTCCGCGACGAGCAGGGCTGGCGCCGTGACCTGCCGGTGATCCTGGTGGTCGGCGGTGGCGACGGCATGGGTCCGATGGAAGCCGTGGTGAAGTCGATCAACGAGGCCCGGCTGAAGGCCACCGTGGTCGCGATCTGTGGCCGCAACGAGTCGCTACAGCACCGGCTGAAGAGCCTGTCCTGGAACATGCCGCACCACATCTACGGCTTCACCACCCAGATGCCGGAGTTCATGGCGGCTGCCGACATGCTGGTCACCAAGGCCGGTCCGGGCACCATCAGCGAGGGCTTCATCGCGGGCCTGCCGCTGGTGCTGTACTCCCGGCTGCCCGGCCAGGAGGACGGCAACGTCGCCTACGTGGTGAAGAAGAAGGCCGGGGTCTGGGCGCCGCGTCCGCATCAGGTGGTGGACGCCGTTCGGCGCTGGGTCGAGGACCCGGACGCACTGGCAGCGGCGGCCAAGGCGAGCAGCAAGGTCGCCAAGCCGGACGCGGCCCGGCAGATCGCCCAGATCATCGCCGACCGCGCCGGCGTCTATTCAGCGCCGCTCGGTTAGTAGTCCTCGTCATCCCCGGCGAACGCCGGGATCTCCGGACGGATCTGAGCTCGGGCTGAGTCTCAGGCGAGATCCCGGATCAAGTCCGG
>NZ_JAPUED010000242.1:0-2611 GCF_027492755.1 Micropruina sp. | reverse complement strand
AGCCAAGTCCGGGCGCTATTCCTCGAAGCTGTTCACCATGAAGTGCGCCGCGCGGATCAGGTAGTCGCGCATCTCGGCGTCCAGTTCGGGGTCGAGATGCAGGCCGTCCAAGGCGGCGAGCATGTGGTGCAGCCAGCGGTCCCGCTGGGTCGGGGTGACCGTGAACGGGGCGTGCCGGATTCGCAGCCTCGGGTGTCCACGCTGCTCGCCGTAGGTCTTTGGGCCGCCCCAGTACTGTTCCAGGAACATTCGCAGCCGGTCCGCGGCGGGCCCGAGATCCTCCTCGGGGTACATCGCCCGCAGGGGCGGATCCTCGGCCACGCCGGCGTAGAAGGCATCGACCAGCGCGACGAAGGTGGGGTGGCCACCGACCCGCTCGTAGACGGTTTGCTGAGCGGTCTCCATGTCGTCACCCTACCGGCGACACGCCGGCCTTTGGGAATATTGGTCACAATGACTAACCTTGATGGAGGTGCGAACCAGACGAGACGTAGACGAGTGACTAAGTGACTGAGACGAAGACCGCCGAGAAGACCGAAACGACCGAAGACAAGCCCAGACTCTTCAACCTGACCCAGATCGCCGGGGGCGCGCTGGCTGCCATCACGACGGCTGCCCTGGGCTCGCGCCTGGGCTATGCGGGCACCTTGGCCGGCGCCGGCATCGCCAGTGTGCTGGCCGCGTTCGCCAGCACGCTCTACACCAAGGGCCTCGAGCACACCCGTGAGGGTGTCAAGAAGATCGTGCTGCGCGACGCCGACGGCCGGCCCGAGGTCGTCACCGTGCCCGACGACGCGGTGGACGAGGACTACGGCAAGCGCTCCAGGACGTCCGCTGGTCGTCGCGGGGGCTCGCGGCGTCCGTGGATGGTGTTCGGCGGCATGCTGGCTACTGCCGCGGCGACCTTCGTGGTGGCCATGGGCATCGTCACCGGCTGGGAGTTCGGCACCGGCCAGACGCTGGACGGCCGGACCGGCACGACGATCGGCCAGGTCAGCAACAAGAGGGCGGCACCCAAGCCGTCCGCGTCCGCAACCTCGACCAAGCCGACGCAGAGCGCGACCCCCACGGCGACGCCGACCGCCACGCCGACCCCGACCGCGACGGAAACCCCGACGGCGACGGAGACCCCGACCGCAACCGCGGAGGCCAGCAAGGCTCCCGCGGACGCCGGGACCGACGGCGCCGAGGGCTGAGAAACTGGCCGGGTGACCATCCACGACACCCACCCGTTCGCGGCGGGTCAGCCTCGGCGCCCGCTGCGGCGGTTTCGTGGACGATTGCCCGCACCGGTCACCGTCTGGACGACGCACGGCGACGCGGGGCCGAGCGGCCTCACGGTGTCGTCGATCGTGGTCGCCGACGGCGAGCCGGGAGAAGTGATCGGGCTGATCGATCCGGCGTCGGAGTTGTTCGAGGATCTGCTTCGAACCCGGCGCTGGGCGGTCAGCCTGATGTCGTACGGCGACCGGTTGCTCGCCGATGCGATGGCCGGCCTGGCGCCGGCCCCGGGTGGACCGTTCCGGATGGGCTCCTGGCGGGACACCGCGTGGGGACCCGTGCTGGCCGCTTCGCCCGGCTGGCTGGGAGCGCGGCTGATCGACGAACCGGTCGAGGCCGGTTGGTCGATGCTGGTGCGCGGTGTCGTCGAGTCGGTTGAGATCGATGACGCGGTGGCGCCGGTGGCTTATCTGCGTGGCAACTATCGGCAGTTGTGAACAGCCGAATTCTTGGTGAACCGCAGCCGGAGGCCGGCTGAACTTAGGTGACATCTCACCTAGCCGGGCTAACCTTCACGGCTCGTTTCCGCACGACCGGACGCCTCGGCAATTCACTGGGATTGCTGGTTTACTTGTCCCGCAACAGGTCGAGGCGGCGGCGAAGGGGGCGTGATGAATCCGCTATGGATGGTTCTCACCTCGTTCGCCGGGGTGATGGCGCTGAGCGGGGTGTTCGCGCTGCAGGCCGCCGCCCGGCGACGTCGTGCCGCTCGCCGGCGACTGGCTCGCGAGGCGGGCCGCCTGCCCAGCATGGAAGCGGTGACCGGTGAGTCGACCGCCCTGCCCGCGGCCGCTTCGTCCGTTCACGGTGTTCACCGGCCGTTCGGTGGTCGTCGAGCACGCATCGGGCAACCACATCAGGTACAGCACCCCGACCGTGATCAGGCCCACCGGAGGCCCGGCGAGCGCGAGCATGAGCGGTAGCACCGCGTCCCTGTGAATCGGCGACCGGGCGAGGTAGCCCGAACCAGCCAGGAACACCAACAGGCCGAGCAGGCCGGCGAACCCCGGCACCCCCACCCCGAACGGCTGCGGCCGAGCCGTCCAGAAACGCCGAGCAGCAGTGGCCGGTCGGGCGCCGGCGGGAAGCGCGCACGGCATCCCGGCTATCAACCGGCGCGACCTCCGATGGCAAGTGGTTGGATGGTGACAGGAGAGGAGACGGTGGTGCGGGCGCTGGCGAAGATGGCGGCGGGACCGGGTCTGGAGCTGGTGGACCGGCCCGAACCGTCCTGCGGGCCGTGGCAGGTGAAGATCCGGGTGCTGCGGGCCGGGCTGTGCGGCACCGACCTGCACCTGCAGCAGTGGGACGAGTGGGCGGCCTCCCAGGT
>NZ_JAPUED010000241.1 GCF_027492755.1 Micropruina sp. | reverse complement strand
CCAAACTGGGAACCGTGGCGGAGTGTCAAATACGGGCCTGGTTCTCGATCTGGATCGCCCCGGCCGCCGTGAAGAGCTTCTTGATCAGGTAGTTCTCTTCGTTGTCGAGCGTCGCGCCGCCCAGCGAGGCGATGCCCATGGTGCGGCGCAGCGGGCGTCCGTGCTCATCGGTGTCCTGCCACCAGCGCCGGCGCGACTCGATGAACCGATCGGCGATCATCTCGATCGCACGATCCAGCGACAAGCTCTCCCACTCCGTGGCGTACGGCGCCCGGTAGCGGATCTCGATCTGGCGTCCCGGCGCGTTCACCAACTGCTCGCTGGCCGACCCCTTCGGGCACAGCCGGCCGCGCGAGATGGGCGAGTCGGGATCGCCCTCGATCTGGATGACCTTCTCGTCCTTGACGTAGACGCGTTGGCCGCAGCCGACCGCGCAATAGGGACAGACGCTCTGCACGACCCGGTCGGCGGTGGCCGTCCGCGGGGCGATGGACTGCGTCTTGTGCGACGTCACGGCCTCGCCTCGTCCGAGCTTGTCGGACGAGGTGAGCTGCCGGATTACCGGCCACTCCAACGGGATGAACCGCGCCATGGATCGCACGATAGTCCAAACAGCTGTCACAGGGCAGAGGCCGAGGGGATGAGACATCGGACACGCCCGGTCGCTCTTGGGGCCGCCACCTCGACGCGATCGTCGATCTGTACGCCGACCGCTACCCGACGAGCTGAGCTGAGGACGGGACTCCCCGCTCGCGCAGCACCAGCACGAGCCCGAAGCCGAGCAGCACGGCGTCCTGCATCACGAAGAAGAGGATCGCGGGACCCGCGGTGATGCGGCCGGCGAAGTCGGTGACGGCGTGCAGCAGCATGAGCGGGAGGATCGAGCCGATCCGTCGGCGCAGCGCCGCATAGCCGACGCCGAAGCAGAACGCGCCCCACACTTGCGCGAGCACGAGCCCGGCGTTGTCGCGGTACAGCAGGTTCACGAGATGACTGAGCCCGAACAACGCGGAGGTCACGAGCACCGCGACGAGCGGACGGCTACGCTCCAGCGCCCGCAGCGCCATGCCGCGCCAGAGAAGCTCCTCCGTGAAGCCGGTGAGCAGGTAGCCGGCGGCGAGGATGCCGAACGCTGCGGCCGGAGGCCATTGAACGCCCCACAGCAGCGGCGCCCCGGCGATCACCGCGGGCGTGGCGAGCAGCCACGGCTGCCGGACCTGACGGTGCATGCCGAGATCCCGCCAACTGCCGAACCACGGCCTGACCAGAACCGCCACGACGGTGAGCAGTGCCACGCCGAACAGGGCGCGCACGAGCGGGTCGGCGACGAGCGGTGCGGTGACGATCCCGACGGCAGCGGTCAGGCACACGACGCCGGCGAACAACCCGCCGACCGTGCGCAGCCCGCACACCACCGGCGCGCTGGCGCGATCCCCCACGGCGTTCATGCCGTCACCAGCCGAGCGCGCGGATCGTCGTGACGTAGATCGGCACGGCAGCAACGGACATGTCCCGATCGTCGCCCCCAGACCCTCCTCGCGCATCGGAGACCGGTTTGATCCTGGTCATCCACCCCAGGGTGGAGTTCAGGGGCAAGCCACGCCGATGCGGGGGCTGTCAGCCGCGATCGGACTTAGACCCTGCCAGTCCGCGGAGGAAGTTGATGACGCCGAGGACCAGGAGCGAGATGCCCACGAGCCACCACAGGAACAGCGCTCCCCACAGCGGGCTCGTCACCAAGGTGACGCCGGCGATGATCGAGATGATGGCGAAGACGATGGTGAGAATACGCGAGCCCTGATTGCCGCCGAGGGTGAACAGTGCGGTGAACCCTTCGATGATCCACATGATTCCGACCATCACGGTGACGAAGATGGCGAGAAAAGCCGCCGACTGCTGCAGTTCGGAGAATGCGACGATTCCGGCGACGATGTAGAGCAATCCGAGAAGAACGTGTCCGATCCTGGCGCCGACGCCCATCTCTTTGGCGAAGATGGACATGAACACATAGGTGAGCCCCGCGACAAGGGCCCACGCGGCGATCAGCATCGTCACCGCGACAGCTGCCTTTGTCGGCCAGGAGAGAACGGCGATACCGAACAGCACACCGACCACCCCGCCGACCATAAGAGCGACACGGGTACTTCGAGATGCCGTGGTCACATTGGTTGAAGACACGCCAAACTCCCTTTTTATGAATCGAGTTCTGCTCGTGTGGGTTCGAGTCAACACTCAGCTTACGTGCCGAGATCGCCACCATTCAGCGAGAAACAGCCCCTAGATATAGGGGATTTCGAGCCCGATCGAGGGGATCTCGAGCAGGGTGCGGACGCCCGGCGGGGGTCCTTGATGCACCCCCCGCCGCGGGGAGGAGGGACAGGGGAGACGGCCCGAACAGGTCTTGCCAGCGGTATAACATTGATATATACCAGTGTTATGGCACCTACTGCATACGGCCGTGCAGCCCGGGACGGGAATCCGCTGCCGGGCCTCCTCGCCGACATCGGGCTGCCGCTGGTCGGCTACTACGCCCTCCATTTCGCCGGCGCCTCCGATCAGCTCGCCCTGCTCACCGCAGGCCTGGCTGCCGGCGTCCGGCTGGCCTGGGTGGCGATTCGGCAGCGACGACTGACTTGGTTCGCGGGCATGATGCTCGCCGTCTTCGGGGTCGGCTTCGCCCTGGCCTTCGTCGGCGGCGATGCTCGCTGGATACTTCTCAAGGATTCGGCCGGGACGGCGACGATCGGCGCGATGTTCTTGCTCAGCCTCGCTTCACGGCAACCAATGACGCTGTCGGCAGCACAGTCGTGGAAGCCTGGGCGGGCGGCCGAGTTGGACGAGCTCTACCGGACCGTGCCGGCTGCGCGCCGGGCGTTCCGGGTCAGCACCGTAGGTTGGGGTGTTGGGTTGGTGGCGGAATCACTGCTGCGCATTCCGATGGTCGCGGTGCTGCCGATCGATTGGGCGGTGGGTCTCTCCACTCTGTGGATGACCGTTGGCCTGACCGGACTGGGCGTCTGGAATGCCGTCTACATCGCCCGCGCCGCGCGCCGCACTCCCGAACTGCATCCGCTGCTGCCGGCGGGCTGGCCTAGCGCAGCCGGACCGAGGGCCCCCGCGAAGGTCGCATCGCAGAGTTCCGCGCCGGAGTTGGAGCACCGATGATCGAGGAGTTCGGAGCAGCGGACGGCGTGCCGTGCCTCTACTTCCACGGGACCAACTCGGGGCCCGCCGAGGCGGCGTTGCTCGGGGACGCCGCCCAGCACCGCGGCGTCCGGCTGATCTCGGTGCCTCGCCCGGAACCGGTGGCGCAGCCGACCACCGAGGAACACCCATTGGTCGCCTGGGGTCGCCGGCTGGGCCTGACCGCCGACGAACTCGGGCTCGGACGCTTCGTGGTGGCCGGCTGGTCGGCGGGCGCCTCACTCGCCCTGGCTTGCGCACACGCCCTACCCGGACGAGTCAGCGGCGCGGCGCTGATCAACCCTGCGCCGCCCGCGGGCTCCTCCGGACTCAACCGTCAGCAGCGTGCGATCACGTTCTGCTGCCGACATGCGCCGTGGCTGATTCGCCGGGTGCTCGCTCCCCTGCTGGCCCGGGCCTCAGGTGTCGCCGCCGAGCACCTGGACGACCCGCGAGCGCAGTCGCGGGCACTCGCGCTGTTCCCGCGCGCCGACCGCGGGTTGCTGCGTGCCGTGCTGGAGGACCCCGTCCAGCGGCGGATGCTGGGCGCCATGTCCGCCCAGAGCGCCGCCGCTGGTCCCGGCGCCATCGCCTCCGATCTGCTCGCCGTGTGGGGACCCCGGGGCTGGGGCTTCGACCCGTGCGGTGCCGTCGGCCCTCTGCACGCTTTCGCGGGCGACCAGGACGCCTCCGCGCCGTTCGTCCGCATGCTCGCCCGACACTCACCGCAGGTCTGCGCACACCGCTTCCCGGGCGACCACTACGGCTTCCTGGACGAGGCCGTCCGCGACGAGATCTGTCTCGCTATCCGCCAGCAGCACGACGACTCCCGACCGGTCGCGGTACCGGCGTCGACCAGACGAAGTGGCCCACCTCGCCCGACTCGACGGCGGTCAGTCGGCCAGGGCTGGGCGGATCTCCCGCACCGCGTCGATCGGGTTCACGTGCCGCCCTCCTGGGCGATCCGGGCCGCGGCGGCGTGGGCGGTGATCGGGTCGAGGTAACGTCCGCCCCGAACCAGGGGCCGGCCATCGCTCGCGATCCGGTAGATCAGCGGATGGCCGGTGGGGATGTTGAGCGCCTGCACCTCGGCGTGGGTCAGCGCGTCCAGGACGACGCACAGAGCGCGCAGCGAGTTGCCGTGGGCAAGCACCAGCGCGCTCCCGTCGCGGCGCAGCGCCGGTTCGATCTCGTCACGCCAGACCGCCCCGACCCGGACGACGACGTCGGCGAGCGCCTCGGTCAGCCCCAGTGCCGCCGGCGCGTCCCCGAGGGTCGCGCGCTGCTCGTCCGACATCGGCGGCGGGGCCACGTCGACCGAGCGCCGCCAGGCGAGGAACTGCTCCTGGCCGTACTCGGTCAGCACGCTTTGCTTGGTGCGGCCGGTGAGCGCGCCGTAGTTGCGTTCGGCCAACCGCCAGTCCCACACCGTGTTGCGTGGTGGACGACGCAGCTCGGCGGTCAGGATCGCCGCGGTCTCGCGGGCCCGGCGCAACGGCGAGCAGAACCATGCCGGTGGGGCGAGGCCCACATCGTTGAGCATCCGTGCCGCACGAGCGGCCTCAGATCGGCCGCGATCGGTCAGCGGGACATCGAGCAGGCCGGTGAACAGGCCGTCCGCATTCGCCTGACTCTGGCCGTGGCGGACGAGCACCAGTGTGTTGCCGGCTTCGGCAGCCGTCGACGTCCCGGGCAATCTGACACCTCTCCTCTCGACAAGCTCGCCCAACGATATTCACATTCAGCGATCCAACTGGAGTCGCGACCAGGCCACCCAGGTCAGAGCGGCGAAGATCGCCGAGACGGCCACGG
>NZ_JAPUED010000240.1 GCF_027492755.1 Micropruina sp. | reverse complement strand
ACTCGAAGGTGCCGCTGGCCGCCTTCCTCGACGCCCACGAGACCGACGACGAGCAGGCCCGCGAGGTGTCGCTGACCTCGTTCTCGAAGAACGTCCGCACCCATGTCGATCAGCTGTCCGGCAAGGCCTACTTCAAGTCCGACTTCGGCACCCCGGAGTTCGTGGTGATGTTCATTCCGAGTGAAGCGCTGGCCGCCGAGGCGCTCAGCCGCCAGCCCGATCTGCACGAGTACGCGTCGCAGCGCAACGTGATCCTGGCCACGCCGACAACCCTGATCGCGTTGCTGCGGGCGGTGGCCTACGGCTGGAAGCAGGCCGCTCTCGCCGAATCGGCCGCGGAGGTGTCCGAGGTCGCTCGTGAGCTGTACGACCGGCTGCGCACCCTGGGCGGACACTTCGACAAGATCGGGCGGTCGCTGACCGCGTCCGTGACCGCCTACAACCAGGCGGTCGGCTCCATCGAGACACGGGTGTTCCCGACCGCGCGCAAGCTGCGCGACCTGCACGTCAGCGGCAAGGAGTTGGCGACGGTGAACGCGGTGGAGGCCGCCGTCCGGCCACTGACGGCGTCCGAGCTGGTCGACGACGCCGCTCAGGTCACGCCGATGATCGGCGCCAGGGCGAGCGACCCCGAGGGCCTGAACCGGCCGCAGCCCGCACTCGATGAGCTGATCGCCGGTGAGATCGTCGATCCGCCCGCATCTCGGCGTCGGCGAACAGCCGGCTGAGGTGAGCGCGAGAATGGATCAATGAGCGTCACCACGCAGGACAGCACGGGCGTCAGCGTCACCGCGCAGAGCATTGAAGAGGCGGCCGATAGGTTGGCCGGCGTCATCATCGAGACCCCGCTGCAGTTCAACAAGCGGCTCTCGGACGCCACCGGCGCCCAGGTCTGGCTCAAACGCGAAGACCTGCAACCCGTCCGCAGCTACAAGCTGCGCGGCGCCTACAACCTGATCAGCCAACTGGGCGCCGACGAGCGGGCCGCCGGGGTGGTCTGCGCGAGCGCCGGCAACCACGGCCAGGGCGTCGCGTTCGCCTGCGCCAAGCTCGGCATCGAGGCCAAGGTCGTCGTGCCGTCCACCACACCGCGGCAGAAGCGGCAGCGGATGCGCCAGCTGGGCGAGGGCTGGGTCGAACTGATCGTCCACGGCGAGACCTACGACGAGGCTGCCGCCCGCGCCGACGAGATCGTCGCCACCGAGGGCCGCACCATGGTGCCGGCCTTCGACGACCCCCGGACGGTGGCCGGTCAGGGCACCGTGGCGGCTGAGATCGTCCGTCAGCTGGGCCGAGCACCCGACACGCTGATCGTTCCGGTGGGTGGCGGCGGCATGATCGGCGGCTGCATGACCTGGCTCGCCGAGCGGCACCCGACCAGCAAGGTGGTGGGGGCGGAGCCGTCCGGGGCGGCGTCCATGGCGGTCGCGCTGGAGGCGGGCCGGCCGCGCGATCTGCTCAAGCTGGACACCTTCGTCGACGGCGCCGCGGTGCGCCGGGTCGGCGAACTCACCTTCGACATCGCCCGCCGGCTCAAGCCGCACATGTTCTCGGTGCCCGAGGGCCGGATCTGTTCCGAGATGCTCGAGCTGTACCAGGTGGACGGCATCATCGCCGAGCCGGCCGGCGCCCTCGCCACCGCCGCGCTCGGCCTCTACAAGCCGTCGCCGGGCCGGGTGGTGGTCGCCATCATCTCCGGCGGCAACAACGACCTCTCCCGCTACGCCGAGATCGCCGAGCGCGCGTTGGTCTACGAGGGGCGCAAGCACTACTTCCTGGTCAACTTCCCGCAGGAGCCGGGGGCGCTGCGCCGCTTCCTCGACGATGTGCTGGGTCCCGACGATGACATCACCCTGTTCGAGTACGTGAAACGGTCGAACCGGGAGACCGGTCCGGCGCTGGTCGGCGTCGAACTGGGCGACCCCACGGATCTGCAGGGCCTGCTCGATCGGATGAAGAGCAGCCGCCTGATCGTCGACCGGATCGCGCCCGACAGCCCGTTCTACCGTTTCCTGGTCTGAGCTCAGGGTCCCGTCCCGGTCAAGCCAGCCACTGCTGGTTGAGCTTGTCGAAACCCCTGGTCGCACGGTCGAAAGGATCTCGACAAGCTCGATCAGCGGTGTCTCGCGCTCGATCGACGGTGTCTCACACTCGATCGACGGTGCTGCTCAGGCCTCGGCGCGACGCATGTCCTTGCGCAACTCGGGGGGCAGCGCGAAGACCAGGTTCTCCTCGGTCAGCCTTTCCTCGACGGCGGCCGGGAAGCCGCGTTCTTCCAGGAAGGCGAGCACTCCCTGCACCAGTTCGTCCGGCACCGAGGCACCTGAGGTGACGCCGACCTTCTGCACACCCTCGAGCCAGGTTTCGTCGATCTCGCCCGCATTGTCGATGCGATAGGACGCCTTCGCACCGGCCTCCAGGGCCACCTCGACCAGCCGCACCGAGTTGGACGAGTTCCGGGAGCCGACGACGATCACCAGATCCGCGTCCGATGCGATCTGCTTCACCGCGGACTGTCGGTTCTGGGTCGCGTAGCAGATGTCGTCGCTGGGCGGGTCGATCATCTGCGGGAACTTCTCGCGCAACTTGCCGACCGTCTCCCAGGTCTCGTCGACGCTGAGGGTGGTCTGCGAGAGCCAGGCGACCTTGGCCGGGTCGGCGACCTCGACGTTCGCCACGTCCTCAGGACGCTCCACCAAGGTGATGTGCTCCGGGGCCTCACCGGTGGTGCCCTCGACCTCCTCGTGTCCCGCGTGTCCGATCAGCAGGATCTGCAGCCCCCGGTTGGCGAACCGCCGTGCCTCGCTGTGCACCTTGGTGACCAGCGGGCAGGTGGCGTCGATGGTTTTCAGGCCCCGCTCAGCGGCCTGGGTGTGCACTGCCGGCGACACCCCGTGCGCCGAGAAGACCACGGTCGAGCCGGTGGGAACCTCGTCCAACTCGTCGACGAAGATGGCCCCGCGGGCCTCCAGGTCTTCGACCACATGCCGGTTGTGCACGATCTGCTTGCGCACATAAACCGGTGCGCCGTACAGGTCCAGCGCCCGCTCGACCGTGACGACCGCCCGGTCGACGCCGGCACAGTATCCGCGGGGCGCGGCGACGACGACGCGTTTGGATTCGGTCATGGCGGCCAGTCTATCGACCGCGTTCTGCGGCCCGTCCGCCGGGTCGCCCCGCTCGCGCTCGCCGAACTATTCAGGGCTCGCTGAGTTCGGCGAGCGGTCGATAGTCCGGCGAGCGGTGGGCTGGGAGGACGGCGTTCGCCGGGTCTTGTCGGCGGCGGCCAGTAGGGTCGGGCCATGCCGATGACCAGCAGTCCGGAGCAGCCGCAACCGCTGCGGACGATCCTGGCTGCCACCAAGAGTTGGGTGGAGCGGCTCGGCAGCGTCTGGGTCGCCGGTCAGTTGCTCGAGTTGAAGCGTCGCTCCGGCGGCGCCACCCACTTCCTCACTCTGCGCGATCCGTTGGCGGAGGTGTCGGTCACCGTCACCGCGTCGACCGGCGTCCTGGACACCGCCGGACCGATCGCCGAGGGCATGGAGGTCGTCGCGCTGGTCCGGCCGACCGTGTGGAGCCGCAGTGGATCGCTCACCTTCGAATGCAGCGACCTGCGCGCCTCCGGCGAGGGACGGCTGCTCGCCCAGATCGAGCAGCGCAAGCGGATGCTGCAGGCCGAAGGGCTGTTCGACCGCGCCCGCAAGCAGACCCTGCCGTTCCTCCCGCGAGCCGTCGGACTGATCACCGGTGAGGGCAGCGCCGCCGAGCGCGACGTCCTGCAGGTGGCGCGGAGCCGCTGGCCGGCCGTCCGATTCACCATCAAGCACGCCATGATGCAGGGAACCTCCTGCGTCGAACAGGTGCGGGACGCCCTGGCCGCCCTCGATCGCGACCCGGACGTGCAGGTGATCGTGATCGCCCGGGGCGGCGGCTCACTCCAGGATCTGCTGCCCTTCTCGGACGAGTCGCTGGCCCGCGCGGTGTTCGCCTGCCGCACCCCGGTGGTGAGCGCGATCGGGCACGAGCCGGACACCCCGATCCTCGACCTGGTCGCCGACGTCCGTGCCGCCACCCCTACCGACGCCGCCAAGCGGGTGGTCCCCGACGTCACCGAGGAACGCACCCGGGTCCACCAGGCGGGCCAGCGGGTACGGGCCGCGATGCTGCGGATGCTCGATCGCGAGACGCAGTTCGTCGCCACCATGCGCACCCGGCCGGTGCTGGCCGACCCGCTCGGGCCGATCACCGTCCAGGCCGGCCAAGTCACCGAGCTGCGGGCGCGGGGCGAACGCGCCGTCCGGGCCCGGCTGCGCGAAGAGGCGTCCTGGGTCGAACACGCGCTGGGACGAATCCGCGCACTGTCACCGCGGGCCACCCTGTTGCGCGGCTACGCGATCGTCAGCACCGCGGCCGGTGAACCGGTCGACTCCACCACCGTTGTATCGCCCGGCGACTCAGTCGTCACCATGCTTGCCGACGGCCTCTTCCGCGCCGAGGTCACGGCAGTCGAAACCAGGAGGGAATCCGATGGCTGAGCAGCCGCAGAGCTACGAGCAGGCCAGACAGCGCCTGGTCGAAGTGGTACAGACCCTCGAAGCCGGCTCCGTGCCCCTGTCGAAGGCGATGGAGCTCTGGCAGGAGGGTGAGGCGTTGGCCCGTCGCTGCGAGGAATGGTTGGACGGCGCCCGCGCCACCATCGAGGCCGCCAGTGCTCCCGCTCAATCTGCGGAGTCTCCCGAGGACTGAGGTCGGCCCCACCGCTGGTCGATCACCCACTCACCGTCTGGCCCCTCCGTTGGTCGAGCTTGTCGAGGCCCCTCGCGGAGTTCTGGTCTTCTCCTCGTGGTCACCTTTGGTCGCCGCGGTGGTGGGGGATGGCTGCGCCGCCCGCTTACGGGTGCCTCCAGACGCCCACCTACCTGCCACAGCCATCCCCCACCACCGCTTCAAATCTCCGCGTGCGCGCTGACCAAAGCACCTCTATCGTCATCCCGGACTTGAT
>NZ_JAPUED010000239.1 GCF_027492755.1 Micropruina sp. | reverse complement strand
ACAGGGGAGTGGTCGCTCATCCGCTGCTCGTAGCTCGGCTCACGATCGGTGCCCCCACTGATCGCAGCGGCAGCCAGCCCGGGCGTCGCGAGGTGGTAGTCGATGCGCCAGCCGGTGTCCTTGGTGAATGCTTGGCCGCGCCAGGTCCACCACGAGTTCGGACCGGGCTGAGCGGGGTGCAGCCTCCGAATCACGTCCACGAAGGTCCGCGGTGTCAGCATTCGGTCGAACCAGGCCCGCTCGTCGGGCAGGAAGCCCGAGTTGCGCTGATTGGCGCGCCAGTTGGTCAGGTCGAGCGGAGTGTGGGCGATGTTGAAGTCACCCATCACCAGGAACTCGCGACCCTCCCGGACGGCCTGTCGGCGGGCTCGGGTGAGATAGCTCGCCAGCGAGGCGAGAAAGCGCATCTTCCGCTGGTGCTTCTCAGGGTCGGCGTCCGGGCCCTCCCAGGAGGCCCCCTTCGGCACGTACAGCGAGCCCACGGTGAGCAGCGGTCCGGACGGCGGCTCCAGATCGACCTCGATATAGCGCCCTTCGTGGTCGAAGGCGCGGTTGCCGAAGCCCATCCGTACCGCGGACGGCGCCCAGCGGCTCAGCACCCCGACGCCGTTGCGGCCGGCCAACAGTCCCGGGTGGTAGGTGAGCCGATGCTCCGGCCAGGCGTCGGCGGGCAGTTCGTCGTGTGGGCAGCGCACCTCTTGGACGGCGACGACGTCCGGCTCGCGTCGGGCCAGCCATTCCCCGAAGCCGCGGCGTACGCACGCCCTGATTCCGTTCACGTTGGCACTGGCGATCCGCAGGGTGGAACTCACCCGGTCACGCTAGCGGCTACGCCCGGCATGCCCTCCGGGGGTCGCCGTGGGCGGGAAACCCTGGCGACCCCCGGAGGGATTCAGTGCGGCGTCGTCAGTGGAGCGTGATCCGGGCGGACGCGGCGCAGTAGCCGTAGATCCTGTCCAGTACCCCGCGCAGCGCCTCGGCACCGTCGGCGTTGCCCGCCTCCTCGGCCGTGTCCACCGCTCGCTCGATGGAGGCGACCAGGGTGGCGCCGCTGACGCCACCCTCGTTGGCTTCCACCAAGGCGCTGATCAGCGTCTGCGGGTGGGTGCCCGCCGCGACCTGCTGAAGCAGCGAGCCCAGTTGCGCGTCGACCTCCATGGAGCCCTCCTGTGCCGACACCTGGGTGCTGACCGTGCATGGCGTCGCCGGGTTCGGCGCCTTCTCCCAGAGTGCCACCGTGCCGGCCAGAGCGTTCTCATAGTCGGTCTCTGTCATCACTCTGGCGGCGCTGATCACGCCGTGGTCCGGGTCCTTGAAGGGGCCATCCGCCACCGGATCAGCGTGATACGCCAGCGAAGGGGGAAGGCTGTCGGTGTTGAGACGGAACATGACGCTTGGGTTCTTGCCGCCGTTGCCGCCGTTCGTTCCGTTCCAGGGCGCTCCCTTGGGTCGCCGGTGGGGCGGCAGGTTGCAGGGCGTCTTGCTGACGGACATCCCCTGGATCTTGTCGGCGGGCTGCGGAGACCGGGGTCCGACCCAGGCCTGCTCCGCCTCACTGAAGGTGATGACGTCGGGCGGCGGCTTCTGGTTCGGGTCCGTGCCGGCCCGGACGCCGAGGGCGTTGGCGTTCTGAGCCTCGACAAGGGGCGTGGTGGGGTCGCTGTTGAGCACCGACCACATGCCGCGATACACGTAGGCCATGGTGCGCCTCAGGCCTTGTGGTTGTAGGCGACCCAGCAGTAGCTGGCCACGCCCGCGGGGTTGTTGTCGGTGTCGTGTGCGGACGCCGTGACCATGTAGGTGTCCACGATCAGGTTGTCCCGGAAGTTGAAGCGCTTCGAGAACGGCGTCCAGTCCAGCGCCTCCTCGGCGAAGCGCTGCTGGAAGAGTGCACCCAGATTCTTGGAGATCTCGATCGAGTCGGGATCGCTGATGGAGTCCTTGAACACCGTCGACAAGTAGCTCTGGATGTTCTCGATGCCGTTGTGCTGTTCCCACACGATGATGTCCTCCCCGGCGGCGACCGGCAGGTCTCCGCTGGTCGGTTGCGAGGTCTCTCCGGCGTAGTAGTAGCCGTACTGGGTGGCGAAGTTGGTCTCGCAGTAGGTCCAGGTGTCCTTCTCGACGATCTCGCCGAGGTCGTCGCCGTTGGCCTTGACGTGTCCGGTGGGCAGGGTGCGGGCGACCGCCTGGACGGCCTCACCGGCCAGCAGTGCTTCGGCCGCCGTGGCCAACGCCTCAAGCGCGATCGGGGCGATGATCTTGACGACTTCCTTCACGGTCTGAGCCATGAATGTCTCCTTTGTTCGAGGCGAGTGAGCTTCTCGCCGGGGGTGTGCTCCCATCGTCGGAGTCACCATGCAGGAACGTCGTCACCAAATTTGGTGAACATCACTCGCCGGCTTTCCTGATCGGGAACGGCCCACGACCGATGCGCCATCGAGACCGCGGCGAGCTGCGACGATACGCCGAGCTTCGCGAGAATCGTCTTGATGTGAGTTCGGACGGTGTTCATCGAACGGTGACTGACATCGGCTATCTCGGAGGCCGCGTTGCCGTCCATCATGGCCAGCAGGATCGTCAGTTCGGACGAGGTCAGGCGGTCGAGCGCGACATGCTCCCGGACGCGTTCGCGCAGCCGGGTGATCACCAGCGGCGGGGGCCGGCGGTGCGTCGCGAGGCCGCGCAGCGCGCCGTCCACTCCGGCGACCAGGGGCAGAAACGGACCCGCCTGGTCGAGCACCGGAAAGCCGCGCTCGGCGAGCGCGATGAGCCAGCGATGGGATCGGACGGTGCCGACGCCGACGCAGGGTGGCAGGCGGGCGAGTGGCAGAGTGCTGACCGGGATGCCTCGGTCGTCCTCGAGAATCAGGATCAAGGGCGGTGGGCCGGGCGACAGATCCGCGGTCAGTGTGGCCGAGTCAGCGATCCATCCGCGACGGCCGAGCGCAGCACTCAGCGCAACGCCGATGGTGGCGGCTTCCGGAGCGAAGATCGTGACCGGCCTGGGCTGGCCGACGGCCAACCCAGCGTGGGGGGTGATCACGCCGGTTATCACAGCAGACACCTCGCGGCGAACCCACGCGGAATGGAAAGTGCGTCGACGGCTGGCTGAGCAAGCGCAACTCGTGCTACTCATCCCAGGCTTCAGGCATTGATTCTCGAGAGACTTTGAAGTACAAAGTAGTTTGTGAGCACGACAACGAGGCCCCGAAAGGTAGCGAGCGGAGCGCAGATCACGTCCTCACTCGTCACCGGGTGGGCGGTCGGCCTGCCGCTGCTGCGCATCGGATTGGTGGCCGCTGCGTCGGTGATCACCTGGGCCGTCGTCCAGCTGATAGAGCCAGGGATCGCCTTCCCGCCGCCCTCGTTGCTGGCGAGTCTCGCGATGTTCCCGGTGAACCTGATCTGCCTGTTCCTGGTCGCCCGGTTGCTCAAGCGGGTCGGCAGCTCGATCCGAGAACTCCTCGGATTCGACCGGCGCCGGCTGCTGACCGATCTACTCCAAGGGCTGCTCTGGGTACTGGTGCTCTATCTGCCGTTCGCGGGCACGATCATGTTGGTGACCTGGCTGCAGCACGGCGACCAGATGTTCGAGCGGATGCAGACCGTCTTCTTCGATCCGGCCGCCGTGCCCACGCTCAATCCGGTGGCCTGGACCATCCTCGGCATCCTTGCGGTGCTCACCTTCGCGCCCGTGAACGCGCCGACCGAGGAACTCGTCTACCGCGGCATCGGCCAGGGTGTGCTGGCCCGCCGGATACCGACCGCGCTGGCCGTGCTCAGCTCGGCCGTCCTGTTCGGCCTGCAGCACGTCTGGTACGCCGCGACTCCGGACGCGGTGCTGCCGCTGGCCTGTGCGTTCGTCGTCTGGGGTGCCGGCTCGGGCCTGATCTATCTGCGTCAGCGCCGGCTGATGCCGGTCGTCTTCGCCCATGGCCTGGTGAATCTGGTGTTCACGCTGCCGGCGCTGGCCATCCCGTACTTTCTCGCGAATGGAGGCTGATCATGGCTGACGACGAGGAGGCCCTGACTCCGGCCGAGATGCTGGCGCTGCTGGAGAGCCAGCAGCGCAGGGTCGAGGGCAAGCTCGGCAGATTCGTTCCGGCCATCCTGTTCGGCTGGGGTGTCGCCTGGTCGGTGGGGTTCATCGGGTTGTGGCTCGCGGACGGCGGCGCCGCCGGGTTCGTGCTGCCCTTCGAGGTGGCCGCGCCCCTGTTCGCCGGGTTGTTGCTGGCGGCCGGTGCGCTGTCCACCGTGCTCGGCATCCGTTCCGGACGCGGCCTGCGGCCGAGCAAGGAGAGCGCGTTCACCGGAATGGCGTACGGCAACCTGTGGTGGCTGGGCAGCCTGGGGGTGGTGGTGATCGGCCAGGCGCTGGTGGCCCGGGGAATGCCGGCCGACCTGCTGCGGATCTACTACCCGTCGGCGTTCATCCTCTTCTCCGGCGTGATGTACGTCGCGGCGGGCCTGCTCTGGCGTGCCCAGCCGATGGTGCTGCTCGGCGGCTGGTCGATCGTCGTGGCCGCGGTGGCGGCACTCGTCCCGCCGCCCACCCACTACCTGGTCTGCGCAATCGGCGGCGGTGGCGCCTACCTGCTCGTTGCCGTCTGGACGCTGTGGTGGTCCCGACGTGCCCGGCGCGGTGTGGCGGAGGCCACGCATGGCTGACCTCGACCCGGTCATCCACGCCCAGGCGCGGCTGCGGATCGTCGCCACCCTGGCCACCCTCGAACCGACCGAACAGATCTCCTTCCCGCGGCTGCAGGAACTGCTCGAAATGACGGCCGGCAACCTGTCCACCCATGCCAGGAAGCTGGAGGACGCCGGCTACGTCGCCGTCGAGAAGACCCACCGCGGCCGCATCCCGGTCACCTACCTGGCGCTCACCACCACCGGCCGGCGGGCCTTCGAGGACTACACCGCGCAGCTACGCACGCTGCTCGGCGGCGCGTCCCAGACCTGAACTCAGCGGTAGTTGGCGAACTGAACCGGGAAGTCGTAATCGGCTTCCTTGATCAGCCGCT
>NZ_JAPUED010000238.1 GCF_027492755.1 Micropruina sp. | reverse complement strand
CCGGTGGTGGTCTCGCCGGTGAAGGCGATCTTCGCGATCCGGCTGGACGACGCCAGCGGCTTGCCCGCCTCGACGCCGAAACCGTTGACCACGTTCACCACACCGGGCGGCAGCAGGTCGGCGATCAGCTCCATCAGCACCATGATGGACGCCGGGGTCTGCTCGGCCGGCTTCAGCACCACGGCGTTGCCGGCAGCCAGTGCCGGAGCCAGCTTCCAGGTGGCCATCAGCAGCGGGAAGTTCCACGGAATGATCTGTCCGACCACGCCCAGCGGTTCATGGAAGTGGTACGCGACCGTGTCGTTGTCGATCTGCGAGATCGTGCCCTCCTGCGCACGCAGCACCCCGGCGAAGTAGCGGAAGTGGTCGATGGCCAGGGGCAGGTCCGCGGCCAGGGTCTCGCGGACGGCCTTGCCGTTGTCCCAGGTCTCGGCAACGGCCAGCTTCTCGAGATTGGCCTCCATCCGGTCGGCGATCCTCAGCAGGACCCCGGCCCGGTCGGCGGCACTCGTCTTCCCCCACCCGGGCGCGGCGGCGTGGGCGGCGTCGAGAGCGGCGTCGATGTCCGCGGCGGTGCCCCGGGCGATCTCGGTGAACGGCCGGCCGGTGACCGGCGACGGATTCTCGAAGTAGCCGCCCTTGGCCGGCGCCTTCCAGTCGCCGCCGATCCAATGGTCGTAGCGGCTGTTGAAGCTGGCGGGAGAGCCGTCGGTGTTCGGCGCTGCGTAAACGGTCATGGAGACTTCCTTGTCTGCGCACCGCGACCGGGCGGTCCGATCACGTGGCCGAAAGGCTAGGCAACACTGCGTTGCATCAGGGTTGCAGGCGCTCAGCGCAGCGCCAGATCGAGGGCGTCGAGGTGCTGATGCACTTCGGACAGCCGGGGCGAGGAGGGCGGCAGGACGGCCGCGGCCCGGGCCCAGACGGCCAGGTCGTCGCGGCCGAACGGCGTGTCGGCGAAGGCGAGCAGGGCGTCCGGGTCACCGGCGGCCAGCAGCCGTCCGCGCAGCCCGTGGTGCAGGTCGTCCCGCAACCGCAGCACACCGGGGGCGCCCGACAGCGGCAGCACGGGCCCGTGATAGTGGGCCACCGCCGAACGCAGCCGACCGGCGTCCAGTTCGGCCCGGACGTCGGCGAGGTCGGTGGCCAGCGGCGGCAACCGGTACGGCTTGGAGTGCAACTCGACGGGCCGCAGAGCGACCCGCAGCCGGGAGAGTTCGGCCCGGACGGTGACCTGCGCGAGGTGATCGTCGCTGAGTTCGACGGCGAGTTCCGCGCTGGACAGCCCGTCCGGCGCCTGACTGAGCAGCAACATGATCTCGCTGTGCCGCAGGCTGAGCTCCTGGTCGGGGCCGGCCCCGTGCACCAGCGCCTGGCGCCGGCCGAGGACGGCCAGCTGCGGCCCGGCGGAGCCTGGTCGGCTGCCCAGGGTGAGCTGCTGCAACCGCAACTCGGCCTCGACGGCGGCCACCGTGGCCCGGACCAGCGCCAGGGTCTGCGGGGTCGCGCTCTGCGGCCCGCCGGTGAGGTCGAGGACGCCGAGGATCGCGCCGTGCGACGGGTCGCGGATCGGGGCCGCCGAACAGCTCCACGGAGTGACCGCCCGCAGCAGATGCTCGGCTCCGACGATCTGCACCGGACGCCCCACGGCCAGCGCGGTGCCGGGCGCGTTGGTACCCGCCGACTCCTCGCTCCAGTCGGCGCCGGGCAGGAAGTGCATCGCTTCCGCGCGGGAGCGCAGCGTGTGGTCGCCCTCCACCCACAGCAGCTGCCCGGCCGCGTCGCTGAGCGCCACCAGGAAGCCCGCCTCGGAGGCGGCGTCGACCAGCAGGTGCCGCACCAGCGGCAATACCTGGGCCAACGGATGGGCCTCGCGAGCCTGGGCCAGGGCGTCCGAGTGCAACCGGACCCGGGCCAGCGAACGTTCCGGGTCGACGCCGCTGCGCACACTGCGTTGCCACGACTCCGACACCACCGGCCGGACGCCGTCGGCGACCGCACCGGAACTCACGAAGGCGTCGTGCAACTGGGCCAGCCGACGGCCGGGCAGTGGCTGGTCACGCCCGGGCATCATCGCCCCCGGGGCGTCTGGGACACCCATGCGCCCACCTTAGTCACGGCGTCCAGAGGAACGTCCGGGCATAAGGAAGCGGCCCGCCCCGGGGGGATGGGGAACGGGCCGCTTCCGTTTCGGGAGGTCTCAGGCAGCCAGGTCGTGGGTGCTGCGCAGCTTGGCGATGGCGTGCCGCTCGATCTGGCGGACGCGCTCGGCGGTGATACCCCAGACGGCGGCGATGTCGGCCAGCTTGGCCTGACGGCCGTCGACCAGGCCGTAACGCCGGCGGACCACGTCAGCCGAACGGTCGTCCAGCGTGGAGAGCATGCCTTCCAGGCGGGCGCGTTCCTCGGCGTCCAGCACCATCTCGTCGGGGCCGGGGGACATCTCACGAGCCAGCAGGTCACCGAGCGCGGTGTCGCCGTCCTCTTCGACCGGGGCGTCGAGGCTGACGTGATCGCGGGCCAGCCGCAGCAGGTCGATCACCTGCTCCTCGGTGAGGCCGAGCTCGTCGGCGATCTCCACCAGTTCCGGCTCGCGGCCGAAGCGGCGCTCCAGGGTGCGGCGCACGGCGGACACCTGGTTCACCTGCTCGGCGACGTGCACCGGCAGCCGGACGATGCGGCCCTGCTGGGCGATGCCGCGCGAGATGGACTGGCGGACCCACCAGGTGGCGTAGGTGGAGAACTTGAAGCCCTTGCTGTAGTCGAACTTCTCCACGGCGCGGATCAGTCCGGTATTGCCCTCCTGCACCAGGTCGAGCAGCGGCATCTGGGCCCGGCCGTACTTGCGGGCGACCGAGACGACGAGCCGCAGGTTCGCGGTGATGAAGCGCTGCAGCGCCTGCTCACCCTCGGTGGCGATCTGTTCGAGTTCCTCGGCGCTGGCGCCGTGCGGGCGGGTAGCCTCGGCATCCACGGTGCCGTTGAGCAGTTGCCGGGCGAACAGCCCCGCCTCGATCCGCTTGGCGAGGATGACTTCCTCTTCGGCGGTCAGCAGTGCGGTCTTGGCGATTCCGTCCAGATACAGGCCAACGGCGTCCTTGCCATCGATTCCGTCAGTGCTCCGGATGCGGTGCGCAGTCGAGATCATGTGTGTCCTTTCGCTCCGTCATCAGTACAACGCAGCGCGAGCGACGATGTTTCCGTTGACGGCCCCCAATGAACCCTGAGCGCAGCCCGGAGAGGCAAACCAAGACCGTAGTCGTACCTGGACGCCGACCGCGGAGGCTATCGACCTCGGATCCGGTCGCGCCGGTGCCGTCTTCCAGGATGCCACGCGGCCGCGAACAGCCCCCGAGGGGCGGCTACTCGGCTCGCTCCGGCGCCACCTGGTCGATGATCCAGGCCAGCTCGAAGGCCAGGTCGCGCCAGGCCTGATAGCGACCCGAGACACCGCCGTGGCCGGCCACCAGTTCGGTGCGCAACAGGATCGGACGCGCGTCGTCGGCGATCACCGTCCGGCGCAACTGGGCCACCCATTTGGCGGGCTCGGTGACCTCGACCCGGGTGTCGTTGAGGCTGGTGGTGGCAAGCACGGACGGGTAGCGCGCCGCTTGGACGTTCTCGTAGGGCGTGTAGCCCTTCATGCAGCGGTACACCTCGGGATCGTGCAGCGGGTCGCCCCACTCCTCCCACTCGGTGACGGTGAGCGGCAGCTCCGGATTGAGGATGGTGGTCAGCGCATCGACGAACGGCACGTCGGCATGGATGGCCCGGAAGGCGTCCGGGGCCAGGTTGACCGCCGCGCCCATGGTCAGGCCGCCCGCCGAGCCGCCTTGGGCGACCAGCCGGTCGGGGCTCGTCCAGCCGGATTCGGCCAGCTGCCGGGCGGCTGCGACGAAGTCGCTGAACGTGTTGGGCTTGGCCAGCAGCCGGCCCTGTTCGTACCAGGCCCGGCCCAGTTCGCCGCCGCCGCGGACGTGCGCGATCGCCCACACGAAACCCCGGTCGAGCAGGCTGAGCCGGGGGATCGAGAACCACGGGTTCAGCGAATGCTCGTAGGCGCCGTAGCCGTAGAGCAGGGCGGGGGCGCTGCCGTCCGGTATGACGTCCGCGCGATGGACGATCGACAGTGGCACCCGGGTGCCGTCCGGTGCGATCGCCCACTCCCGGCGCTGCACGTAGCGGCTGGGGTCGTAGGCGCCGTGCACCGGATGGTCGAGCACCTCGCTCTGCTTCAGGGTGCGGCGGGCGCCGGTGTCCAGCCGGTACTCGTCCAGCCGGCGCGGGCTGACCAGCGATTCGTGCACCAGCCGGATCCGATCGGTGGCCGGATCGTCGGCCGACAACGCGCCGGCGCTGTACAGCGGTTCGTCGAAGGCGATCGGCGCAGGTTCGCCCCAGCCACCGTCCGGGGTGCGCCCGATCACTTCGATCAGCGGCAGGCCGTCGCGTCGGGAACTGAGCACCAGGTAGTCGGCGTACGCCTGCACCCCCAGCATCCGGACGCCGGGACGTTGCGGCACCAGCGGCTGCCACGCGTCGACATCGGACGCCGTGAACGGCGCCCGGGCCAGTTGGAACTCGGACGCGTCGTCGTTGTGCACGATGTAGAGGGCATCGGTGCCGACCTCGACGCTGTACTCCAGGCCGTGGCGGCGCGGCGCCACCACCCGGGCGCCGGCGGTCGGGTCGGCCACGTCCAGCAGCCGGTACTCGCCGGACTGCTTGCTTTCGGCCGCCAGCAGCACCCGGGTGCGGTCGCGCGACTCGTCCACGCCCACCCAGAACCGCTCGTCCGGCTCATGCCAGAGCAGGACGTCGTCGGCGCTGCCGTCCAGGGTGTGCAGCCACACCCGGTCGGGACGCCAGGCCGGGTCGACGGTCAGGTAGACCAGTCGGTCGTCGCCGCACCAACACCCCCCGCCGGCCACATCGATCTCCGGTGCGGCGAGCTCGGTGCGGGTGGCCAGTTCGATCACCCGCAGCCGGTACCGCTCGTCACCGGTCAGGTCCTCGCTCCAGGCCAGCCGCGT
>NZ_JAPUED010000237.1:3350-5034 GCF_027492755.1 Micropruina sp. | reverse complement strand
CTGATCGGCTCGGTCGCCTTCAGCGGCTCGGTGATCGCCTTCCTGAAGCTGCAGGGCATCATGAAGAAGGCCATCCGGCTGCCTGCGCAGAACCTGATCAACATCGTCCTGGCGTTGATCACCATCGGGCTCGGCGTGGTGATCGTGCTCTCCTCGATGGGCACCGGCTCGGCCAACCCGTTCCTGCTGGTGCTGTTCTTCCTGCTCGCCCTGGTGCTCGGTGCCGTGCTGACGATGCCGATCGGCGGCGCCGACATGCCCGTGGTGATCTCGCTGCTCAACGCGTTCACCGGCCTGGCCGTCGGCTTCGAGGGCTACGTGCTGGGCAACCCGGCACTGATCATCGCTGGCATCGTGGTGGGCGCGTCCGGCACGCTGCTCACCCAACTGATGGCCAAGGCGATGAACCGGCCGATCCTGGGCGTGCTGTTCACCCCGATCAGCGGCGAAGCACAGGCCGGCGGCGCGATCGAGGGCCGGCTCAAGGAACTCACCGCCACCGATGCGGCGGCGATGATGCGCTACGCCGAGAAGGTGATCATCGTCCCCGGCTACGGCATGGCGGTGGCCGGTGCGCAGCACAAGGTGTGGGAGATGGCCAAGCTGCTCACCGACGCCGGGGTCGAGGTGTCGTTCGCCATCCACCCGGTCGCCGGACGGATGCCCGGCCACATGAACGTGCTGCTCGCCGAGGCCGGCGTCCCGTACGAGAAGATCTTCGACCTGGACGAGATCAACGCCGAGTTCCCGCAGACGGACGTGGCGCTGGTGATCGGCGCCAACGACGTGGTGAATCCGGTGGCCCGCACCGACAAGACGTCCCCGATCTACGGCATGCCGATCCTGGACGCCGACAAGGCCCACAACTGCATCGTGATCAAGCGCGGACGGGGCGCCGGCTACTCCGGCATCGAGAACGCCCTGTTCTACGCAGAGAACACCTCGATGCTGTACGGCAGCGCCCAGCAGGCGGTCGCCGACGTGATCAGCCAGCTCAAGCAACTCGGCTGAGCCCTTACCACCCCAGCACTCCCACTGCCGCTCGCACACCATGGATGAACGGGTGAGGTTCCGTCCTCATCGACCGACGTAGGCTTGCACCGTTCTGGCAAGATGAAGGATCCGATGGACACGAGCCAGGCCTTCCTTCCCGACTTGACCCCGATCCCCGACCAGCGGAGGTACCTATGACGGAGCGCATCGAGGTGCGGCTGTGCACGGCGGATGACCTCGAGGCGCTGGGCCGCCGGGAGCCTCACCCGAACGCCCGCTACGCGCAGGGGCATTTCGACCGGCAGCAGGAGGGCGACTACTTCTTCGCGATCGCCCTGCGGGACGGCCACGAGTTGGGCACCAGCGTGCTGGACTGCCGCGCCGACAATCTGCTGCAGCCGGAGCTGAAGAGCCTCTGGGTGTATCCGGAGTCGCGCCGTCAGGGTGCGGCGCGGGCGTTGACCCGCTTCCTCGAGCAGCAGGCCATCGAGCTGGGCTTCGAAGAGATCTTCCTGCGGGTCGACCCGCAGAACGCGGCCGCGATCCCGATGTACATCTCACTCGACTACACGCCGACCGGCGACCACAAGCTGACCACCTACGAGTACGTCGATGGGCTCGGCAACACCCACAGCCGCGAAGAGATGGACGCCATCTACCGCAAGTCGCTGCGGCTGCTGCACTGACCGCA
>NZ_JAPUED010000237.1:0-3250 GCF_027492755.1 Micropruina sp. | reverse complement strand
GCCCGCCTCAGTCGTCCTGATCGAGGCCGACGGCCAGCACGCTGACGTGGCCGCGGTCCCAGTCCAGGTCGAGCACCACCAGGCTCTGTTCGGCGTGGAAATCGGAGACCCGCACCTTGTGGGTGACCGCGGTGACCGCCAACTGTCCCAGGTCGCCGACGTGGCGTCCCTGCACCTGAAGAGTGGTGCCGTCGGCGAAGCACATCCGGGCCAGACCGCGGGAGGGTCCGGGCCGGACGGCGCGCAGCGGCACATTGCGCCGCACCACATTGCCCACCCGATACAGCAGCATCTGGACGGGAGCCCGTCCGAACTCCTGCTCGATCCGGTGGCCGGCCGCGGTCAGTTCGGCGAGATCGCTCTCCAGCAGACCGAGTTCCTCGGGGGTCCAGGTCGACGTGCGCACCGTCGACGTGGGCACCCTTCGAGACTTCTTCGGTCGGCGCATCATGCCGACCACGATCGCGACCAGCAGCGCGACCACCGCGAACGCGACCAACCCGGTCATACTCCCACTGTGCGCCGCCGGTGCGCGCGACGCAATACATCCATCGCGAACGACCGCTGGTCGAACTTGTCGAGTCCCGATGGTGGGCCTGCGGTTCGCTGGTCGAGCTTGTCGAGACCCCCGCCGCGTGGGTTCGACAGACTCAGCCGACGGTCGTGGTGCCAGCGGGCTCAACCGGGTTTCGACAGGCTCAACCAACGGCGTGCAGAATCTCAACCAACGGCGTGCAGGATGTCGCGACTGCGACGGACGTCGTCCTCCACCTGGAGGATCAGCGCGTCGATGCCCTCGAACCGGACCTGCCCGCGGATGCGTTCGATGAAGTCAACCGCGATCGGAGCGCCGTACAGCTCGAGATCGGTGCGGTCGAGCACATAGGACTCGACGCGGCGCTGCACGCCGTCGAAGGTCGGGTTGGTGCCCACCGAGATCGCCGCCGGCCAGCGCTCGGCGTCCTGGCCCTCGGGCAAGGGCTCACCATGGGCGTCCAGTTCGTCGAGCCGGGTCACCCAGCCGGCGTAGACGCCGTCCGCCGGGCAGGCCAGCTCGTCCGGAACGGGCAGGTTGGCCGTTGGAAAGCCCAGTTCACGTCCGCGATGGTCACCGTGCGCCACCACGCCGGTGAATCGGAAGGGGCGTCCGAGATGCTCTGCGGCGTGCGCCACGTCACCGGTGGCGAGTGCCTCGCGAATGGTCGTCGAGCAGGTCTCCTCGTCACGAAAGCGGACCAGCTTCAACGCGTCCACTTCGAACCGTCCGCGGCCGAGTTCGCGGAGCGTGTCCACGGTGCCGGCTGCGCGGTGTCCGAAGCGGAAGTTCTCCCCCACCACGATCAATGCGGGATGCAGCGGCGACAACACCTCGGTGACGAACTGCTCGGGACTGAGCCGGGCGAACTCCGGTGTGAAGTCCACCACCTCGACCCGGTCGGCCCCGGCCGCCCGCAGCAGCGCGATCCGTTCGTCCAGCCCGGTCAACAGCATCGGCGCCCGCTCTGGACGCAGCACCCGGACGGGGTGCGGCCAGAAGGTGACCACCACCAGCGGCAGATCGGGACGGCGCGCGTGCGCCTCGGCGAGCACTTCGACATGGCCCGGGTGTACGCCATCGAAGTTGCCGATGACCACCACCGATTCGCTCACGAGGAGCCAGCCTAACGCCCACCTCGCGAGGAGGCACATCCCACGGCGCAGTGGGGGTCGAATGGCCCGGCCGCCCGACCGTGAGTGTCCGGCGCCTGGTCGCCACCGCTCGGCCGGCGGAGACGAGCCCGGACGCCGAGTGGCGGCCCGCAACGGGTCGCCACTCGGATCGGAGCTGGGGGTTCGGCCGGTTCGGGGACGGATCGGTTCAGACGGTGAGGCCGAGGCGGGCGCCCGGCACATTGGCCTGCAGGAGCTCGTCGCCCTGCATCTGCAGTTCCGCGCCGAGCCGCTCACGCAGCTCGGCCGACTCCAGTTGGGACACCATGTCGGCGATCGTCACCACGCGGGCGAGATCTCGTGACCAGGCACCCTGTTCGACTCCGGGGACCTTGACGATGTCCAGGATGTCGACGACCTCACGCCTCGGGTCCGGAAACCCTCCGCCCGCCTCGTTCACGATCTCCTTGAGTCGGTCGAACCAATCGACCGGATCCGGCGGCCAAGGCCATTTCCGGCGATAGGGAATGACGAGGTCGAGGCAGATCCCGGTTCCGTTCTCAAGCCTCAGGTAGTGATCGCAGCCCATGGCGTGCTTCCTCTCGTTGAGCCCCGCGAGCGCGGGGCGTTCGACGGATAGACGGGCGACCGCCCGGTTGTGATACGCCGCACCCGAGCCTCTCGGCCGGGCTGGTTGGATGGGGACCATGGAGTTTCGTCATCTGGGCAGCTCGGGGCTGAAGATCTCTGAGATCACGTACGGCAACTGGCTCACGCACGGGTCGCAGGTGGAGAACGAGGCCGCGCTGGCCTGCGTCCGGGCCGCCCTGGACGCCGGCATCACCACCTTCGACACCGCCGACGTCTACGCCAACACCAAGGCCGAATCGGTGCTCGGCGAGGCCTTGGCCGGTGAACGCCGGGAATCGATCGAGATCATGACCAAGGTGTTCTGGCCGACCGGACCGCGCGGCCACAACGACAGTGGACTGAGCCGCAAGCACATCATGGAGTCGATCAACGGCTCACTGAGCCGGCTGCGCACCGACTACGTGGACGTCTACCAGGCGCACCGCTACGACGTGGAGACGCCGCTGGAAGAGACCATGCAGGCTTTCGCCGACGTGGTCCGCTCGGGCAAGGCCCTCTACATCGGGGTCAGTGAGTGGAGCGCCGAGCAGATCCGGGCCGGTCAGGAACTGGCTCGGCAGCTGGGTTTCGCGCTGGTGTCGAACCAGCCGCAGTACTCGATGCTGTGGCGGGTGATCGAGGGCGAGGTGGTGCCGACCAGTCGCGAACTGGGGCTGTCACAGGTGGTCTGGTCGCCGATCGCGCAGGGTGTGCTGACCGGCAAGTACCTGCCCGGCCAGCCCGTCCCCGAGGGCTCACGGGCGACCGATGAGAAGGGCGGCAAGCGCACCATCAGCCGGTTCCTGGACGACGCCATTCTGGAGCGGGTGCAGAAGCTGAAGCCGATCGCGTCCGATCTGGGGTTGAGCATGGCGCAGCTGGCGGTCGCCTGGGTGCTGGCCAACGACAATGTGGCCTGCGCGATCGTCGGCGCCTCGCGTCCGGAGCAGGTCGCCGACAACGCCGCGGC
>NZ_JAPUED010000236.1:8272-36116 GCF_027492755.1 Micropruina sp. | reverse complement strand
ACCAGATCCTGTGTGGCCCGTGTCATCGCCACATAGCGATCCACGGCACCGGTGATGCCGGGCTCGAATGCGTCGGAATCCACCAGCAGCACCAGGTCGAATTCCAGGCCCTTGGCGCCTTCGGCAGTCAACGAACGCACCCTGTCCGTTCCTGGGTACGAGGGGTCACCGATGACGCAGGCGATGCCGTCCGGATGTGCGGTCATCCACTCGGCAAGAATCGGCTCGCGTTCAGCAAGCGAAGCGTGACGCACCGGACGCCCGGTGCTGCGGATCGAGGTCGGCACCGCTACGTCGGGTAGTGCGGCCAGAATCACCGGCTCGGCCTCGGCCATCACCTCCTCGGGCGTCCGGTAGTTCACCGTCAGCGTCGACACCCGGACGTCGGCGAAGCCCACCCGCTCGAGCCGGTCGGCCCACGACTCGGTGAACCCGTGCCGGGCCTGCGCCCTGTCCCCCACCACGGTGAAGCTGCGGGACGGGCAGCGGCGCAGCAGCAGCTGCCATTCGGCGTCGGTCAGTTCCTGCGCCTCGTCGACGATCACGTGCGCGAACGGCCCGGCCAGCGGATCGGCACCGGCCGACGACAGCGCGTCGTCGTGCACCAGCGAGTCCCGGATGCTCGCCCGGTTGAGCAGCTTCAAACCCGACTCGGGGTCGTCGTCGGCAGCCAGGATGTCCTCGACCACGTCGTCCATGTAGGACCGATCCGCCGCCTCCTCGGCGCGCCGGCGGCGGTTGCGTTCCGGCGCCTCGGGATCGCCCAGCCGTTGCCGCATGGCGTCCAGCAGCGGCAGGTCGGCCACGGTCCACGGCGAGCCCTCGGGACGCTTCAACGCCCGCACCTCGTCCGGGCTCAGCCAGGGCGCACAGCGTCGCAGATAGGCCGGCACCGCCCACAGATCGGCGACCAGGTCGGTGGGTTCCAGCACCGGCCAGGCCCGCCGGAACTCCCGGCGCAAGACTCCATTGCCCTCCAGTGCACGGCGGACGTCGTCGGTGGTCACCTCGTCCTCGGTCGCCGCCGCGTCGAAGGCATCGAGCAGAATCTCCAGCAACGCCTCCCAGACCTGCTCCTGCGCCTCGTTGTGCGGCGTCCCGGCATCGACCGATTCGAAGGCCTCCGCCCAGTCGGCGGCCCGGATGCGCAGATCGGCCCACGGCGTCTCGACCACCAGCGTCTTCGTCGGCGGCTCCTCGTAGAGCGCAACCGCAGGCTCGACGGCTTCAGCGATCCGCGCCGACGACTTCAGCCGAGCCACCCCGGGGTCGGGCTCGTCCACCGCGGCGGCGCCTTCGGGCAGCAGGTCGCGCAATGTGCAGGTCTGGACGCCCTCCTCGCCCAGCCCGGGCAGGATGTCGGCGACATAGGCCAGGTAGGCCTGATGCGGACCGATGAACAGCAACCCGCCGCGGGCACCGCCCAGCCGCGGATCGGCATAGGCCAGGTAGGCGGCACGATGCAGGGCGACCACCGTCTTGCCGGTGCCCGGTCCGCCGTCGACCACCAGCGCACCGGACGAGCCGGCCCGGATCACGGCGTCCTGGTCGGCCTGCAGGGTGCCGAGCACGTCGCGCATCCGCGCCGTCCGCGATTCGCCGAGGCTGGCCAGGAAGGCCGACTGGTCGTCGAGTGCGGCACTCGGGACGGCGGCGTCGGCGACGAAGGACTCGTCCCAGTAGTCGATGACACGACCGTCCATCCAGCGGTAGCGGCGGCGTCCGGCCAGCCCCAGTGGATGGGCTCGGGTGGCGGCGAAGAACGGTTCGGCGGCCGGAGTGCGCCAATCGACCAGCAGTTGCCGTCCGGTGCGATCGGTCAGGCCGACCCGTCCGATGTAGACCGGGTCGCTGCCGTCGGTGAAGATCATTCGGCCCAGGCATGCCTCCCAGGCGAAGCGGCGCAACAGTCGCAGTCGGGCGCTGAGCCGGTGGATCTCCAGGTCGCGGTCGAGCGCCTGACGGCCGCGGCGTCCGGGCGCCAGCCGGAGTTCGTCGAGCCGCGCGGAGACCTCGGCGACCTGCTCGGCGATGCAATCAGCGATGCTGGCCAGATGCCGTTCGTCGGCGTCGATCAGGCGTGGATCGGCCTTGGCGGCGAGGCGTTCGGGAAGCTGAAAAGCAGTGGTAACCGGGGACATGACGGACGATTCTTCCCCGGGGTGGGGGTCTTGCGGCAAGCCCCCCGATGGGTTATAGCTTGGAATTGCAGGGAGAGCGGAAACCGGCGGGTGTAGCGTCCGCGGCTATGGCACCTGCCTATACCCACGGGCACGCCGAAAGCGTGCTGCGTTCCCACCGCACCCGCACCGCCGCGAATTCGGCGGCCTATCTGCTGGGCGCACTCAAGCCCGGGCAGTCCCTGCTCGACATCGGCAGCGGGCCGGGCACCATCACCGCCGACCTGGCCCGGCTGGTCGCGCCCGGACGCGTCGTCGCACTGGAGACCTCCGAAGACGTCCTGGCGCTCACCCGCGCCGGCGTCACAGAAACCGGCGCCGACAACGTCGATTACCTGGTCGGCGACGTGCACGCCCTCGACCTTCCGGACGACTCCTTCGACGTGGTGCACGCCCACCAGGTGCTGCAGCACCTGCCCGACCCCGTCCAGGCGCTGCGCGAGATGGTGCGGGTGTGCCGTCCGGGCGGTGTGGTCGCGGTCCGGGACGGCGACTACGGCGCCTTCACCTGGTTCCCGGAGAACCCGGGCCTGGATCGCTGGCTCGAGTTGTACAGCGCCGCCGCGCGGGCCAACGGCGGCGAGCCGGACGCCGGACGCCGCCTGCTCAGCTGGGCGCACGCCGCCGGCTGCCACGACGTGACCGTCACCTCGAGCACCTGGTGCTACGCCGACCCCGAATCGCGGGCCGCCTGGGGTGAGGGCTGGGCGGACCGCATTCTGCACTCGGCGATCGCGACGCAGCTGGTGGCGTCCGGGCTGGCCGACGCGGACGAGTTGGCGACCGTCGCCCAGGCCTGGCGGGATTGGGCGGCCGAGGACGACGGCTGGATCAGCCTGCTGCACGGGGAACTGTTGATCCACGTCTGAGCCGTGGGAAGGTTGGCCCATGCAGGGGATTCGTCTGACCACGATCACGCTGGGCGCGCCCGACCCGGTGTCGTTGGCGCGCTTCTATGCGCGGCTGCTGGGCTGGACGCTGGGACCCATCGACGACCCGACCTGGATCGGTGTGCGCAACCCGGACGGCGGCATCGGGATCGCCTGCCAACTGGAGAAGAACCACGTCCGGCCGACCTGGCCGGGCGCCCCCGGCGACCAACAGATGCAGGTACATCTGGAGATCCAGGTCGACGACCTGCAGGCCGGGCTGCAGCATGCCCGGCAGTGCGGCGCCCGGATGGCCCGCTACCAGCCGCAGGCGAACGTCCGGGTCTGCCTCGACCCTGCCGGACACCCGTTCTGTCTCTGGGTGGAAGGCTGACGTCGCAACTCGACCCGCTTAGTCAAACCTTAAGAACACTCCGGCTTCGGGCTTAACCCGCGGCCGGAACGATCATCGCCATGACGATCGGAGCTAGGGACATCCGCCGGGTGCGGCAGGTGCGGACGCTGGCCTGCCTGACCCTGCTGGCCGTGGTGGCGCTGCTGATGGCCTGGCTGGCGGGGTTGTGGGCACCGAGCGGCGAGGCACGCGGTCCGGGCAGCCGGAATCGGGACACCGACCATCCGACGGTGTTGCTGGTCAACGCCGACCATCCGCTGCCCGATGACTTCCGGACGCCGAAACTGGTCACACTGGCCGGCACGGTTCCGGCGTCCGGTTCCCGGGTGAAGGTTGCGGCCGAGGTCGCCGAACCGCTGCGGTCACTCTTCGCCGCCGCCCGGAAAGCGGGGCTGACCAGGCTGTATGTGGCCATCGGCTATCGCACCGCCGCCGAGCAGCGGGCCTTGTGGAAGCGGGCCGAGGACAAGTCGTACGTGCAACGCCCTGGGCACAGCGAACATCAGACGGGTTGGGCGGTGGATCTGGCCGACCTGCGGGTGGGCGACGGCGAGTTCGGCGACAGCCGGGCCGGTCGCTGGCTAGCCGGCAACGCCTGGCGATACGGATTCATCCTGCGCTACCCGCCGGACAAGGAGGAACTGACCGGGATCGCCTACGAGCCGTGGCACTACCGCTATGTCGGCCGTCCGGCGGCCCGGACGTGCCACGATCAGGGTCTGGTGCTGGAGGAGTACGTGAGGCGGGCATGAACGACGACACCCGGACGACCGGGCACACCATCCTGGTCTGCGACGACGACGCCGACATCGTCCGTGCGCTGCGGATCTACCTGACCGGCGAAGGCTACGAGGTGCTGGAGGCTTCCGACGGTACCGAAGCGGTCGCAACCGTGCGCTCCCACACCGTCCATCTGGTGCTGCTCGACGTGATGATGCCGGGCCTGGACGGCATCGGCGCCGCCGACCGGATCCGGCAGGAATCCAACGTGCCGATCATCTTCCTGTCCGCCAAGGGTGAGGAGTCCGACCGCATTCTCGGTCTGCACGCCGGCGCCGACGACTACATCGTGAAGCCGTTCTCGCCGGCCGAACTGTTCGCCCGCATCCGCTCCGCGTTGCGCCGCTACACCCGTCTCGGCGGGTTGCCGTCCGATGATCCCGGACGGATCTGGCGCACCGGCGCGCTGGAGTTGGACGACGATCGCAAGGCCGTCCAGGTGAACGGTGCCCCGGTGACGCTGACCGCGTTGGAGTTCGGCATTCTGCGGCATCTGATCGCGAACCAGGACCGGGTGTTCTCCTCGGCCCAGATCTACGAGGCGGTGTGGCGCGAACCGGCCTACGACCCCGGCCGGACGGTGGCGGTGCACGTCCGGCACATCCGCGAGAAGATCGAGGCCGACCCCAGCCGGCCGCGCTATCTGCGCGTCGTGCACGGACTCGGCTACAAGGTGGTGGCGCTGCCATGAAGCGGGTGATCGGTTCGTCGTGGTTCGCCGCCGTCGCGTTCGCCGTGACATCGTTGGGACTGATCGCGATGCTGTACCAGCGGGTCGAACCGTTCCGCTACTACGGACGCCGGTTCGGTGTCGCGCCGTTGCTTCCGGACGCGGGTGTCACGACGGTGCTGCTGCTCGCGGCGGCGGCGCTGGCCACGCTGTCCTGCCTGCTCGGAGCGCACCGGATGGCGCGGCAGCGGATCCACCGGCTGGACTGGTTCTTCGTGGTGATCGGCGAGGTGGCCCTCTGGTCGCTGGTCGCCGGCTTCTTCGAGAAGGGTCGCGGTCTGTGGAACTGGCACGTGATCTGCCTGGCCGTGCTGGCGGCGTCCGGCTGTTACCTGTGGGCGACCATCCTGGTGCGACTCCGGGCCGGCACCCTGTCGAGCACCATCTTCTGGCCGAAGGTTTTCCGTACCCTGCCGCTCAATCAGTTCGCCGGCATCTTCGTGCTGGCCGTGGTGGCGATCGCGACCTTCGTGCTGCTCACCGGCGCCCAATCCGCCGTCCAGGCCGCTGTTCGCTCGGGCCCCTACCGGGACTTGTCGCTGGTGTGGTGGCTGATCGGGGAATGGGGCACCAAGGTCGGCCTGGCCGGCCTCACCCTGGTCGCGGTGGCGGTGCTCTGCCGCAGCATCCTGTCGATCACGGCGGCCAAGGAGGCCGCGGTGGAGGCCCGGCTGCGCGAGGAACGGTTCCGTGCCGAGCTGATCACCAACCTCACCCACGACCTGCGCACGCCGCTGACCTCGATCGTCAGCTACGTCGACCTGATCGCCAAGCTCGAACTGCCCGAACCGCGGCTGACCGAATACACCGGGGTGCTGACCCGGAAGGCCGACCGGCTCAAGGGACTGATCGGCGACCTGCTGGACGCCTCACGCGCCAGCGCCGGCAACCTGCCGGTCCGCCTGCAACCGATCGGCATCTCCGAGATCGTCAGCCAGGTGGCCGGCGACTTCGACGACGCCCTGAACGCGCGGCGGTTGACCTGGGTCGGTCCGCCGCCGGCGACCGATGTCGTGCTGGCCGACGGCGAGCACCTGTACCGGGTGCTGGAGAACCTCATCGGCAACGCCGCCAAGTACGCCGCTCCCGGCAGCTGCGTGCATGCCGACCTGGACCGGGCACCGCACGGGCTCCGGCTGCGGATCAGCAATCGCACCAGCGAGCCGCTCTCGGTGCGGCCCGCCGAGCTGACCGCGCAGTTCGTCCGCGGCGACACTTCCCGGCACGGCGACGGCAGCGGGCTCGGCCTGTTCATCGCCGATCGGCTCACCGCCCTGATGGCGGGACGGCTCACCGTCACCGTCGATCAGGACCGGTTCACCGCCGCCGTCGAACTGCCGCTCGTCCCCGCTTCGCTCACGCGGTGACGTCGGCGACCGGGGCTCCGGTCAGCCGGACCAGGTCGTCGGGGGTGAGCTGGAAGACGGCGTGCGGATGACCGGCGGCGGCCCAGATCACGTCGAACCGGAACAACTCGGTGTCGATCAGTTCCACGCTCGGCGTGGCGTGCGCCACCGGCGACACTCCCCCGATCGAGAAGCCGGTGGAGTCCTTCACGAAGCGGGCGTCCGCCCGGGTCAGCTCGCCGACCTTCATCGCCACCTTGGTCTCGTCGACCCGGCGGTCGCCCGAG
Source organism: Micropruina sp. (assembly GCF_027492755.1). GTDB lineage: Bacteria > Actinomycetota > Actinomycetes > Propionibacteriales > Propionibacteriaceae > Micropruina. The sequence continues at coordinate 29,509 of NZ_JAPUED010000236.1, read as the reverse complement.
GTCATCACCAGCACCGCGGCGTCGTCGGAGCGCCGCCGGAAGATGATGCTCTTCACGATCTGGCCGAGCTGGACGCCGAGCGCGTCCGCGGCGTCCTGGGCGGTGCGCGCCGAGTCGGCCAGCAGTCGCGGGGCATGAGGGTGGCCGAGTTCGGTCAGCCGTTCGGAGACGCGCTGAGCGCCGGCGGGCAGGGTCGCATCGGATTGGGCGGAAGTCATGGGAGCCATCCTGCCGCGCGCGAGGGAGTATTTATCTGACGGCCACGGCCTCATCAGCATGTCCGTCCTGACGGCTGGAGGAGACATGCCCGTTCCACGCAACGACGCCGCGATCGACGTCCTGTCCACCGTGCTCACCCAGGGACACCACGACCGTCCCGCGGAACTGGTCGACTACCTCGGCTACGAGATCCACGAGCCGGACGGCTGGCTGTGGCACGAGCAGCAGCCGCAGCCACCGCTGCAGCAGGCGGACGCCTACGACCTCGCGGACGCCGTTCCGGGCGCACGGTTGCACGAATCGCCCGGCCTGGTGCTCGACACCAGCGGCGGCACAGCCCCGTTCACCGCCGAGCAACAGGAGTACTGCCGCCGCAGCCTCGACGTCACCATGAAGGGCGGCACCACCAGCGGCGTGATCTACCCGCTGGCCCTGTGCGAACTGGCCCGCCACTTCCGGTTCCGCAATCTGGGTGGCGCCTCCGCCGGGGCGATCGCCGCCTCGCTGGCCGCGGCCGCCGAACTGGGCCGGACGCGGCGCGCCACCGGCGCCGTCCGTGACGACACCAGGGACGCCGAGCAGATCGCCCAGGGCCGGCTGCGGCAGGGCTTCGCCGGACTCTCCGACGTGCTGGCCTGGCTCACCCAGCGGGACCGCCCGAACGGGCCCCAGGAGTTCCGGCTGGTCCAGTTGTTCAAACCCACCCTCGCGGGCCTGCCGCTGTTCCGGGTGCTGGCCGCGGCGATGCGCGGTCAGTTCGTCCGCGGTGCCCTGCTGTTGCTGGTCAGTCTGGACGTGAAGGCGCTGGCCCTCACGCTGGTGCCGTTCGTGCTGGCGCCGCTGGCCCTGTCGGCGGCGGCCCCCTGGCAGTGGGGCGGCGGCTGGCTGAGCGTCGGCAACTACTGGTGGTCGGTGCTGCTGCTCTGGCTCGCGTTCGGTTGGGCGATTCCCCTGGTGGCGCTGTGGTTCACCCGGCCGCAGCGGACGCCGTCCCAGCCGCCCAGCGGCTTCGAGGAACCCGTGCCGGTGCCGCTGCCGCCGGCCGAGCGGCGTCCGTGGCTGCGGATGATGAGCCTGGTCGTCGTGTGCGCCCTGGCCTGGGTGCTGGCCGCCCACTACGCGCTGGGCTGGGTGGGCCTGCTGATGACCTTGATCTTCCTGGTCGCCGAGATGGCCTTCGTGCTGATCGGCTTCGGCATCGGCCTGGTGTGGTTCTCCAGCACCGCCAAGGACCATCGGTTCGGCCTGATCGGCGGTTCCGGGCAGGCCACGGACGCCGGCACCTGGCGTGGCCGGCTGGCCCGGCTGGTGGACAGCGCCGCCGGCGTCCTGCCGGACACCACCGTCGAAGCGAACCTGACCGATTGGCTGACCGGGGCGATGGCCGACCTGGCCGGCTTCGACCCCGACGAGGTGCTGCGATTCGGCCACCTGTGGACCGGCGGCGACTACACCCCCCGCGACCCGGACGGCAGCGGACGCCGCGCCGCCACGACCGCCCGGCTGCGGTCGATCAACCTGGAACTGATGAGCACCGAGCTGATCCGGCACGCGCCGTACCGGTTCCCGCTGCCGCCCGTGGAATCCCCCGGCGACCAGCTCTGGTTCGACCCGGACGACCTGGCCGGCCTGACCCCCGCCCGGGTGATCGCCGCGATGACCGCCGGGGCCACCCCGCTGCGGGTGCGTGCCCTGGCCACCGGTGCCGAGATCAGCCTCTACCCGTTCCCGCAGCCCTGGGACCTGCCGGTGGTGTTCGCCACCCGCGCCTCGCTCGCCCTGCCCGGCCTGTTCCAGGCCGTCCGGCTCTACGAGTTGCGCGAAGGCTCCACGCCGGTGCGCACCGAGTTCGGTGCCCGGCTCGGCCGGGGCGCCACCGAATTGCGCTGGCCGGGCGCGGACGGCGCGGCCCAGGTCGCTCAGGAGTTGTGGCTGACCGACGGCGGTGTCACCTCCAACTTCCCGATCCACCTGTTCGACTCACCGCTGCCGTTGTGGCCGACCGTCGGCATCGACCTGGGCAGCCATCCCGCCGGTGCCGGCCACCAGGACGTCTACCTGCTCGGCGACGCCGGCGCGGCCAAGGAACTGGGCACCCCGCTGGGCCGGGCGATGAGCAGCTTCCTGGCCGCGGTGATCGGCACCGGCCTGCAGTGGCGCGACACCGCGCAGCTGTGGATGCCGGCCTTCCAGGCCCGCATCGCGGTGGTCCGGCAGCGCAGCTACGAGGGCGGCAACAACCTGTTCATGACCACCGACGACATCGCCTCGCTCGCCCTGCGCGGGGTGGTCGCCGGCATGCGGTTGCGCCGCAGGTTCGCCTCCGACGCGCAATGGGAACGGCAGCAGTGGCTGCGGCTGCGGGTGGCCGCCGAAAGCCTGGCCGGCTTCTCCGACCGGCTGCGGGTATCCCTGCGCGAGCAGGCCTACGCGCGGCTGATTCCCACTCCGAGAGCCGGTGAGCCCTGGGACGTGCTGGACGCGATCCGCGACCAGTTGGCCGGCCACGCCGACCCGAATCCGCCGGTGGCGCCACCGGAGGCCCCCGACCCCGCGGTCTACTGGTACCGGCCCGAGACGTCCGCGTTCTTCGACGAACTCGGGACGCTGCTCGAACCTGCCAAGCACAGCGAGCCACAGTCCGGAGTCTTGCGCGACGGTGCGCCACGCCCGTTCGCGGAGCTCCGTCAAGTGCCCCGAGACTAGGTGTTTTCACTGGACCACCGTTGGTCGAGCTTATCGAGACCTCGGACGCCTTGGTTTCGACAAGTTCAACCAGCGACGGCTACTGGATGCCGGCCGCCTGCACGGCACGGACGGCGTCCAGGGCGGCCTGGTCGCCGTCCGCTTCGGGTTCGGGGCCGCGTCCCCACAGCCAGCGGTCGAGTTCCTCGGAAGTGCCGGCGAGTCCCGCGGTGGGCGGCAGGTCGGTGATCCGCAGCATGCCGGGCTCGTCGTAGCTCTTGCCGGACTGGCCGACGCCACGCCATCGTCCGGGGCGGACCAGCACGGTCCGTTCCGCGTCGCTGAGGGTCAGCGCGACCACATGATCGGAGGGCACGAACTCGAAACCCGGCTGCGTGCCCCACCAGGCGAACATCACGTCGACCGCGTGCAGCACGCCGTCGGCGGCCACTTCGGGGTCGATGGGGGTCGGCGTCCGGCCGGCGACCAGTTCGGCGTCGATCCGGTGCATCACCGCCTCGTGCACCTGCATCCGGCGGGTGAAGCCGACGGTCTGATCGGTCGCGAACCACGTCCAGGCGGGCTGCTCGTCGACGCGCTTGTCGAGTTGCTCAAGCAGAGCGTCGGTCTCGGCGCGGAGCAGCACGGCCGTGGCCTCGACACCGTCCGGACGCTCGGGCCCCTCCTCCTCGATCGCCTCGGAATCCTCGTCGCTCTGCGCCCCCGAAGCCAGGATGCGTGCCCAGAACGCATGCACCTTGGTCAGGTGCCAGAGCAGATCGGCGGCGGTCCATTCCGGACAACTGGGCACGACCGCTGCCGGATCGGCGGCCAGCACCGCCTCGGCGAAGCGCTCGGTCTCGGTGCGGATCACCCGCGTGTGGTCGAACATCTTCCCGACCCTACGTCACCCCTGTCCGGCAGCCGGTGCGAGATAGTCTGCCCGGATGGGAGCCCGGATCCGCCTGCTCGTCGTCGACGACGATGCCGCGGTGCGCCAGGCGTACCGGACGATGTTCGCCCAGCATCCCGCGGTGATCCTGGTCGGCGAGGCGTCCGACGGCTCCGAGGTCACCGCCGCCTATGCCCGCACCCGGCCTGACGTCGTCCTGATGGATCTGCAGATGCCGGTGGTCTCCGGGGTGGACGCGACCCGTGAGCTGTGCGGCCGCTGGCCGGACGCCACCGTGGTGGTGATGACCACCTTCAGCACCCGCGATCACGTGGTGGCCGCGCTGCGCGCCGGGGCGTCCGGTTACCTGGTGAAGGGGGTGAACGCCACCGGCATCGCGGTCGCGTTGCGCCAGGCGATCGCCGGCGAGATGCCGCTGTCGTCGGCGGTGCGCCGCGAACTGGTCTCCACCGTGATGACCGCGCCCGAGTCGGCCGGCCACACCCTGACGCCGCGCGAGGTGGAGCTGGTCCGCTGGCTGGCGCACGGGCTCAGCAACGCTCAGATCGCCACCCGGATGCATCTGTCCGAGGGTTCGGTGAAGCAGTATGTGGCCCGGATCGGTGACAAATGGGGCGTCCGGGCCCGGACTCAGATCCTGATCCGAGGAATCCAGCTGGGCATCGTCGACCCGGACACGCTGTCCTCGTCGCCGAGTTGATGCTCGTCCTCGGCGCGTGGCCGCAGGTCGACCTGAGGCCGCAGCGGTAGCTGCGCCGCCAGCTGCCAGCGCTCGCCGTCCGGTCCGGCCGAGAAGGTGCCGCCGGTGATCCTGGCCCGTTCGTCCAGTCCGATCAGGCCCAGCCCGGTGGAATGCGGGGACAGCCGCGGCCGGTCCGGCAACGGGTTCTCGATGGTGAGCTGGAGCAGGTCGCCGCTGGGCACGATCCGGATCGAGCATTCCGCGCCGTGCGGGGCATAGCGCAGGATGTTGGTGGTCGCCTCGCGGACGATCCGGGTGGCCGTCTTGCGGGTGGTCGGGTCGGCCGCGTCGACCGTCGCGTCGACCTCCGCCCGCACCGGGTGCCCAGCCTCCCGCAGGGTGCCGACCGCCGCGGCCACCGCGGCGGTGGGGCTCAGCCAGCCGGCGCCGTCGTCCGGCTGGGCGGACACCGGGGCCCGCATCACGTGCAGCAGCAGGGCCAGGTCGGCCTGCGCCGACGCGTTGATCGCGGCGACTCGCTCGATACCGGCCCGCAGCGCGCCGATGTCGGTCTCGCCGCGGTAGGCGCCGGCCTGCATGGTGATCAGCGACAACTGGTGCGCCACGATGTCGTGCAACTCGCCGGCCAGCTCACGACGCACATCGTCACGGGCCGCGTCGTGCCGGCTGGTCGCCGAGCTGAGGCGGCTGTCGGAGGAGTTGAGCAGCCGCTGGAAGTGCTGGGCGGCCAGCCCCAGCATCGCCCCGGTGATCGGATAGAACAACCCATCGGCGGCCGGCTGGAGGTTCGGGCTGCGGAACCAGACCAGGCAGTAGGCCGCCCAGCCGAGAGTCACGATCCAGGCCCACCGGCCACGATGCACGACGCCGATCGCGGCCAGCACGATGATCGCCAGCTGCGTGGGTTGCCCCAGCACCAGGGTGGGCTCGACGCCGATCAGGCCGAGCAGCAGCACGGCGAGCATGATCGCGACTGCGTATCGCGCCCGCCACGCGGTGGCCGCGAGACCCGCACCGGCCAGGCTCCACGCGGCCCACCAGGTCCAGTCATCCGCACCGGCCGACCAGCCCAGGACGGCGCGCACGGCCAGCACCAGTGCCACCGCGAGGACGGCCAGCCCGGCCGGGCCGCGCAGCGCTTCCGGACGCCACCCCCGCGCCTCCGCCGGGTCCGTCCCGGCCGGCGACGACACCGCCGGATCGGCCAACACCGGCACGGTCGCGCGCAGCCGCCACCCGTCCCGCTGGTCGATCTGAAAGCTCCCACCCGCGGCCAGGATGCGATGCTCGGCCGCCCGCAGCGCACCCTCGACCGTGGACGCACCGCTGCCCGGATGGCTCAACTCAACCCCGAGCCGGTCGGGCGCCAGGGTGACCGCGAGGGTGCAGATCTCGCCGGCCGGTGCCTGACGCGCGATCAGCGCACCGGCCTCACGCAGAATGGTGGCGAGCAGCTGCCGGGCGAAATCACCGACGCCGGGCAGCCGGGGCGGCAACTCGATGGTCACCTGATAGCCGTGCCCGACCAGCAGGTCTTCCACCTCTTCGGCGACCCCGAGCAGGTCCTCCCCGACGGTGCCGGCGGGCGTGTCACCGGTCCGCCCGCGCAATGTCGAGACCAGCCCGCGCAACTGCGCCAAGGTATCCCGCGCCGCGACGTCCGCCCGCTCCAGTACGGCGCTCAACTCGGCGGCGTCCGCGCCCGCCCGCGCCTCGGCGAGGTCACGCTGCTCGTCGCGCAGGCCGTCCACCAGCAACTGGGACAACTCCTCGGCCAACGCCGACCGTTCGGTGGCCCGCAGCCGCAGCGTCCGCGCCTGCAGCCGGCGGATCCGCAGATCCATTCGCCCGTTGCGCCGCCACAGCATCCGGGCCGCCAGGCCGACCCCGGTCGCCACCAACAGCAGCACCAGCAAGGCCAGCCCGCGCTCCGGACCGCCGAGGGCCCACGAGGCGACGGCGTAGGCGAGATAGCTCAGCATCACGATCCAGGCGGTCCGGGCCGAGACGACGGCGCAGATCATCACCGTGGTCACCACCAGCGGCGCCACGTCCTGGCCGAACGGGGCCCACAGCGCCGAGCCGATCGGCACGATGCAGACCAGAAGACCGAGCACCGGCCGGAACAGGGTGAGCGCCGCCCCGATCGCGGACAGCACCATCACGGTGGTGTAGAGCCACGGGGTCACCAGCCAGCTCAGGAACAGTCCACTGAGCAGATCCACCCCGATGACCACGAGCACCAAGGCACGGACCACCCGCAACGGACGAGGGGGCGCGTCCTCGTCCAGCTGAAGCGTTGCGGTACCAACCATCGAACGACCGTGTCCTGGGGGATCCTCCGCGCTCACTGTAACGCGAAGTATCCCCGGGGCGGTCGTCACCCGGGTGGCCGCTACTCGTGTGGCACTGTCACCGTCACGCACCAGCCGGCTCCGTTCACCGTCGCCGCAAAGGTCCCGCCGGTCAGCAGCACCCGCTCGCGTAAGCCTTTGAGCCCCCAGCCCAGCACCGGTTCCGGCGCCCCCTGCGGCCACTCGTTGCGGGCCTGCAGCGTGACCTGGTGCTCGTTGAACGTGATCTCGATGCTGCACCGGGCGCCCACCGGGGCGTGCTTGACCTGGTTGTCGACAAGCTCGGCGATCCCGCGCGACAGCGTCCGCTGCACGGTCAACTCGAACGCGTCCGCGGCCGCGGGCACACGCACGTCCGGGTCCAGCCCGGCTTCGATCAGTCGCAACTGTGCCGCGGCACCGGCCTGGGTGGGCGGGACGCGTTCGGCCAGTTCGCGGATCTCCATGCCGGACGCCGCGGTGGCCGGGTCGGCCCGCAACACCCGCACCAACAGCCGCAACTCGCTCAGCGCGGCCGAGTTGGCGCGCTCCACCGCACCCAGGGTGCGGTGCAGGACCCCGACGTCCGACTCGTCGTGCGCGGACAGCAGTTGCAGCGAGGCGGTGGACAGGTGGTGCACCACGACGTCGTGCAGGTCGGCCGACAGTGCCCGCCGCTCGTCCGCACGGATCCGGCCCTCCTCCACCGCCTGGTCGAGGGCGGTCCGGGCAGCTCGATCACGACGCTCGCGGATGCCCTGGCCGAGCCATCCCAGGACCAGTCCGAGCGCCAGCGGGCCGGCCAGGCTGAGCAGCAGCGCGCCACGCTCAGCACCCTGATAGCTCAGTACCCGAGCGGCGACGTAACCGGCCAGGCCGGCGGTGGTGAGCGCCGCCCCGCGGTGCCCCAGCTGGGTGAGTACCAGCGCCGGCACCACGGTGAGCAGCAGCGCGTCCAGGCTGGTCGACGTCCACACCAGCGCGGTGGCCAGCGGCACGGCGGCCAGCGCGAGACCGAGCAACGGACGCCACAGCGCGACCAGGATGGCCAGGTAGCCGACCACGTCCATGGTGGTGATCAGCGCCGCGTTGTCCAGCGGCACCGGAGCCACCACACTCAGCCGCACCACGTCGACCAACAAGAACAGCAGCAGCGCCGCAGCCACCAGCCGCACCTGATCGACGGTGGCGAGGCTGCGCACCCTGCGGATCAGCATCAGCGAGGCCGCGTCGCCCGGACGGATGGTGACTCCGCTCATCACACTCGCCAGGGGCAGAACCACGGAAGCGTGGTGCAGAAGCTCCGTGGACTCTCCTGCACCAGGGTCGCGCTCGGCTGGGAAGCGAGCGGTTGCGCGGTGACCGGCAGCAGCAGCGTGAGGGTCAGCATCGTCGTGATCGAAAGTGTTTTCACCGGAGGGCCTTTCATTTCCGGGGGGATGGCGAGATTCTTGCTTCGCTTTCACCATTGACACCATTCACGAACGGCCAGCGAGCCGCGAACGGTGACGAGTTGGCCGGAAGTGAACTGGGCGGGCGACGTCCGGTCAGCGTTGGATTGGCCTATGACCACCCCACCACAGGCAATACGCGTGCTGGTCGTCGACGATGACGCCCTGGTTCGCGAAGCGTACCGATCGTTCTTCCGCAAGGCCGCCGATCTCGACCTGGTCGGCGAAGCCCGCGACGGTGGTGAGGCCATCGACGCCTACGCCACGCTGCGACCCGACGTCGTATTGATGGATCTGCAGATGCCGCGCTGCTCGGGCGTCGAGGCCACCGCCCGGATCTGCTCGAAATGGAGCGATGCCTGCATCGTCGCGTTGACCACTTTCGGCACCCGCGAATACATCGTGGCCGCGTTGCGGGCCGGCGCGTCCGGCTATCTGCTCAAGGACACCGGCGCCCAGAATCTGCTGGCCGGGATCAAGCAGGCATTGCGGGGCGATATGCCGATGTCGTCCTCGGTGCGCCGGCAACTGGTCGAATCGGTGAAATCGGAGGTCCCGCTGAACCAGGAGCCGGTGGATATCGGGCTCACCCCGCGCGAGACGGAGTTGCTCGGCTGGCTGGCGCAAGGCCTGACCAACTACCAGATCGGACGCGAGATGTACGTCTCCGAAGGATCGGTCAAGCAGTATCTGGCGCACGTCGGCGACAAGATGGGCCTCAAATCCCGCACCCAGATCCTGGTCAAGGCGATCCAGTTGCGCATCGTCGACCCGCACGCGCTGCCCCGCAGCAGCGAGGTCGCCGCCCGCTGATCGCTCAGCGCTCGCCTGACTATTCAGGGCTCGCCGAATTCGGCGAGCCCTGAATAGTTGGGCGAGCGCTGGGGTTTTCGGTAACCGATCGGCCAGAGCAGCATTAGCTAAGGGCCGGGTTGGACGCCGAAGGATTGTTCTCCACGGCCATCCGGGATTCGCTGGAGAGGCACCCACATCACAGTGATCCGGAGGTCGACCATGGGCGTTCGTCCCGAGTACATCCTGGCCTGCAACGAGCGGTCCCCCTATTACGGCGACCGCCGGCCGATGACCCAGTTGCTGGCCGCCCTCGGCGGTGACGCCCCGCAGACCGAGGAGCTGCCGGACGGCTGGCTGATGCGGCGCTGGAGTGGCTGGGAGGGCTGGACGCCGCGCGACTGGACGCCCCGCGTCCAGGGCTGGAAGATCCACGTGTCGACCGTCCCGGACGACGCTCGGGAGACTCTGGTGCGCACCACCCGGATCTGCGTGGCGCACGACGTCTCGTTCAAATTCCTCTACGAGCCGAGCAGCCTGCAGGACACCAACGGCAAGCAGCAGGACCGTGGCTCGTCCGGCAAGTTCATCACCATCTACCCCGATGACGACGAGCAGCTCGCGGTGCTGCTGGACGAGTTGGAGACGGCGCTGGCCGGCCAGCGCGGGCCCTACATCCTCAGTGACCTGCGCTACGGCGAGGCGCCGGTCTACGTCCGTTACGGCGGCATCATGTCGTTCAGCTATCCCGACAGCCTCGACCACCAGGTGCATGCGATCACCGGCCCCGCGCTGCGACTGGTCGCCGACCAGCGCCGGCCGCGGTTCGTGATTCCCGAAGGCGTCACGCTGCCGCCTTGCCTGGAGGCCGCGCACCGGCGGGCGCAGACCTCGACCCCGACCCGGCTGCAGGAGTTCAAGGCGGTCTCGGCGATGCACTTCTCCAACGCCGGCGGCGTGTACCGGGCCACCCTGCCCGACGGCGCCGTGCACGTGCTGCGCGAGGCACGTAGCCACACCGGCCTGGACGCCCGCGGCCGCGACGCGGTGGCCCGGCAGATCGAGGAGGAGGCGATCCTGGCCGAGCTGGCCGGCCTGCCCGGCGTCCAGCGGCTGCTCGGCTCGTTCTGGGCCTGGGAGCACCGCTACCTGGAACTCGAGTACGCCCCGGGCCGCTCGCTGACCTCCTGGGTGGTGCAGAACTCACCGTTCGACGGCGACCGCGAACCCGGCCGGACCGCACGCTACGCGCAGCGCGCGGTGCGGGTCGGCGAGCAGTTGATCGCCATTCTGGACAGCATCCACGCCCGCGGCTGGGCGATCGGCGACCTGCATCCCGGCAACGTGCTGGTCGACGACACCGACGATGACGCGGTCACCGTGATCGACTTCGAGGACGCCACCGCCGTCGACCAGCCCCGGTCGATCGGCTTCCGGGTGTTCGAGTTCTGCGGACCCGAGGAACTCACCGCCGTGCAGTCCGACTGGTACGCGATCTCCCGCAGCCTGATGTTGATGTACGTGCCGGACTGGGAGATCGAGGCGATCGCTCCGGACTTCTGGGAGCGGGCGCTGCTGCGGGTCCGGGACCGGTTCGGGGACGCGGCGGCCGATCAGCTGCAGAGCGTGCTGGACCGCTTCCCGGCACCGGCAGCGCACCTGCTCGCCCCCGAGGTCACCATCCGCTCGGGACCGCCGGCGCAGTCCTCGGCCGAGCTGGTCCGGGCGCTGGACGAGGGCATCGAATGGTCGCGTCAGTTCTCCGAATCCGGGGCCTTCCCCGGTGACGCCGTCCAAGAGGGCGACGTGACCGAGAGCTTCGGCTACGGACGGGCCGGGGTGCTGTGGGCGCGGGGCCGGATCGGCGCTGAGGTCACCGCGTCCGATTTGGACGCGTTGCAGGCGGCCTGCCAGGACACCCAGTTCGAGCCCGGCCTGTACGCCGGCCGGGCCGGCATCGCCCTCGTCCTGGCCGACGCCGGGCGCGCCGAAGCGGCCCGGAAGGCGGCCGCCGACGCCCTGGAGGAATCCCTGGCCCGCCGCCGGCTGGACCTGTACGGCGGCCGGGCCGGCGTGGTGCTGGCAGCACTGGAGGTGGCCCGGCGGACCGGCGACGAGGCGCTGCGGGCCGAGGCACTGACCGCGAACGACCGGCTGCAGCGCTCGGTGCGCCCCGGCACCCGGGCCTGGGACGACCTCACCCATCGCCGCGGCTACTACCACGGCCTGACCGGGCTCGCCCTGGCCGACATCGTCGCCCACCTCACCGACTGCGGGCAGGGCCGGCTGGAGCGGGCGATGGACCGGCTGCGCGCCGACCTCGACGGCTGCATGACGACCGAGACCGGTGAACTGATGGTCCGCGACACCGACAACAACCGCGCCCTGCCCTACATCGAGTGGGGATCGGCCGGAATCTGGGCGATCGCGATGCTCGCCGAGCGGCTCAGTGGCGAACGCCTGGTCACCACCGAGCAGTACGCGGGTCTGGTCAAGGCGTGCTCGTCGGACATCTACATCTACGGCACCCTCGACCACGGCCGGGCCGGCATCATGGCCGTGCTGGCCGCCACCGGCCCCGAGGCGGACGCCGAGGTCGAGCGCCAGCGCCGGCTGCTGCTGCGCAACCTGCTGCATCGCGACCGGATGGCGTTCACCGTCGGCGACGGGATGATCCGGCTCAGCTCGGACGTCTCCACCGGCGCGGCCGGCATCGCGGTGGCCCTGCACGCCGTTGCCTGCGGCCGGCCCTTCGACTGGCTGCCACTCACCCGCGCCACCGCCGGGCACCTCTCCGCACTGCCGATTCCGGCCCGTCCGGACGAACTGGTCGCGGTCTGAGCAGGCCTGAATATCTATCGACCAGCGTCGGATAACCTCCGGGCAAGGCCCGCCGATATTCATTGAATGAGCATCGGCAATGCGATTGACTAATACTAGGAAACACCGAGAAAGGGGCGTGGCACATCATGCGGATTGATACATCAATGGCCATGACCACTCCGGTATCGCCGGCCCCCACTTCCCCGCCCCGGCCGCTCTCGCTGCAGGGCCTGGAACTCGAGCTGGAAACCCCGGCCGACACCTACCACTCCGGAAACAGTGCCTACACCTGTATCGCCCGGAGCGGATTCAGCATGGGCTGCTGACCGGCAGCTCACCCGACGAAGAAACCCAGGAAAAGAGGTGAAGAAGATGAACGACGCGCTCGGATTGCAGTACGACTTGCCGGAGGACACCCCCGAGGACGAGAAGGCCTCCAAGATCAGCATCGTGGCCTGCACCAGCAGTCACGCCAGCTACTTCTTGTGCTACAAGAAGTGACCACCCGAATCAACCGCCACCCCGGAAAGGAGGTGACTCAGATGGCTGACATCCTCGACCTGCAGGACGGCGAGACCGAGCCCACGCCCGGCGACGAGAAGGCCTCGAACATCAGCGTGCGGAACTTCTTCTGCCACAACTCCTTCGTCTCGGTCTCGATCTGCTTCGCGAAGTGACCCGCACCCGACATCCCTACGACAGCCATGAAAGGAGGTGCACCATGGCCGAGATCCTCGATCTGCAGAACGACGAGACTCCCGACGCACCCGGCAACGAAAAGGCCTCGAACAACAGCTACTTCATCTGCCACAACTCCGGTGCCAGCAACTTCCTCTGCTGGCGTCCGTAACCAACGGAACCGGCATTCGCCGCGCCTGGTCGGCGCCTATCCGACCAGTTCAGGCACACCCGGCTGGGCCGCCGCCTCACCCGAGGCAGCGGCCCAGCCGCATTTCCGCCGCATGTTCACTTACGGACAGATAGCCGGCTCGAGTACAGACATCCGACCCGCACCTTGCTGGACTGGGCTTACCCAACCCCGCGCGCGGGCCGCCACGGCCGCGCCACCCAGGAGGACAAGTCATGGTCAGTCAGATCCACGAATCCGCGCCGGCCTACGCGCCCCCCGTCGCGGCGATCACCGCCCACGACGTGCACAAGGCCTACACGGTCGACAACCGGCAGGTCGAGATCCTGCACGGCGTCAGCCTGGCGGTCGGTGTCGGCGAGATCGTCGCCGTGATGGGGCCGTCGGGTTCGGGCAAGTCCACGCTGATGTACTGCCTGGCCGGCCTGGAGGCACCGAGCAGTGGCCAGGTGACGCTGGCCGGCCAGCCGCTGGAGCAACTCTCCCGGGCCGATCTGGCCCGGATGCGGCGCTCCCAGGTCGGGTTCGTCTTCCAGTCCTACAACCTGATCCCGACGCTGACCGCCGCCGAGAACGTCGCCCTGCCCTACCTGCTGGGCAAGCGGAAGCCGCCGGCCGACCTGATCGCCGGCACGCTCGCCACGGTGGGCCTGTCCGAGCGGGCCGATGCCCGTCCGCCATCCATGTCCGGCGGAGAACAGCAGCGGGTCGCGCTGGCCCGGGTGCTCGCGCAGCAGCCGGAGGTGATCTTCGCCGACGAGCCGACCGGCGCCCTGGACACCCGCACCGGTGAGCTGGTGCTGGCCGAGTTGGTGCGGATCGCGCACACCCCCGGCCGTTGCGTGCTGGTGGTCACCCATGACCCGAAGGTGGCCGCGGCCTGTGACCGGATCCTGTTCCTGCGCGACGGCCTGCTGGTCCAGGAACTCCGCCAGGCGCCGGTCGAGGTGGTCGCGTCCACCCTGGCCGGGCTCGGTCGCAACGGAGCCTGACTCATGCGACGCGTGCATCTCGCCGAACTCCGCGATTCCTGGACGGCGTGGCTGGGCGTCAGCCTGGCGTTCATCGCGGTGAACGCCGCCCTGGTGCTGACCGTGGTGATCGGCTACACCGGCCTGGCCGCGGTCGCCGACGGCCGGCTCAGCCTGGAGACCTCCGCCTCCTGGACGATCGGCCAGGCGCTCGTGCTGGGCTGTGTGCTGCTGGTGGCGATTCCGGTGGTCGGTTCGTCCACCTCACTGGTGGTCGGGTCGCGGCGCGGTTCGCTGGCCCGGCTCGCGCTGGTCGGCGCGACGCCGTCCCAGGTGCGCGGCACCGTGGCCAGCCAGCTCGCGGTGGTGTCGCTGCTCTGCGCCCCGCTCGGGGATCTGATCGCGGTGCTGGCGATGCGGCCCTGGCTTGCCCTGATGGACTACTCGGCGCGCAACGAGCCGGGCTGGGTCGCGCTTGAACCCAACTACGCGCTGGCGCCGATCGTGGCCAGCAACCTGGTCTGCGCGGCGCTGGTGGTACTGGCCGGACACCGGCAGGCCACCTCCGCCAGCGAGATCCCGCCCCTGGAGGCGCTCCGTCAGGCACAGGCGCCCAGCCGGAGGGCCCGGCTGGGAGCCGGCCGGTGGATCCTGGCGCTATGCATCGCCGCCCTGGTCGCGGCGTCGTTCATCTCGGTGCCGATCCAGCTGGAGCATCGCTACAAAGAGACGGTGAGCAATCTGATGGTGCTCGGCTTCTTCCAGGTGTTCATCTGGGGCGCCCTGCTGGCTGTCGTCGCCCCCGTCCTGGTCGGCCCGGTGACCCGGTTGTGGACGCGGTTGGTGCCGACCCGGTCGCCGGCCTGGCTGATCGCCCGCGCCACCGTCGCGGCCCGGGTCGACCGGTTGTACAAGTCGGTGGTGCCGGTGATGTTCACCTTCGCGATCGGGATCGGTTCGCTGACCGTGGTCGACTCGATGATCGCCACCATCGCGGTATCGATGGGACGGCTCGAGCTGGCCCTGCCGATGTGGGACACCTTCGTGCTGCAGTTCGGGCTGCCGTTGGTGATCGCGTTCGCCGGCAGTGTCGGCTCGCTGCTGATGATGGGCAAGCAGCGGGACGCCGAACTTGCACTGGCCGGCATCTCGGGCGCCACCCCTGCGCAGCGGGTCGCGATCCCGACCCTGGAGGCGGTGATTATCACCGTCACCGGTGCGCTGCTGTCGGCGGTGGTGATCGTGCCCAGCCTGATCTTCCAGGCCTATTCGCTGAGCGCGGCCGGGCTGACCTACACGCTGACCATGTCGGCGCCGCTGGTGCTGGCCGCCCTGCTGGGCGGCGTCGCGATCACCGGCCTGGCCACCGTGGCACCGACCTTGTCCGCACAGCGACTACCCGAACCCCGGGTGATCGCCCGGCTGGTGGCGGAGTGAGCCATGCGGAAAGTGATAGCAGCTGAGCTGCGAGATTCCTGGTCGGCCTGGCTCGGGGTGTGCCTCGGCTTCGTGATGACCGGCTTCGGGCTCACCCTGGCGGCGCTGGTCGTCCAGTCCTCCCTCGGCGCCCGGGAGCTGATCCCAGAGATGGAGTCCGATGCCTACACGATCATCGGCGGCAGCAATCTGCTGCTCTGCGTCGTGGTCGGGCTCTCGGTGGTCGGTGCGGCCACCTCGCTGGTCCTCGACAGTCGCCGCGGCGCGGTCGCCCGGTTGGGGCTGGCCGGCGCCACCCCGGGCGGCGTGGTCGGCTCGCAGCTGTGCCAGCTCGCCGCGGTCGCGGTGGCGTCCGCCGTGGTCGCCGACCTGCTCGCGATCGCGGCGCTGCGGCCGGCATTGGACTACCTGCAGGCGGAACGCGGCGCCGACAGTGCCGGCATCGCGGTGCCCGCGGTGGTGGAGCCGGCCACCCTGGTTGCGGTCAACCTGCTCTGGGTCGCGGTGGTGCTGGTCGGCGGGCTACGCCAGGCTCGGCGGGCCAGCCGGATTCCACCGGTCGAGGCATTGCGACAGTCACAAGGCGCGGAGCCCACCAGGACCCGTTCGGTGGCCCGCTGGGTGCGGGTCGTGCTGGCCCTGCTGATCGTGCTGGGTTTGTTCGCCATCGTGCCGGTGCTGGCCGCGAACCGCGGCCGTGAGACCTTCACCCAGATCATGCAGCTGAACCTGTTCGGGCTGGTCGTGGTCGGTTGGCTGCTGGCGGAGCTGATGCCGTCCGTCGTCCGGCCGTTGACCGCGGCCTGGACCGGGCTGCTCCCGGCGACCGTCGCTCCGCAGTGGTGGCTGGCCAGGGCGACCGTGCTGGCCCGGGCGCAGCGGCTGACCCGGTCGGTGACCCCGGTGATGTTCACCTGTGGTCTGGCCTTCGGCGTGCTGGGGCTGCCGGCCACCTACAACGCGATCTTCGCCGCGAACGGCGTGGACGTCGAACTCGAGCATGTGGGCGCCGAGACCTTCCTGGTCAATCTGGGCATGCCGTTGGCGATCGCGATGTGCGGCAGCGTCGGCTCGCTGTTCATGATGAGCAAACAGCGCACCGCCGAACTGGCGTTGCTCGGCATCGCCGGGGCCACCCCCGGCCAGCGCACCAGGGCGGCCACCGCCGAGGCGGTCATCGTCACCGGCACCGCCGCGCTGCTCGGCCTGGTGATGGTCGGCGTCAGCTTCGCCCACCTGGCCTACGCCACTCCGGCGGCCGGCTTCGGCTTCGCCCTCGCGGTGCCGGTGCTGCCGTTCCTGGTGGCGTTGCTGGTCACCGGCGGGATCACCATCGCCACGACGGTGGGTCCGACCCTGGCCGGACGCCGGCTACCCGAACCCCGGGTGATAGCCCGACTGGTCGCCGAATAGCCCACCCCCAATGACCCGCGAGCCGCCCGGCTCGCGGGTCATTTTCTTTTCGAAGCTTCGTTCGGACAGCATTCGACTAACCAAAGGACACCCTTACTCACATTCCATTGACCCTGTGAACCGCGCGGGATTGACTGTGTTCACACCCCAGAGAATCGCCAGAGGAAAGGTTCGGAACAAATGCCCGAAGTCTTCGATATGCAGGATCAGGATCCCGATGCGCCGCGCGACGAAAAGGCGTCCAACGTTTCCTACGCCGCCTGCCACAACTCCTACCAGAGCCAAGCCTGGTGCTGGCGCTGGTGAATCCGGCGATCAGCGACTGAAAAGGAGGGGCGCCATGCGTCACGTGCTGCGCCTGAATGAGGAACTGCCCGAGACTCCAGCCGAGGAAAAGGCGTCCACGCTCAGCCTGTTGCAGTGCCCGCACAGCGCGGTGAGCGTCGCCGTCTGCCAGTTGGTGCGGGGTAACAATCCCCGGTGACCGTCAGCTTCCCGGTGACGGTCAGGGAGCCACACCGATCGGCGCCTATCCGATCGGAATGACTCCCTGAGCCGTTCACACGGTTCTAGTCATTGTGCCAGTCCGCGACCCACAACGAAAGTGAATGCCGATGTCTTCGCATGCCGCCCACACCGCCCGGATCGGCGGGCTGCTGGCCGATCCCCCAGCCGGTCCCATCGCCCGGCTGCTGGTCATTCTGCGCTCCGACCCGCGGGCGATGACGGTGGCCTTCCTGGGCACCATCGTCGCCTCGCTGGCGGCCCTCGTCCAGCCCGCCCTGACCGGCTCGCTGGTGGGCGCGTTGCAGTCGCTCGACATGCAGCGGCTGATGCTGATCGGCAGCCTGCTGGTCGGTGCCGCCATCCTCTCGTCGGTGATCACCGCCGGGGTCAACCTCGTCACCGCCTACGCCGGCAACCGGCTGGTGCGCAGCTTCCGCGACGAGTCGGCTGACATCGCACTGCGAGTGCCGGCCGAGAAGCTGGTCGATCATCCGACCGCCGATCTTGTCGCCCGGTGCTCGATCGACTCAGAGAAGATGGGCGAGGTCTTCACCCGCGGCCCGATCCAGGCCCTGGGCAGCATGGTGCTGGTGGTCGGCTCGCTGATCCAGATGCTGCTGCTGGACCCGATCCTGACCGTGTCGGCGCTGGGCCTGTGCCTGCTCGCCCTCGCAGTGATCGTGGTGTCGTCCAACCGGCTTACCGGGGTGGCCTTCGAGCGTCAGGAGGCGCAGGGTGCCTACGTCGCCGAAGTGACCCGGGCCCTCGATTCGGTGCTCACCATCCGCGCCTTCGTGGCCAACGCCTTCGCGGTCGGACGGCTCTCGACCACCTCGCAGCGGCTGCAGGACGCGTCCAACAAGTCTGCGCGGGCCCAGGCGTTCATGGAGCCGATGGTGTCGGCGCTGATCCAGGGCACCCTGCTGGTGATCATCCTGGTCGCCTTCGCCCGGGTGCAGTCCGGCGGGCTGGCGGTCGACTCGCTGGTCGCCTTCTTCATGTACACGATGATGCTGATCGGCCCGATCGCCGGCTCCACCGACACCGTCATGCTGATGGCCGAGACGCTCGGCGCGCTGAAGCGGATGGTCGAGCTGCGGGCGGTCACCGAACGGCTGCCGCAGGACTCGCAGCGGATCCACGCCGAGTTGGCCGCGGTCTCGCTGGAGGACTACGGCAACCGGCCCAGGGCCGACCCGGACGTGGTCGAAGGCGAGGTGGGCTTCCGGAACGTGTCGGTGCGCTACGCCAGCGCCGGCAGCACCAGCCGCGAGTTCGCCATCTCGGACGTCTCCTTCGACATCATGCAGGGCTCCTGGGTGGTGCTCACCGGGACGTCCGGCTCGGGCAAATCCACCATCTTGTCGTTGCTGGAGCGCTTCCTGGTGCCCAGTCAGGGCCTGATCCTGCTCGACGGCATCCCGTTGGACGACCGCGACGAGGACGTCTACCGCAGCCAG
Organism: Micropruina sp.; assembly: GCF_027492755.1. Taxonomy (GTDB): domain Bacteria; phylum Actinomycetota; class Actinomycetes; order Propionibacteriales; family Propionibacteriaceae; genus Micropruina. The sequence goes on along the minus strand of NZ_JAPUED010000236.1, from coordinate 10,934 downwards.
GTCGGCTACATCGAGCAAGCCTGCCCGCTGTTCGCCGGCACCGTGCGGGACAACCTGCTGCTGGGCCGTACCGACATCGACGACGAGCAATGCTGGGAGATGCTCGACAAGGTCGGCCTGCTACCCACCATCCGTGGCCGGGACGAGGGCCTGGACGCCCCGGTCGGCGAATCCGCCTACGCCTTCTCGGGCGGTGAACGGCAGCGGCTGGCGATCGCCCGCACCCTGCTGCGCAAGCCGCGACTGCTGCTGCTGGACGAGATCACCTCGGGTCTCGATGTGCTGAACCGCGTGCAGATCATGGAGCTGATCCGCTCGACGATGGGCGACATCACCACCATCGCCGCAGGTCACGGCCGGTTCGGCACCGACTGGGCCGATCAGGTCCTGGTCCTGGACGGCGGCCGGCTGGTAGAGAACGGCCACCCGGCCGAGGTGTCCGCCCGCTCCGCACTGTTCCGCTCGCTGACCGCACAGTAGGAAGGAGGCCCTGCCGTGGCGCTGCCCGACGAGTTGTCCTGGGTGGACGACCTGGACGATGACCAACTATTGGCAACCTTGGCCCAGCACGGCGAGGCGGTGGACGGCGACCCCAGCCATGCCGGGCGGCCACCCGGCCAGGGCGACGCCGGCTTCCAGCTGATCCCGCTGGGCGACGCCTGGCTCCGGTTGGACGCCGACAGTCTCGGCCGGATGTGGGGCTCCTTGATCCCGGACGCCCGCTACCCCGGCGTCACCAACGGCGATCCGCCGATCCGGTTCGACGACGACTCCGACGATCTGGATGGCTGGATGACCACCCGTGCCGACATCGACGCCAGCGGGTTGCGCTGGGTGAGCGTGCTGCGGCGTCCGGAACGTGAGGCCTACGTGGCACTGGTCTACGACGCCTCCGCAGCCGGACCGCAACGCCAGCTGCTGGTCCGTGGCGTCTACCCCGACATCAGCCTGATCGACGACGGCAACCAGCTGGCGTTCGTCGAACCCGACCGCGAGATCCGCGGCGGGCAGCGGGCGGTGATCGCCCGCGCCGACCCGGACACCTTCGAGACGTCCCGGCAGGTGATCGCCTATTCGGCGACCGGCGGGCTCGGCATCCAAACCTGTTCGGTGCGTCGGTTCTTCAAGCTCAGCCACGGCATCCGCTCGGAGCGGGTCTGGGATCTGGTCGACGCCCGGCAGGATCCGCCGCAACCGATCAGCGTGCCCGGTGCCCCCAAGGATCCGAACCTGATCGACGTCGCGCTGCTCGACGGACGCGCCGTGCTGGTGCAGCTGTACAACGGCGACGGCTCGTGGACGCTGATGGCCAGCGCGCTGGACGAGGGCCGCATCCTGTCCTCGTGGGCGTGCGCCAGCGGCATCGGAGTGGCCCGGGAGATCTCGTCGGGCACCGGCCACGCCGTCGTCCGGGTCAGCCGCGACGGCGAAGAGACCCTGCACCGGGTCGACATCGCCGGCTTCGCGACCGGACGGGATCCGCTGCTGGCCGCCCCCGGGCTGCTCGACCTGCGTGCCAATCAGGTGACGCCGTCGATCGGTTTCGCCGCCACCGAGCTCAGCGGCGGCCTGCCGCCGTTCTTCTGGTACTTCGACGACGACGGCAGTTGCTGCAACGACCCGGCTGAGGTGGCCGAGCGTGCCGGTGGGCTGGCCCGGGCGAAACGGGAGCGGTTCACCTCGCACGACGGCTACCAGGTCGAGATGGATCTGCGCTGGCCGGCCGGCTCGGGCGACAGCTTCGTCGGCCCGGTGATGGTCATGCTCTACGGCGCCTACGGCATGGACATCGACCTGGACACCGACCCGACGCTCGGGCAGTGGCTGGATCGGGGCATCGCGGTGGCCACGCCGCACGTCCGGGGCGGTGGTCCTGAGGCCCGGCATCTGGCCGGGACCCGCGCCAAGCGCGTCCATTCGCTGGCCGACACGGTGGCGGCGATCGATTATCTGCGCCGCGGCCGGGGCGCCGTCCGGGCCACCGAGATCGTCACGCTGGGGGCGTCGGCCGGCGGCTTCCTGGCCGCCACCACGCTGCACACCTGCCCCGACGACGTGGACGTCTGTGTCGTGGTGAACGGCTTCGTCGACCCGCTGGCCAGCCTGCTCGGGGACCGCAGTCCCACCGCCGCCAGCGACCGCGACGAGTGGGGCGATCCGGCCCGCAACCCGAACGACCTGGCCGCGCTGCGACAGATCTCGCCGGTGGGCAACCTGAGCGCCCCGGTGGACGCCGAGACCCTGGTCGTGGTCTGCGCCCAGGACATGCGGGTCGATCCCCGCCAGGGCTTGAAGTGGACGCTCGGCCGACGCGAACTCGGCGGCCCGGTCGAGCTCTGGTTCGACCCGCAGGGCGCCCACGACTGCTGGGGCGCCGGCATGTCCCCCACTGCGCTCACCGACTGGGTGGTGGCGGCGCTCGGACGCCGGCGCGCCCGCCGCGCCGCCTGAACACCCGCCGGCCGAGACCGTCGAGCCCAGCCGCACCCCGCCAGTCGAGCCCCACCCAGCCCGCCGCTGGTCGAGACCCTCGCGAGCGCACAGCCAGCCCGCCGCTGCTCGAGCTTGTCGAGACCTCTCAAAGCGCCGCACTGACAGGGGGTTTCGACAAGCTCAACCGCCGGCGGACGCCCTAGCGTTCTCCGTCATCCCGGGCTTGCCC
>NZ_JAPUED010000236.1:0-8172 GCF_027492755.1 Micropruina sp. | reverse complement strand
ACAAGCTCAACCGCCGGCGGACGCCCTAGCGTTCTCCGTCATCCCGGGCTTGCCCGGGACGACGAGAGACCGGGCCCGATCAGCCCTCGAACGGTCCCGGACGGTCGTCACAGACCGTGCCCTGGGCCGGCAACGACCCGCGCAGCAGGTACCGGTCGACATGCCGGGTGGCGCACGCCGAGACGCCGTAGGCGGTGTGGCCCCAGTTGGTGCTGGTCAGCAGCCGGCTGCGGGGCAGCAGCCGGGCCACCGAGCGGGCCGCCCGGTAGCTGGTGGCCGGGTCGTGCAGGTTGCCCACCACCAGGACCGGGTTCGCCGTGGCGGTGTCGAAGCGGCCGCGGTAGGCGTCCTCGTCATAGGCGCCCCAGAGTTGTCCGGCGCAGTACACCGAGTTCCACAGCCAGAACCGACCCACATAGGGCGCCCGGGCGTCTTCTGCGGCGGCCATCGCCGACCACGTCCGAGGGCTGTGCGGATTGCGGCTGTCCGAGCACATCACCGCCGGAACCAGTTCGACGGCGTTGGAGTATTCCGCCGCCGACTCCAGCACCGAGGACGAGATCCTCCGGTAGCGCTCGCTCAGCGACGCCCGCCGTGCGTCCGCCAGTGTCGGAGAGCGCAGTTGGTCGACGGTCGCAGCCAGCAACGGGATCGTCGCCGCACCCTCCTCGGTGTACAGCGAGAAGACAGCGGTGGCGATGAACTGCTGGTAGGTGAGGGTGACGTCGCCTTCGGGGTCCTCGATCACCAGCGGCTTGCTCTTCAAAGCCGCGGCGACCCGGGCGAAGGTGCCCCTCGGATCGGGGACGCCACAGACCTCGGCGGCGCGTTCGCAGCGCCGCAGCACCTCCTGCAGCGCAGCACTGGTGGCCGCGGTGGAGTCCATTCGCACCGACATCGGTGTCTGCGCGGTGCGTGCCGTCCCCACCCATTCGGTGGGATCGATCACCCCGTCGATGGCGATCGCCCGCACCCGGTCCGGGAACATGTTGGCGTACACCTGCCCGAGGTAGGTGCCGTAGGAGAAGCCGAGAAAGGTCAACTGCCGGTCACCGACCGCGCGGCGCAGCACGTCCATGTCGCGGGCCACCTCGGCGGTGGAGATGGACGACGCCAGCCGGCGTCCGAAGCCCGAGCAGCCCCGGGCCAGTTCGCGCGCCGCGCTCACGAAACGGCTCTCTTCGCGACCAGTGACCGGGAAGCTCATCCCGATCAGGGTTCCGGCCACCCGGTCGAGCCGGCGCACGGTCGGGAAGCAGCGGGTGGTGGTGCTGCCGTTGGTGCCGCGTGGGTCCATGCCGATCAGGTCGAACCGGTCCAGCACCTCGGATCCCATCCATTCCCGGGCGCGGATCGGAAACTGGGCGCCGGAGCCGCCCGGGCCGCCCGGGTTGAGGAACAGGCTGCCGATCCGGCGCGCCGGGTCGCGGGCCGGGATGCGGGTGACCGCGATGTCGACGGTCTCGCCGTCCGGCTGGTCGTAGTCGAGCGGCAGCCGCACCGTCGCACACTGGACGAACTCGCAGTCGCGCCAGTTCAGCTTCGGGGTCGGGACACGGTCGACCCGGCCCCGTTCCACGGCGGACGTGGTCGGCGTCACTGCTTGTGCGGTCCCGGGTGCCAACGGGATCAGGAGGGCCAGCGCCGCACCCACGGCGGCGAGTCGGCGGAGCTTGTGCATGGGCAGGACTTCCTTCAGACATATCGGAGCCTCCACTCCAACGCCGACCATGTGCTTTCCGCCATTGACCTTCGGCCAGAGACACCCGGCCGGACCGGCCACACGGGTTGCCCGGGCCTGAGAGCATGGGTCCGTGACCCAGCCCAGCCCACCTCCGGCGCGCGAGCTCCCCGGCGTCGGCTCGCCCTTGGCGGCCGCCATGCTGAGCGGCGTTCTGGTGGTGCTGATCTGGTGGGCGTTCGTCACCCGCTACCGCGGCCAGGTGCTGGAGGCGCTGGCGATGCAGGGCTCGCACATCGGCGCCTGGCGGATCGACGCGCAGGCCGATCAACTGCTGTCGACGGTGTCCGTGCCGATGGTGGCGGCGATCCTGCTCACGGTGCTGGTGATCGGTATCGTGCGCGGACGCTGGGTGGCGGGCCTGGCCGCCGCGGCCGCTGTCGGGGGTGCCAATGTCACCACCCAGGTGCTCAAGTACCGCGTCTTCGACCGTGACGACCTGCTGGATCTCGGCGGCTGGAACAGCACGAACACACTGCCGTCCGGCCACACCACCGTCGCGGCGGCGGCACTGGTCGGCCTGCTCCTGGTGGTGCCGCCGGCGTTGCGGTCGCTGACCACGGTGGTCGGCACCCTGGCCGTCTGCGCCTACGGCCTGGCGACCCTGGTCAATCAGTGGCATCGACCCTCGGACGTGTTCGCGGCGATCCTGGTCTCCTGCGCGTGGGGCTATCTGGCGGTGGCCGCGATTCGGCTGGCCGAGCGTCGCGGACGGCTCCGCGACGTCCGGCACTCCCCCGGCGCGGCGTCCGTCCTGCTGGTGGCCCTGGGCATCTGCGGTGTGACCCTGGCGATCGCCGCCGGCTACATCGTCTGGGACGGCGACCCGAACACCGCCGACCGGATGACCGGCCTGATCGCCTACGCCGGTGGTGTCTCTGCACTGATCGGCGTCTGCGCCGGCGCGATGGGCACCCTGCTGCGACTGCTGGACGCCACCCGTCCACTCCCGCGGGCTCGGGAGCGGGTCGAACTGGGTGGGATCAGCGTGGCTCAGCCCTCACCACCAGCCTGACGAGAGGTGCATCCCAATTTGGGATGAAAGATGTAAGCTCAGGCCCGTGAGCACACAGATCGCGGTTCGACTGCCCGATGAGATGGTCGCCTTCCTCGACACTGCGGTGGCGCAGGGGAAGGCGGCCAGCCGAGCGGCACTGGTCGCATCCGCGCTGGAACGCGAGATGCGTCGACAAGCCGCTGAGCAGGACGCCGGCATCCTTCGCGAGCGCGGTGCTGCCGACGATCTGGATGCCCTCGTCGACTGGACCACGCGACATACCGACATCGGCGACTGAGGTGCGAGAGATCTGCTTGGCGCGGTTGGACAAGACCCGGCCGGTCGTCGTCCTCACCCGCGAAGCGGCGCGGGCCGCAATGACCAAGGTCACCGTGGCGCCCATCACCTCCACCGCCAAGGGACTCAGCACCGAGGTCCCCGTCGGCCCCCGGAACGGACTCGACCACACGAGCGCCATCGCGCTCGACAACGTGATCACGATCCCGGCGACTGCGCTCGGGCGAACCGTCGGCTACCTCACCTCGGAGCAGGACGCCCTGCTGGCACGAGCCATCGTCCTTGCGTACGACCTCGACATCAGACTCGCGGACAAGTGATCCACACGGGGCGACCCACGGCCCTTGGGCCCGGATGAGGCAAGGTGAAGTGAGGAACGCTGATCGTCGTCGGTGAAGCCTTTGGAGGCCCCGGGGTTATCGAGATCGTTCGCCGATGGTGGGAAGGTCATTCGATTTCGGGTCCTGACGCGAGATCGCCGAGGTATCCCTTCGTCGGACGGCGTTGTCGGGATCGCCGGCCGCGGTTCGACAGGGTCAACCAAGAGAACGGCTTGATCAGCGCTTAGCGCCGACCACCCGGCGCACTCCCACCGGTCGGTGTCGTGGTGGTGTCGATCGGGACGGTGAGCGCCACCTGGTAACCGTCGTCGACGTTGCCGGTCACGGCCGCCATCTGGTGCGCCGCGCCGTCCTCACCGAAGACGTTGTCGGTGGTCAGGCTGACCCCGGCGAGGTTGGCCTGGGAGCCGGAGTACCGATCAGTGGCGTAGACCACGTCGCAGACGTCTTTGGGGAACGCCAGCTGCGAGGTGCAGATCCGCTTGTCAGCATCGGTGATGCTGGCCTCGTCCGGGTAGACCTCGAAGTGGACGTGCGGCCAGCGTCCGGAGTAGCAGGCCGGGACAATGCTGGCGAAGGTGACTTTGCCGGCCGAGTCTGCGATCTGTACGCCGCGCAGGTAGTTCTCGTTCTCCAGGCCTTGGGAGTACATCGAGTAGTTGCCGCCGGCGTCGCAGTGCCAGACGTAGACGGCGACGCCGGCGAACGCGCCACCGCCGTTGGCCATGTCGAGAATGGTCAGGGTCAGCGTCATCGGCACACCGTCGGCCTTGGTGGTGCTGGTGCCGAAGCTGCTGGTGATGTCCGAGCGGACCACGCCGCTCTGCTCCAGGATGTCCGGCCCGTTCGTGCCATCGGCCGGGTAGGGGCCGTTGGTCTCGTCCGGAATCTCGGTGAGCCCGGTGGAACTGGACGCCGTCGCGGTTGTGGAGGCGGCGGTCGTCGACGTGCAGGCCGCAAGAGTCAGCCCGAGCGCGCCGACGCCGGCCAGGCCGAACATCCGACGGCGGCTCAGCAGGGTGCCGATGTCGAACTGGAGCCCCTGGTCGACCAGCTCTTCATCGGGATGGGTGAGCGGACGCCCCTGGTAACTGGGTGGTCCGGTGCGATGGGTGGTCATGGCGGTTCCGATCTGGACGGGTACAAGCTGTCCAGATCATCGTCGCGGGTCAGCCCGGACGCGCGCTGTGTGTCTTCTGTGGGCCTGCTGTGCGACCCGTTCGCTGGGCGTCTACGACGTCTGCTCAGCCAACACGGTCGGTCGTGGCCTCAGGCTTCTGAACTACTCCCGGTTCACCGCTGGATTCCGGCCAGAACGCCGAGCCGCTCGTCCTCGGTGAGGAAGCCGCTCATCGGTGAGACCTTCCGCATCTCGACACTGTCGGTCGAGGTGTCAATCCATTCACCTCATAGAACAGACTGGCCCCGTGGCCAGATCTGAAATCTCGAGGAGTCCACGCTGGCTGTGGGCGGCCGGCGGCGGCTCGCGACTGTTCGGCTCGGATGGTGTCGAATACCACCGAGTAAGTGGTCTTGACCGCGTCGAGGTCGAGCGCCTTCTCACCCTCGGCGATCTGGACGCGGTGCAGGTCGACTGTGGCGGCGGCATAACCGAGTGGGTAAGTCCATCTGAGGCGCGTCGACTCTGGCTCGGCCTCGAATCACACTTGCATGACATCGACGGTTGGAAGCCGCCCCGCGACGCAAGCGGCATGCAGCGGTACGAGGCGGAACTCAGGAGATCAGCCGAGGGTCGCTACGTCCTGGTCTTCGTGAACGAATAGGGGCTAGCTGGCACGACCACAAGCCTGGACGCGATGTCAGAAACCTTGCAACGAATCCGGTGGGCAGGGTTGGCTCCAGCTGGACACAAGCGCCTGCTGTTGAAACCGCATTGCAGGGCGCGAATGACAAGTGATCGGCTGATCCAGCCGAGCGAGTCTCAACGTGAGCGAATCAAGAAACCCGCGTTCGGGTCGACGCTCCGCACCTCACGACTGCTCAGCCCGCGCCACCAGGTTGACGAAGACATCTTCCAGGGTCGGCTCCACCAACCGGACGGCGGCGTCGGGGAAGCCGGCGGCTCGCAGCCGCTCCTCGAAGCCGGGGACGGCGTCCGGGTCGAGCACGGCGTGCAGGGACGCGCCGGACAGGTAGGCCTCTTCGACGCCGGGGGCGCTCTCCAGCCAGGTCAGGGCGCCGTCCACATTCGTGAGCTGTATCTCGAGGACCCGCTCGGTGAGTAGGTCGTGGCGGATTTCGGCGGGTGCACCTTCGGCGATCAGGCCCCCGCGGTAGATGAAGGCCAGTTGATTGCAGTGGCTGGCCTCGTCCATGTAGTGGGTGGTGACGAACAGGGTGACGCCGCGTCCGGCGAGTTCGTAGAGCAGATCCCAGAACTGCCGTCTGGCTACGGGGTCGACGCCTCCGGTCGGCTCGTCGAGGAACAACAGTTCGGGGTCGTGGATGGTGGCGGTGCCGAGCGCCAGTCGTTGGCGCCAGCCGACCGACAGGTTGGCGGTGAGTTCGTTCTCACGTCCCTGCAGGTCGGCCATCTGCAGCACGTAGGCCCGCTGCTGGGCGAACCGTTCCGGACTCAGGTCGTAGACACCGGCATAGAAGCGCAGATTCTCCTCGACCGTCATGTCCTCGAACAGGGCGAACTTCTGCGACATGTAGCCGAACCGTTGCCGGACCCGCTCGGGGTGCGCCACCACGTCCTCGCCGAGCACCAGCGCCTGCCCGGCGGTGGGTGCGCTGGTGCCGGTGAGCATCCGGATCGTGGTGGTCTTGCCTGAGCCGTTGGGGCCGAGGAAGCCGACGATGGTGCCGCGCGGCACGTCGAAGTCGATGCCGTCGACGGCGGTGAAACCACCGAAGCGCTTGGTCAGCCCGCGCACCGAAATAGCGGCGTCGGGATTGGGCGGGGTCCCCCGTAACCGCTCGGACGGCCGGCGATCGTCGGGCGGATCGTCCTCGGGAAAGGCACGTCGCGGAACACCGGCGGTCATTCGGTCAGCCTCCTCCGGGTCGCGATGATGGCGGCGCCGAAGATCACCACGGCGAACGCGGCGAGCACCCAGAACTGGGTGGCCAGCGCCTCGAAACCGCTGCCCTTGATGAACGCGCCGCGCAGGATCTCGATCGCCCAGGTGAGCGGGACGAACCAGGTCAGCGGCACGATCGCGGCTGGCATCGAGTCGACCGGGAAGATGAAGCCGGACAGCACGAAGCTGGGCAGCATGAACAGCATCATCAGCTGTTGCGCCTGCTGCCGGGTGTGGGAGACCAGCGAGATCAGCAGCCCGAGCCCGATCGAGGTGAGCATGAACAGCGCCAAGCCGGCGGCGACCACCGAGATCTGCCCGGCGAACGGGACGCCGAACCAGAAGATGCCGACCAGCGCCACCAGGCACAGCTGCACGGTGGCCACCAGGGCGTACGGGGTGACCTTGCCGATCAGGTATTCGGTGGGCCGGATCGGCGTGACGAACATCTGTTCCAGCGTGCCGCGTTCGCGTTCCTTCACCACAGCCTGACCCATCACGGCCATGATCGACAACATCACGATCGCCGCCACCAGACCGGGAATCATGGTGTTCACCGAAGCCAGCGTGGGGTTGAACATCACCCTGACCCGAGCATCGATGCCCGGTGCGGCCAGGTCGACGCCCTGGGCGTTCATCCGTTCGGCGTTGAACCGGGCGATGATCTGGGCGGCGTAGCCACTGCCGACGGACGCCACCTGACTGTCCGAGCCGTCCACCACGACGCCGATCGGGGCGGTTTCACCACGGTCCAGCGCCGCCTGGGTGCCCTCGGGAATGACGATCGCGAGGGCGATCGTGCCGGTGTCCATCAGCTGCTGCAGATCGGATTCGGCCGGATGCGCGACCACCTGGAAGTAGTCGGACGCCCCGAAGTGCGCTTCCAGCGCCCGCGAGGTCGTCGTCCGATCCAGGTCGACGATCGCGGTGCTCAGGTTCTTCACGTCGGCGGCCACCACGTAGCCGAACAGGATCAGCTGCATGATCGGCATCAGGAACAGCAGCCGCAGCAGCAGCGGGTCGCGGCGCAGTTGGAGGAATTCCTTCCAGATCAGCAACCGGATCCGCCGGCGGGTCTGCGCACCGGTGCTTCTCATCGTCGCCTCCTCGCCGACAGCAGCACCGCGACCGCGATCACGACCACCGCGTAGCCGGCCAGCGCCGCCAGCTCGGGCCACAATTCGTCGATGCCGGCGCCCTTGAGGAATACCCCGCGCGAAATGCTGACCATGAATCGGGCCGGGAACAGCCAGCTCACCGCCTGCAACACCACCGGAATCGAACCCAGCGGGAACGCGAACCCGGACAGGATGAACGCCGGCAGAATCGACAGCAGCAACCCCAGCATGTTGGCCGTCTCCAAGGTCGGCGCCACCGCCGAAATGACCAACCCCAGGCCGAGCGAACAGAACACGAACAACGCCGCGCCGAGCGCGAGGACGCCCAGACTTCCCCGCAGCGGCAGGGCGAAGAACCACACCCCGACCGCGGTGATCGCGGCCAGTTCGGCGAAGGCGAGCAGCGTCCAGGGCGCCAGCTTGCCGATCATCATCTCCCAGCCGGCCAGCGGGCTGATCGCCAGCTGTTCGTCGGTGCCCTGCTCACGCTCCCGCACCAGGCTGACCGCGGTCTGCTGGACGGCGACGACCATGATGATCACCACCATCAGCCCCGGGATCAGGAAGTCCGAACTTCGCCGTTCCGGGTTGTACCAGGTGCGCACCCGTGGCTCGAGTTGGCCGGCGGCGG
>NZ_JAPUED010000235.1:2806-5116 GCF_027492755.1 Micropruina sp. | reverse complement strand
AATGGTCGGGGCGACAGGACTCGAACCTGCGATCTCCTGCTCCCAAAGCAGGCGCGCTAGCCACTACGCTACGCCCCGGACGTCCGCGCTCAGCGGGCACCGCGTTGAGTCTAGGCCAGTCGATCGGCCATCGGGAAACCGGACAGGGCAGCACTGCCCTTGCCGGTCGTTCTGACCACCCGCCGTACTAGGGTGGCTGCAATGGCAACACCTTTTGATGACATCGATGTCTACCTCGCGCTGCCGCGGTGTTCCGGACTGAGCCTCTCCCCTGACGGCACACGTCTGGTCACCACCGTTGCCACCCTCAACTCGAAGCGCACCCAGTACCGCAATGCCTTGTGGGAGGTCGATCCGACAGGCACCGAACCGGCTCGCAGACTGACCCGGTCACGCAAGGGCGAGTCCTCCGCACTGTTCACCGACGCGGGCGATCTGCTGTTCACCTCCGCCCGTCCCGATCCGGACGCCGACGATGACGACGAGCCCACCGCGGCCCTGTGGCTGTTGCCGGCCGGCGGTGGCGAGGCCCGCCTGATCGGCAATCGGCTCGGCGGCTACGGAAAGGTCCAGACCCGCAGCACGCAGGTGCTGGCGGCGGCGCCTCGCCTCGCCGCGTCCACCGACGAGGCGGACGACGACCGCCGTCGCAAGGAGCGCAAGGACAACAGCGTCAGCGCGATCCTGCACGCCAGCTACCCGGTGCGGCACTGGGACCACGACCTCGGACCGGGCTCCCAGCATCTGTCGGCCGCCGACCTGCCAACCTCGGCACTTGAGGCGGGCGACGACCCCGTTCGGCTCGACCTGCGCGATCTCACACCGACCGCGTCCGCGCACCAGTGGGAGGACTTCGACCTGGCCTCCGACGGCAGCTTCGCAGTCGCGGTCGAGTCCCGGATCGGCACCGCCGGCGATCGGTACAGCCGGCTGGTCCGCATCGACCTCGCCGACGGTGGCAGCACCGTCCTGGTCGACGAGCCGGGGGTCGAGGCCTACGAGCCATGGCTCTCCCCCGACCGCACCCGCCTGCTGTTCAGCCGCGCACCGCTGACCACCCCGGAGCTCTCCGCGCGCCAAGAGCTGCATCTGCTCGACCTCGGCACCGGTGCGAGCCAGCGGGTCGCCACCGAGTGGGACCGCTGGCCCACCGGCCACGCCTGGCTGCCCGACAGCAGCGGCATCATCCTGACCGCGGACGAGAACGGCCGTGGCCCGATCTTCCTGTTCGACCTCGCCTCGGCCACCGTCACCCGGCTGACCAGCGACGATGCCAGCTTCACCGACCCTCAGGTGTCCCCCGACGGCCGCTGGGTGTACGCCCTGCGCACGTCGTACGCGGCGCCGTCCGAGGTCGTCCGGATCGATCTGGACGCCGCCCGCAGCACCGGTGCGCCGGTGGCGTCCGAACTGCTCCGGAACCCCGCTCCGGCCCCCGAACTCCCCGGCACGCTGACCGAGATCAGCACCACGGTCGCCGACGGCAGCACAGTGCGGGCCTGGCTGGCGCTGCCGTCCGGGGCCGACGCCGAGCGTCCGGCGCCTCTGCTGTTGTGGATTCACGGTGGTCCGCTGAGCTCCTGGAACGGCTGGAGTTGGCGCTGGTGCCCGTGGCTGCTGGTCGCGCAGGGTTACGCGGTGCTGCTGCCCGATCCTGCCCTGTCCACCGGCTATGGCGAAGACTTCGTCGCCCGCGGCTGGAGCCGTTGGGGCGCCGAGCCGTTCACCGATCTGATGGCGATCACCGACACCGCGGTCGCCCGCGACGACATCGATGCGAGCCGGACGGCAGCCATGGGCGGCTCGTTCGGCGGCTACATGGCGAACTGGGTCGCCGGGCACACCGACCGCTTCCGCGCCATCGTCAGCCACGCGTCCCTGTGGAGCCTCGACCAGTTCGGGCCCACCACCGACCACGCCTACTACTGGGCCCGCGAAGTGGGTGAGGCAATGCTGCGCGAGCACTCACCGCACAGCTACGTCGAGCAGATCCGGACGCCGATGCTGGTCGTCCACGGCGATCGCGACTACCGGGTACCGATCGGTGAGGGACTGCGGCTGTGGTGGGAACTGCTGAGCCGCTCCCAGCTCGCCCTGGACGCCGAGGGCCGGACGCCGCACCGCTTCCTGTACTTCCCCGACGAGAACCATTGGGTGCTCAGCCCGCAGCATGCGGCGATCTGGTACGGAACCGTGTCGGCCTTCCTGGCTGAGCATGTGTTGGGTGAGGCGCAGGACTATCCGGAGTTGCTCGGCTGACGTCGCGCTGGCTGTGAACGGAGATCCCGGATCAAGTCCGGGATGACGGAT
>NZ_JAPUED010000235.1:0-2706 GCF_027492755.1 Micropruina sp. | reverse complement strand
CGGGATGACGGATCGTCGACCGGCCAACCAAGTTAGCGTGATCCCATGGCGGACGATCCGGCGGACCCGACCGACGAGCAGGCGAGCGACGAGGACCGACTCGAACCCACCGATCTGGTCCGGCGTTCCCGGGTCGTGCTGCGCGCCGGCATCCTGATGCTCGGCGCCGGCACCAGTGGGTTGCGGGTGCGCGAGGTGATGGAGGCCGTCGCGCGGTCGGTCGGCATCCAGCAACTCGACGCCCAGGTCACCTTCACCCAGATCGTGCTCACCGTCGGACGCCGCGGCCTGTTCCGCACCCATGTGGGCGAGACCCGTCCGGGCGTCAACGCCGACCGGATCGCCCGGCTGCATCAGCTCAGCCATGAACTGCCGGCCCACGAGTCGGCCGAGCAGATCGACCAGCGGCTCGACCGGATCGAGCAGCACGCGTTCTGTTATCCCTCCTGGCTACTGGTGATGCTGGTCGCCGTGGCTTGCGCTTCGGTCGCGATCCTGGCCAACGGTGGTTGGCGAGAGGTGCTCGCGGTGCTGCCGGCCTCGGCGATCGCCTACGGGCTGCATCGCCTGCTCACCCGGCTGCAGTTCAACCAGCTGGCCGTCGTACTCACCTCGGCGGCCCTCGCGTCCGCGCTCTATGTCGGCGTCGCCCAACTCCTCACGCTCGTGGTCGGTGGGCCCAGCGACCGCTTCGCCGCCGGCTTCGTCTGTGCCTCGATCTTCCTGATTCCCGGCTTCCCGCTGGTCACCGCCGGCCTCGACCTGACCCGGCTCGACCTCGACACCGGCGTCCCACGAATGACCTACGCCGCCACGGTGGTGTTGGCCATCGCCATCGGAGTGTGGCTGGTGGCGTCCGTCACGGGCGTCTCCCCCGATCCGGTCGGGCCGCTCAACGGACCGCCGATGCTGGTCTGGTCGGCGATCGTGGCCGCCAGCTTCCTGGCGGTGTTCGGCTGGGCGACGATGTTCAACGCCCCGCTGCGGACGGCCGTGGCGTCCGGGGTGGTCGCGATCTTCGGCAGTCTGGTCCGCCAACTGCTGCTCGACAACGGGATCAAGCCGCATGTCGCCATCTTCGCCGCCTGCGTGGTGATGGGTCTCGGCTGTGCGCTGGCCGCCCGCTGGTTCTCGATGACGAAGATCATCATGACCGTGCCGACCCTGCTGGTGGTGATCCCCGGCTCGTCCGCGCTGCGCACCTTGATCTACTTCGACCGAACCGACATCAACGCCGCCATCGAGTCCGGCGTCTCGACCGCACTGGTCGTCGTGGCGATGGTCGCCGGCCTCTCCGGCGCCCGGATGCTCACCGACCCCGAGTGGACCTTCACCCGCTCACACCAGTGACTGACCGAGCGCCAGCCAGGCCAGCACCTCCAGATCGTCGGGCTGCGCGAAGTCGGACGCCGCCACCCCGGCCAGCAGCCGGCGCGAGTTCTTGATCGTGCATGCGGACGCCGTCGGCGCCATCGGCCACTCCTCCGGGCACAGCTGCAGCAGCCCGACCAACTGCGCCTGCCGGACGGCGTCCAGCCCGACCGGCTCACCCGGCAGATCACCGCCGAGGGCGTTGATCAGTCCGGCGAACGCACCACCCGACACCTCCCGGCTGCGCAGATGCAGCACGTTGAGTTCCAGCGCCACCCATTCCGAGCCGCTCGGACGCGACAACAACGCCAGCGCCTCGTCGCCGGCGTCCTCGCCCAACGCGAGGGTGGCCAGCCAGGCGGCCATCACCACCCGGCCGTAGCCCAACTGCGGGTGCACCAGCCCCAGTCGGCGCAATGTGGCCCGCACCATCCGGGCGTTGCCGGACCGCTGGCCCCGCACGATCCCGGTGGCGATCGACAAGAGATCGGGCTCCTGGCTCCAGTCGCGATCGTCCAACAGCCGCTCGGCGGCGGACGGCTGGCTGATCAGCGCCCGCCCCAACGCCTCGGCGACCACGAAACCGCCGGCCGGCGTCACCGGCGCGTTGCTGCGCAGCACGCGCGAGGCACCCGCCGCCAGCAACGTGTCGAACTGCGGGGCGAACGAGAGGGTCAGCGAGGTGAGTCCGCGCGGCGAATGCACCCTCACCCCGACCCGTCCCGCGTCGGCGATCACCTGGACGGCGTCGCCCTCGGCGCGAGTTGTCACCGGCGGCGCGACGACCAGGGCCTGGTCGGGTTCGCGGAACTCCCACGGCTGGCCGGCGTTCAACTCCAGCGGAGCCAGCCATGGTGGCAGCCGGGCGCCGAGGGCATCCATGGAGGGGTAGAGGTCGGCGCGCAGGGTGCCGACCCAGCGGCGCCCCGGCGTCAAGGTGAGGTCGGACGGTGCCAGCACGAAGGCACCGTCGGCGTCCTCCAACCAGCCCTGGGTGAGCCGCAGTCCGATGACTGGTGCGGCGCGTCCGGACGGCGCGATCGCGATCAGGCCCTCGGCGCCGGCCGGCCACGCCCACGCCACACAACCAGGTCCCGGGTGGACGTAGAGTCGCGGCGGCGCGGGAAGAGGATCGCCCAGCATGTCTGCTTTGGGAGCAGGAGGTCGCGGGTCGGTATCGTCGCCCGACTCCCCGGGCGGTGAACCGGAAGAGCCGTCCCCCTGTGCCGCAATGCCGGCAGCGCGCAGCGCCCACCGGATCGTCCAGGCGTCGCCGACGGCATGCCTCACCGCACAGGTTGCGTCGCCGAGGGTGAAACCGTGCTCGACCTCGTC
>NZ_JAPUED010000234.1:2601-36487 GCF_027492755.1 Micropruina sp. | reverse complement strand
CCTCAGCTCTCGACGACAGCCAGGCCGCTGCCGTCGGCGTCCACATCGAACCGGACGGTGTCGCCGTCGATGATGTCGCCGGCCAGTATCCGCCGGGCCATGGCGTCCTCGATCGTGGTCTGCACCAGCCGCTTCAGCGGACGGGCGCCGTAGACCGGGTCGAAGCCGGTCAGCGCCAGCCAGTCCTTGCCGGCCTGGGTGACCTCGACGTGGATCCGCCGCTCGGCCAGCCGGGCGTTCAGCCCGCGCAGCTGGATGTCGACGATCTTGCTCAGTTCCTCGGTGCCGAGCGGGGTGAACATCACGATCTCGTCCAGCCGGTTCAGGAACTCGGGCTTGAACGCCTGCCGCACCACGCCCATCACGGCCTGCTCCTTGAGCTCCGGCTCGAGGCTGGGATCGGCCAGGTACTGCGAGCCGAGGTTGCTGGTCATGATCAGGATCACGTTGCGGAAGTCGACCGTGCGGCCCTGGCCGTCGGTGAGCCGTCCGTCGTCGAAGACCTGCAGCAGGATGTTGAACACCTCGGGGTGCGCCTTCTCGACCTCGTCGAGCAGGATCACCGAGTAGGGACGCCGGCGCACCGCCTCGGTGAGCTGGCCGCCCTCTTCGTAGCCGACGTAGCCGGGAGGGGCACCGACGAGTCGGGAGACCGAATGCTTCTCGCCGTACTCGCTCATGTCGATGCGCACCATCGAATGCTCGTCGTCGAACAGGAACTCGGCCAGCGATTTCGCCAGCTCGGTCTTGCCGACACCGGTCGGGCCGAGGAACAGGAACGATCCGGTGGGCCGGTTCGGGTCGGAGATGCCGGCCCGCGAGCGGCGGACGGCGTCCGAGACGGCGACGACGGCCTGGCGCTGGCCGATCAGCCGCTCGCCCAGCCGCTCCTCCATGGTGAGCAGCTTCTCGCTCTCACCCTGCAGCAGCTTGCCCACCGGGATGCCCGTCCAGGACGCCACCACCTCGGCGATGTCGGTGGCCGACACCTCGTCGCTGACCATCGGGGTGAGCCCCGACTCGTCCTTCTCGGCGGCGTCCATCTCGGCCTGCAGGCTGGGGATCTCGCCGTACAGGATCTCGGATGCCTTGGTCAGGTCACCCTCGCGCTGCGCCCGGTCGGCCGCGATCCGCAGCTCGTCGACCTTGGCCTTCAGCTCGCCGACCCGGTTCAGGCCGGATTTCTCCGCCTCCCAGCGGCCCTCCAGCCCGCGCAGCTCCTCCTTGGCGTCGGCCAGCTCGGCCTGCAGCCGCTGGTAGCGCTCGACCGAGGCCGGGTCGGTCTCCTTCTCGAGCGCGAAGCTCTGCATGGTCATCCGGTCGATGCTGCGGCGCAGCTGGTCGATCTCCTCGGGCGAGGAGTCGATCTCCATCCGCAGCCGGGACGCCGACTCGTCGATCAGGTCGATCGCCTTGTCGGGCAGCTGCCGGCTGGTGATGTACCGGTTCGACAACGACGCCGCTGCGACCAGCGCGCCGTCGGTGATCCGCACCTTGTGGTGCGCCTCGTAACGCTCGCGCAGCCCACGCAGGATGGCGATGGTGTCCTCCACGGACGGCTCGCCGACGAACACCTGCTGGAAGCGGCGCTCCAGCGCCGGATCCTTCTCGATCCGCTCGCGGTACTCGTCCAGCGTGGTGGCGCCGATCATCCGCAGTTCGCCGCGGGCCAGCATCGGCTTGAGCATGTTGCCGGCGTCCATCGAGGAATCGCCGGACGCCCCAGCGCCGACCACGGTGTGCAACTCGTCGATGAAGGTGATCACCTGGCCCTCGGCGTCGCGGATCTCGTTCAGCACGGCCTTCAGCCGCTCCTCGAACTCGCCGCGGTACTTGGCACCGGCCACCATCGACGCCAGGTCGAGGGAGACCACGCGGCGCCCCTTCAGCGAATCGGGGACGTCGCCGGCCACCACCCGCTGGGCCAGGCCTTCGACGACGGCGGTCTTGCCGACGCCGGGCTCGCCGATCAGCACCGGGTTGTTCTTGGTGCGCCGGGCCAGCACCTGCACCACCCGGCGGATCTCGGAGTCGCGTCCGATCACCGGGTCGAGCTTGCCCTCACGAGCGCGGGCGGTCAGGTCGACGGAGTACTTGTCGAGGGTGGATTCGCCGCCCTCCTGCTCGGCCGAGGTGATCCGCTTGTCGCCGCGGGCGTCGTTGAACGCCGTGGTCAGCTTCTTCGGCTCGGCGCCGAACTGCAGCAGGATCTTCTGGGCGTCGCTGACGATGGTGGCCAGCGCGATCATCAGGTGTTCGGTGGCGACGAATTCGTCGCCGAGCTGCTCGGCGCGGGTCTCGGCGTCGGCCAGCACCCGGGCGAAGCTGCCGGACAGACCCGGTTGGCTGACCGAGTTGCCGGACGCGCTGGGCAGCTTGGTGATCGCACCCTGGGCGGCAGCGTCAACCACCTTGGGGTCGGCTCCGACGGCGCTGAGCAGTGCGCCGACGGTGTTGTCGGGCACCATCAGCAGCGCGTGCAGCAGATGCACCGGTTCGGCACTGGGGTTGCCGTTGGTCAGCGCATTGCGGAGCGCGGCCGAGACCGCGTCCCGGCTCTTGGCGGTGAGTTTCGAAGTGTCCATATAAAGCGTGTCTCCTGAACGAAAACCAAAGTTGAGTCCACCTGACTCAACCATAGCGAGGACGACCCTATTCCTCACCTGATCGGCCACTTACCGCTGGTCGAGCTTGCCGAGCGCCTTGGCGGTTGCCCGTCATCCCGGGCTTGCCCCGGGATCTCGTCGCCGGGTGCGCGTGGGGAGATTCCGGCGTGCGCCGGGATGACGTGGGGCCCGCTGGTCGAGCTTGTCGAGACCCCCCTTCTGACGCCCGCCTGAGATCCCGGCGTCCGCCGGGATGACGGTGGGACCATCGCTCGGCGGTGATGGCCCGCGCCGGTACGAGCAGATAGGCTCACCGCGACCTCCAACGAAGGAATCGGGAATGCGGCAGCGCGAGTTCAACCTCGTCACCACCAGCAACAGCGAGATCGTCCTGCAAGTGCGCGCCCGCGGACGCCGCGTCCTGCGCAACCCGGTGGCGAATCGGGGCACCGCCTTCACCCACGAACAGCGGGCTGAGCTGGCACTCTCGGGCCTGCTGCCCAGCGAGGTCAGCACTCTCGACGAGCAGGTGCGGCGCACCTACGCGCAGTACAGTCGCTCGCCGTCCCCGCTGGCGAAGTACATCTACCTGTCGCAGTTGCGGGACCGCAACGAGGTGCTGTTCTACCGGGTGCTCAGCGAACATCTGGAAGAGATGCTGCCGATCGTCTACACCCCCACCATCGGTGAGGCGATCGAGCGGTTCAGCCACGAATACGTGGGCCAGCGCGGCCTGTTCCTGTCCATCGACCATCCCGAACTGGTCGAGCAGTCCCTGATCAACTACGAACTGGACGGCGACGACGTCGACCTGGTGGTGGTCACCGACTCCGAGGGCATCCTGGGCATCGGCGATCAGGGTATCGGCGGCATCCAGATCGCCCTGGGCAAGCTGGGCGTCTACACCGCCGCGGCCGGCATCCATCCGCGCCGGGCCGTCCCGATCGTGCTCGACGTCGGCACCGACAACCTGGGCCTGCTGCACAGCGGCGTCTATCTCGGCGAGCGGCACGCCCGGGTCCGGGGGCCGCGTTACGACGAGTTCATCGATGAGTTCGTGACCGCGGTCAAGCGCCAGTTCCCGCACGCGATGCTGCACTGGGAGGACTTCGGCGCCGGCAACGCGCACCGCATCCTGCACCGCTACAGCGACCAGGTGTGTACCTTCAACGACGACATCCAGGGCACCGCCGCGGTGGTGCTGGCGGCGGTGCTGGCCGCCGTCCGGCTGACCGGGGTGCCGCTGGCGCAGCACCGGGTGGTCATCTATGGGGCCGGGACGGCGGGCGTCGGGATCGCCGACATCATCCGCGAGTCGATGGTCCGCGCCGGACTCGACGCCGACGACTGTTACCAGCCGTTCTACGCCTTCAACCGCCGCGGGCTGATCGTCGAAGACAGCCGCGGCGTCCGGGACTTCCAGCGGCCCTACGCCCGCACCCGTGCCGAGGTGGACGGCTGGCAGGTCGCGAACCCCCACGCGATCACCCTGCAGGAGGTGGTCGAAGCGGCGCAGCCGACGATTCTGATCGGCACCTCGGCGCAGACCGGCGCATTCTCCCGTCCGGTGGTGACGGCGATGGCCGCCGGCTGCGAGCGGCCGATCATCCTGCCGCTGTCGAATCCCACCTCACGTTCGGAGGCCAACCCGGCCGATCTGCTGGAGTGGACCGACGGACGTGCGCTGATCGCGACCGGCAGCCCCTACGGCACCATCCGGCATGACGGCGTCTACCACACCATCGCGCAGGCCAACAACGCACTGATCTTCCCGGGGCTGGGGCTCGGCGTCTCGGTGGTGCGGGCACGGCGGGTCAGCGACGAGATGATCCATGCCGCCGCTGCCGCCCTGGCCGGACTGGTGAACGAGTACCGTCCGGGCGCCTCGCTGCTGCCGGCGATGAGCGACCTGCGGCTGGTGGCCGCGGCGGTCGCGCTCGCGGTGGCGCGGACCGCCGAGGAACAGGGCCTGGCCCGCACCCCGATGACCGACCCGATCAACGACATCTATCAGCGGATGTGGAAGCCGGAATACCCCCGGCTCGAGGTGCTGCCGGTCGAGGACGAGTAGACGGCTATCGTCTGCGCCGTGGAGGACGAGACGCGCCGGCTGCTGACCTGGGTGGACGCGCACGCCGTCCCGCCCCGTCACGACGAGGTCGAGCCCTGGCTGCTCGCCCAGGGTTGGACGCTGTGCGGTGAGGGCGACTGGGCGCGCGCCTACCGCTCCCCCACCGGACGGCTCGCGGCCCGGGTGAGTCCCTTCGACCCGGCCTGCGCATTCACCGTCGCCCTCTATCGGGAGGGAGCCGGGACCCGTTACCTGCCGCGGCTCGACGCGCACCGAAGCCTCGACGGGGGCGGCCAGTTGATGGTGATGGAACTGCTGGACGCCATGCCCGTCGACGAGGCGCAGCAGTGGCACCGGCGCCTGCATGATCCCGCGGCACACCGCGCCGACCCTGAGCTGGCTGCGGCCGCGGCGCTCATCGACGACGTCCATCGGCGGGCCGAGGCCGAACTGCCGTGGTGCGGTCCGCTGGACGACAATCCGGGCAACGTGATGCGTGACGCTGCCGGTCGGGCGAAGTTCGTGGATCTCTTCTACGTGCAGGGGCTGGTGCTGTACGACAAGGCGTTGACCGCACCGGTCGAGGTGGTCGCCGCCATCCCGGCCGGCCTGCGCCGGCACATGTTCGAGATCCCGGCGATCGGGCGGGAAGCCGGCCCTGACGAGGTGGCCCGGATGCGTGCGGCGATCGCGGCGGCCGACGACGGCACTACAGGTTGAGTCGTAGGACAGGTCCGCGCATCGACCGAGGTTCGAACAAGGTGACCTCGGCGGCATCGAGGGGTGTCAGAGTGCGGGCTCGGCGGTGATCAGCGGACGCAGCACGTCCTCGACCTCACCGGTGCTGAAGTGTTGCTGCAACGCCCCGTCGGTCAGCACGTTCACCAGTGCGCCGAAGAGCATCGACTGGTCCAGGCTCAGGTAGCGACGCGCCACCCGTCCGGACCGCACACCCACCGCATCGCAGAACCCGCCGGGACCGTAGCAGCGGAGTTCGCGTTCCAGCCGGCCGAGGCACTCACTGGCCTCATCGGGCTCGACCGCCAGCCCCAGCGCGGTGGCGTGCGGGGTGACGACACCGTCGCCCCAGCCCCGCGTCCGGCCCTCGCGGTACCCGGTGCGCTGCACGTCGCAGGGATAGCCCTTCGGGGACAGCGCGATCGGTTCCACGCCCCACTCGCTGTAGCCGCCGTCGGGAGTGCTGGCCGGCGAGAAGCCCCAGTAGCCGAATCCGGTCTCCTCGGTGCCGAAGATCCGCTGGGCCGCGACCGTGTTGGCATGACTGCGGCCGAACGAGACGGGCGCCCACGCCGCCTCGGGCACCAGCAGCGCGGGCATCAGGGCTTCGAACATCGAGCCGCCCCAGGTCGGTATCACCTCGAGGCCGCGGTAGTTGCGCCGCTCGCGGGGCAGCCGGGTGTAATGCTCCGGCGGAATGCGACCCGAGGCGATGCCGAGGTAGCTGGCGATGCGTGGCTCGCTCATCAGGTGCCCGTAGTGATGCCCGGTCGGACGGGTGCCGCCGTCGGCGTCCCACCAGTGACCGCCCCACAGCAGCATGGCGTCCGGGTCGTAGAAGAAGCCGAAATCCATCTGGGCGAGCAGCCGGGACGCGTCCGAGGCGAGTTCGGGCAGCGCGTTGCGCACCACCAGCAGCCCCGCTGCCAGCCAGCCGTTGTCGACGCTGGACAGGAATTGGTTGACCACCGATCCGTCCGGCAGCACGTCCAGCCGCTCGCCGGTCGCTTCGTCGTACCAGTTCGCGTACATACCGGACGGCTCGTGGCGCCGCATGCCGGCCAGTGAGGCCAGCACCGCACGGCAGCGATCCACCGCCTCGGCGGACGGGATCAAGCCGACGTCGCGCGCCCCGACGGTGCACCACAGCAGTCCGCCGATGTTGGTCGGCGAGGTGTACCGGGAGCGGGAGGCCGGTGCCAGGGCGGCGTCCAGGTGGTCTGCGGGCAGCCCGGTGGCCGGGTCGGTGAGCGCGTCCAGGCTGCGCCAGGTGTCGGACGCCCACCGCCGCCACGAAGTGGTCGTCATGCGTCCGGCTCCGGGCAGCCGCAGCTGCTGCGCAGCACCACCTCGCTGGGCACCACGACCTCGTCGATCTGGACCGACTCGCGGATGATCAGTTCGTGCAGGCGCTGCGCCGCCACCCGGCCCACCTCGCGGGCGGGTTGCCGCACGGTGGTCAGGTCCGTGTAGCGGGCCGCCATCACGTCGTCCCAGCCGGTGACGGCCACGTCGTCCGGCACCCGCACACCGCGCTTGCGCAGCTGACGGATCAGGCCCAGAGCGAGTTCGTCGTTGGCGCACACCAATGCCTGCACACCTGCCTCGGCCAGCACGGCATCGGCCACCGCGCCCAGATCGGCCGCACCGAACGACACCCGCAGCGGCGGGCCCGCCTCGAGCAGGCCGGCCGCACTCAGTGCGTCGGTGAATCCCCGGTAGCGGTGGGTGGCGTCGCGGGCCTGATCGGGATCGCCCACGAAACGGAGCCGACGGTGACCATGGTCGCGCAGCAGGTGGATGACAAGTTCCTCGGTGGCCCGCCGGTTCTCGACGTTCACTCCCACGCAGCCCTGTACCGGGTCGCTGTTGAGCAGCACCGTCGGCACCCGGCGGGCCACCTCGCGGACGACCTCCGCGGAGGTCGTGCCGTGGGCCAGCACCATGCCGTCCATCTTCGCGGCCAGGTCGAGCACCCGGTCGTCCACGTCGCAGATGCCCTCGGTCGAGATCAGCGACACGCTCTGGCCGAACTCGGGTGCACGCGACTCGTAACCGACCAGCAGCTCGGAGTAGTACGGCCCGCCGAGCGAGTAGAGCACCAAGCCGTGCTGCTCGAGGCGCAACGCCTGCGCCCGCCCGGCCCGCAGCGGCACGTAACCCAGTTCACGCACCGCGTCGAGCACCCGCGCTTTGGTGGCGGCCGAACTCGGCGTCGAACCCTGCAGCACCCGGGAAACCGTCGCGATCGACACCCCGGCATGCTCGGCCACCGTGTAGATGGTGACGGGCTGCTCCGCCTCGCGATTCACAGCCTCCAGACTACTGAACCAGCTCTCGACCGAGGCCGTTCCGCACGCTGTCACTCGCCCGCCGCCGCCGGCCGATCGAGGTCGGCGAAAGGGTTGGGAATGGCGTCGAGCAGCTTTCGGGTGTAGGCGTCCTGGGGGTCGCGGATCACCTGTAATGCCCGGCCCTGCTCGACCACCCGGCCGCCGGACAGCACGATCACCTCGTCGGCCAGCATCCGGGCGCTGAGCAGGTCGTGGGTGATGTACAGGATGCTCACGTCGCTGTCCTGCACCAGGTTGTGCAGCAGTTCCAGGATCTCGGCGCGGATCGACACGTCGAGCGACGAGATCGGCTCGTCGGCGACGATCAGTTCCGGGTTGCTGGCCAGCGCGCGGGCGATCACCACCCGCTGCCGCTGCCCGCCGGAGAGCTCGTAGGCGTACCGGTTGCGGAACCGGGACGCCGGGGTGAGCGCGACGATCTCGAGCAGTTCGTCGACCCGCTTGGTCAGTTCTGCGCCCGAGAGTCGGCCGAAGTTGCGCAGCGGACGGCTCAGGATGTAGCCGAGCGTCTTGGTCGGGTTGAGCGAGCTGTACGGATCCTGAAACACCATCTGGACGCGTTTGCGGTAGTCACGCAGGGCTCCCGAACGCATGCCGCCCACCTCGAGCGCCTCGCCGTCCAAGCTGTGGAAGGTGATCGTGCCTGAGGTCGGCTTCTCGACCCCGGTGATCATCCGGGCCAGGGTGCTCTTGCCCGAGCCCGACTGTCCCACCAGCGCCGTCACCGCGCCCCGGCGCAGGTCGAAGCTGACGTCGTCGATGGCGGTGAAGTCGGCGAACTTCATCCCGTTCCGGGTGCGGAACACCTTGCTGACGCCGTCGACGCTCACGAAAGCCTCCTGGGCCAGCGCCTGCTTGCTCTCGTCGTCGGACTTGACGAACTCCGGGCCGGCGAAGGCCGGTGACCGCGGCGGTACGGTCACGCCCGGCTCGGGGTGCGCCTGCAGCTGCGCCACATGACACGCCACTCGGGCACCGTCCAGCGGCAGCAGCTCGGGGTCGACGCTCAGGCACCGCTCGATGCGTTCCGGACATCGGGGTGCGAACCGGCAGCCGGTGAGCTCCGCGGAGAGATCCGGCGGCCGGCCCGGCACGTAGGTGATCCGGACTGTTTGCGCCCGCGGATCGCCGTAGCTGCCCATCAGGCCCTTCGAGTAGGGGTGCAGCGGGTTCCTCATCAGGTCGGCGGAGTCGTGCTCCTCGACGATCCGGCCCGCGTACATCACCAGGATCCGGTCGCTGAGGTCGAGCACGGTGCCCATGTCGTGGCTGATGAACAGCACCGCGAAGTGCTGCTCGGCCTGCAACGTGCGCACCGCTTCGAGGATGGAGCGCTGCACGACCACGTCCAGGCCGGTGGTCGGCTCGTCGAGCAGCACGAACCGGGGCTTGTTCGCCAGCGCGAGAGCCAGGTTGACCCGCTGCTTCATGCCCCCGGACAACTCGTGGGGGTAGGCGGTGATGAACTTCTCCTCGATCATCACCATGCCGAACAGCTGCTTCACCCGATCGACGACGGCGTCGCCGCGCAGGTCGGAGTGCAGTTCGATCGCGTCACGGAACTGGTCGATCACCCGCACCACCGGGTTGAGCGCGTTCATCGACGACTGGAACACCGTCGAGATGTCACGCCACCGGTAGGGCCTCAGTTCGTCCTCGTTCATCGTGACCAGGTCGCGGCCGTCGAAGGCGATGCTGCCGCCGCTGATCCGCGCCGGACGCTCCGTCAGCCTCAGCAGTGCGTTGGCCAGGGTCGACTTGCCCGAACCGGACTCGCCGATCAGGCCGACGAACTCGCCCTCGGCGATCGAGAACGACACGTCGTCGACGGCGGTCAGCGGACGATGCAGCTTGGGTTCGTAGCGAACGCTCAGATTGTTGACCTCGAGCAGAGCCATCTCAGCCGTCCTCTCGTAGGTGCGGATTGCTCAGCAGATCGATGCCGAAGTTCACGAAGGTGAAGGACGTGATCAGCACCGCCAGCGCGATGCCGGGCACGACCAGCCAGATCCACAACCCCTGCGCCAGCGCGCCCTGCTGATTGGCCTGGTAGAGCATCGTTCCCCAGGACACCGAACTGGTGTCGCCCAGGCCGAGGAACGACAGGCCGGCCTCGGCACCGACCGCGCCGGTGGCCGCCCCGAAGAATCCGGCCATGATCAGCGACGACATTCCGGGCATGATCTCGCGGAAGACGATCGTCCACGACCGCTCGCCCGAGAACTTCGCGGCGGTGACGAAATCACGGTTGCGCAGCGTGATGATCTGGGATCGCTTGGCCCGGGCCGCGCCGGCCCATGAGGTGATGGCGATCACGAAGATGGTGAACCAGATCGACCGGTCCTCGGTGTAGGCCATCAGGGTGATGATCAGCGGCAGGATCGGCACCACGAGAGCGACGTTGGTCAGGAACGACAGCACCTCATCGATCCAGGTGCCCTCGAAGTAGCCCGAGATCATGCCGATCACCAGCGCGATGGCGGTGGCGAACAGCCCGCCGAACAGGCCGACCAGCAGCGACACCCGGGTACCCCAGATCAGCTGCGAGGCGATGTCGCCACCGGAGGTGGTGGTGCCCAGCCAGTGCTCGGCGCTGGGTTCGAGCAGTGCCTCGAAGTCGGTGCGGGTGCCCTGGTACGGCGCGACCCACGGTGCGAACAGCGCGACCAGCACGTACAGCGACAAGATGACGACACCGACCTTGGCCTTGCGGTTGGCCCAGATGATCTGCCACCAGCGGGGGCCGGCGGCCTCCACGGCCTGGGCCTCGGCCTCGGCGAGTTCGGGCCCGCCGACCGGCAGGTCGGACGAGCTGGCCGGTTGCGTGACTCCGGTGCTCATGAGGTCACCTTCCTGGCCCGGGGATCGAGAATGCCGTACAGCACGTCGGCGATCAGGTTGGCCACCAGTACGCCGACGATGGTGAACAGCAGCAGGGCCTGCAGCAGTGGATAGTCCTTGTTGTCGATGGCCTGGGCGGTGAGCCGTCCGAGCCCCGGGTAGTCGAAGACCTGCTCGATCAGGATCTGGCCGCCGAGCATGCTGCCCAGGGCCAGGGCGAGGCCGGTGATGGAGGGAAGCAGTGCGTTGCGGGCGGCGTAGCGCAGGGCGATCTGCGCGTCCGGCACACCCTTGGCCCGGGCCAGCCTGACGTAGTCCTCACCCAGATTCATGATCATCGTGTTGCGCATGCCGAGGATCCAGCCGATCGGGCCGGTGATCAGCAGCACCGAGGCGGGCAGCACCGAGTGGTACAGGGCGTCGGCGAGGAACTCGCCGTTCCAGCCGGGGGTGCTGGCGTCGTACCCACCTGCCGTGGGGAACCAGCCCAGCACGTAGCCGAACGCGAACAGGATCAGCAGCGCCAGCCAGAACGACGGGAGTGTTCCGATGAACGTCGAGCCCAGCGTCACGAACGAGTCGAAGCGGCTGTTGCGTCGCCACGCGGCGAAGGCTCCGAGCAGGGTGCCCACCACGAAAGAGATGATCAGGGTGACGCCCACCAGCACCAGGGTCCACGGCAGCGCGACACCGATCACGGTCTTCACCTCGTAGGGGAAGTACGTGTACGAGATGCCGAAGTCACCGCGCGCCAGCGAGCCGAGGTAGTTCCAGTACTGGTCCCACAGGTTGGCGCCGGCCGGGTCGCCGAGCATGGCACGCAGGGCCTCGATCTTCGCCGGGTCGAGCTCGGCGTCCTTGCCCTGCAGCTTCTTGAACATGATCTCGGCGGGGTCTCCCGGCTGCAGCCGGGGAATGATGAAGTTCAGGGTCACCGCAGCCCACAAGGTGGCGATGAAGAACCCGATCCGCCTCAGGAAATAGCGCATCGTCGCGCTCCTTTCGGGCCGGCGCCCGTACGGCGCGGGGCATGACGGTGAGGAGGCGCGTCATGCCCCGCGAGCTCGGGGTGCGGCTACTTGGCCGACTTCAGGTGAGTCATGATCAGCAGCATGTCGCTGTTGGTCGCGTACGGATCGTCGGCGCTGGGCCAGCCGACCGCCTTGTCGGTGCGGTAGATCATCCGGGCCGGGGCGTAGATCAGCGAGGTCACCGGGTACTGGGTCATCATCGTGTCGACCAGCGAGCCGACCAGCTTCTTCTGCTCGGCGGGATCGGTCGACCCGGAGAGCTGGGCGATGGTGGCGTCGGTGGCCGGGTCGTTCCAGCGCTCGACGTTGCTCTGCACCTTCGTCTTGGTCGGAATCTGGTCGCTGGCCAGCTTGGAGCCGATGTTGCGGGCCACCTCACAGCCGCCGTGCAGGTATTCGAGCACCATGTCGAAGTCAGCGGACTTCTTCTGTGCCTCGACGTTGTCGGGTGCGCTCTTGACGGTCTTGGCGTCCAGGTGCAGCGCCTGCAGGTTGCGGACGATCACCTCGACGGTCGACTCGTAGTCGATCCACCCGGCCTGCACGGTGAACTTGATCTGCAGCGGCGAGCCGTCCGGATTGGTGCGCATGCCGTTCGCGCCCACCTTGTAGCCGGCGGCGTCCAGCAACTGTTCGGCCTTGGCGGTGTCGAAGGGCAGCACGGTGTCCTTCTTGGCGAACTCCTCGGGCATCAGGTTCTCGGCGTAGGGCAGCTTCAGGCCGGTCTGCGAGGCGGGCTTCATCACCCCGTAGGTGGCCTTGGTGCTGATCTCGTCCTTGTTCAGCCCCTGGCTGTAGGCCTCGCGGAATTTGACGTCGTTGAACGGCGCCTTGGTGAGGTTCGGCGTGAGCACGGTGGTGCCGGCCGGCGCGTACCAGAAGTGGTTCAGTGTCGGGTTCTTGTCGACGAACGCCACCTGGGGGTTCGGAATCTCGCCCCAGTAGGCGTCCAGTCCGCCGGCGTTGAGCTTCAGTGCGGCCTGGGTGGCGTCGTAGTTGCCCTCGAGCACCAGCTTCTGGACCTTCACCTTGTCGGCCTGCCAATAGTCGGCGCGGCGCTCGAGCACCAGCTTGCGGCCGTTGTAGGAGCCGACGGTGAAGGGGCCGGTGCCGACCGGGTCCTTGTCGATGTACTTGACCGGGTCGTCGATCTTCTCCCAGACGTGCTTGGGCAGGATCTTGACGCCGATGATCGAGTCAAATTTGGCGGCGGCGTTGCCGCTGAAGGTGATCGTCACGTCGTTGCCGACGACCGTGACATCGGCGGCCTTCTTGCCGAAGGTGTCGTTCCAGATGCCGGCGGTGTCGAGCGCGGAGAATCGCTTGCCCAGTTCGAGGCTGAACTTGACGTCATCGGGAGTGAGCGGCTGGCCGTCGCTCCATTTCACGCCCTCGCGGATGGTGAAAGTGAGCTTGGTCGCGCCCTCCCACTTGAAGCCGGTGGCCAGCCACGGCGTCATCTGGCAGTTCAACGAGTTGCGGATCATCAGCGGCTCGTAGAAGTACACCTTGGTCAGCGCATTGGGCGAGAACGGGTTGTAGTTGACCAGGCCGCCCACGTTCTCAGCCACCTCTGCGGGCATGGTGACCTGGTCGATCATCGCGTCGGTGCCGGCGGTACCGCCCGCGGAGGGTGCCGGCTGGTTCTGGTTGGTCTGGATGCGTCCGGAGCAGGCCGTCAGGACCAGCATGCCCGTGGCGGCCAGCGCGGTCAGCCCCACCGGGCTGAACGGATGAGACCGTGTGGTTCGTCGCGTCATCGGGATCTCCTCACATGTTCTATTTCGACACGATAAGCAGGCCCCGAGCATCGGTCAATGACTTTTGGCAATGTAAGTACTTTCATGGCGAACATTCGCTCCGGCAGCGCTATTTACAGCTATTTACATGCCTTTTCGGGTGTTGTCGCCGCGGGCGGCGGTGATAGACAGAGTCAATGACCGCGAGCGCTGTAGGAGCTGGGGCAAGCACCGCCACGCACACTCCGTGGGGTGGTCTGAGCCGCCTCGACCTCGATGGACTCTCCATGCTGCAATATCCGGCCGACTATGCCGAATGCGGTGCCGGCGGGCTGTGGATCCGCATCCTGGAGGGTGATCGGGCACACCCGATCCGGGTCGCCGACCCCGCCGCGCAGCGCACCGTCACCCGATTCGAGGACGGCTTCGAGGTAGTCGGCAGCGAGCGCGGACTAATGTTTGCGGCCCGTTTCTCGCTACATCCCGAACGCCTCACCTGGCAGTGGCAACTCACCGTCAGCTCCCCCGACCGACACGCTTCCAAGTCGGCCATTCCGATCGAGTTCGACACCGTACTGGCGTGCGATATCGCATTGGCTCCTTCGGATGTCGTTCGAATCAATCAGTATTACGTCAGTCAATACCTGGATGTTTCGCCGGTGCGCCACCCCCTGTGGGGTGACTGCCTCGCGGTCCGGCAGAACATGCCCGGACCGCGCGCGCCCTGGACGTTGCTGGGCAGCTACGGCGAAGGGGTCGGCTGGGCGACCGACGCGGCCCAGCTGGCGCCACTGGTGAACGGGGTCCCCAGCGGCCTGCTGCGACGGCAGCTGCCGAACACGCGACTGCAGCACGAACACACGTTGGCGGTGATCGCCGACCGGGCCGTCCGCCTGGAGCCCGGCCAGACCCATCGCGCCGGCTTCTTCGGCGTGCTGGTGCCCGACCATCCGCAGGCGAGCGCGGCCAGCGATTCCGCCTGGGCGCCGGAGGAGCGGTTGCCGCAGACCGGCGCCCCACTGACTGCCCCGGCTCCGACCCCACCCCCGACGCTGTTCGCCGGGGCGTCGGAGTTGATCACGGAGCCGCTGGACGTGGGCCGGCTGGGCGAACTGCTGAGCGGACCGATCCAGGTCGTCGAGCAGCCCGGCGCCGACTGGTGGGAGGCGCTGTCGGCAGACGGTGAGGTGCTGGTCAGCGCTGCCAAGGACCGGGCCGTGCTGCGTCCCCACGGCCAGCTGCTGCGCACCGGTTCGTCCGTCACTCCCGGGTCCGATGGCCTGACCACCACCGTCTGGCTGAACGGTGTGTTCGCCTCGCATCTGACCCGTGGTCATGTCGGACGCGATCCGCTGCTGAGCGCCACGCAGAGCTACCTGGGCCTGCGCCGCAGTCACGGCCTGCGGGTCTTCGTTCACGACGGCGGCCGCTGGCTGCTGCTGGGTCGACCGAGTGCCTGGGGGCTGCGGCCCGACCGGGCGCGCTGGCTGTACGCCTGGGGCGACACCGTGCTCGAGGTGGTCACCGCCACCGGCGGCGGCACCCATGAGGTGAAGGTCGCGTTGCGCCAGTTGAACGGACGGCCACGACAGTTGCTGGTGGCTGCCCAGCTCGGGCGCACCGGTGACCTGACCTCCCGGCCCGGACGGCTGCGCGCGGCCGGGCTCGACCTGCGCTATTCAGGGGCGGGTGCCGTCGGTGACGGCGACGGTCCCCTGTTCGCCGACGGGGTCTCGCGGGGGCTGCCCTGGCTGACCATTGCCGGCGCTGCGCCGCTCACCCTCGGGCTGAGCGCCACCGGCGCGGTCACTGCCTCACCCGACGTCCCGGCGGCTTCGACGCTCCCTCGCGCGGAGGCGGCGCTCGCCGTAGGCGCACTGACCCTGCACGCGGGCGGCCCGGCCGCCGACGAGGTGGACCGGCTCAACCGGATCGTGCCCTGGTTCACTCACGATGCGCTGGTCCACTACCTGTCGCCGCGCGGGCTCGAGCAGTTCAGCGGCGGCGGCTGGGGTACCCGGGACGTCTGCCAGGGACCGGTCGGCCTGCTGACGGCGTACGCCCGGCCCGACGCGCAGCGCGACCTGCTGCTGCGGGTGTTCGCCGCCCAGCACCAACGCGGTGACTGGCCGCAGGCCTTCGAGTTCCTGCCGCCGCTGTCCTCAGGGCAGCCGGACGCGCACGGCGACGTGCTGTTCTGGCCGCTGCTCGCCCTCGGCGAGTACCTGCAGCACGAGGGTGATGCCTCGCTGCTGCGCGAATCCGCCGGCTTCGTCGGCGACCGCGGCACGGTCACGGCCGCACCGATCGTCGATCACATCGAGCGCGCGCTCCGGGTGATCGAGACTCGCACCGTGCCCGGCAGTCCGCTGCCGTCCTATGGGCACGGCGACTGGAACGACTCGCTGCAGCCCGCCGACCCGCGGCTGGCCGCCCAGATGGCCTCGACCTGGACGGCGGTGCTGCAGGTGCAGGCGCTGCGCGCGCTGGTCGAGGGCCTGGCCGTCTGCGCCGCCGAGCCGGCGCTGGAGAAGCGACTCGCCGCGCTCGCCGAGGCCACCGAACGTGCCCTGACCGACGTGCTGCTGGTCGACGGGTTGCTGGCCGGCTACGGCGTGTTCGAGAAGTCCGGACGGCTCGCCGAGGTGCTGGTGCACCCTCGGGACCGGCGCACCGGTCTGCGTTACGGCGTGTTGCCCTGGATCCATGCGATCAGCGCCGAGCTGCTCGACGCCGAACAGGCCCGGCATCACCTGGCGGTGCTCGACCGGCACCTGTCGGGGCCGGACGGCGTCCGGCTGTTCGACGCTCCCCCGCCGTACCGGGGCGGCCCGATGGAGGTGTTCCAGCGGGCCGAGGCGGCGACGTTCTGGGGCCGCGA
Organism: Micropruina sp.; assembly: GCF_027492755.1. Lineage (GTDB taxonomy): Bacteria > Actinomycetota > Actinomycetes > Propionibacteriales > Propionibacteriaceae > Micropruina. Next base: position 20,226 of record NZ_JAPUED010000234.1, on the reverse strand, counting down.
GATCGGCCTGATGTACACCCACGCGCACCTGCGCTATGCCGAGGCGCTGGCCCGGGTGGGCGACGCGTCCGGGCTGTTCAAGGCGCTGTGCCTGGTGAATCCGATCGGGGCCACCGAGCGGGTGCCGGGCGCCCAGCCACGGCAGACCACCTGCTACTACTCGTCCTCCGACGCCGCCTTCGCCGACCGCGACGACGCCGCAGAGCACTATCAGCGCTCGCTTACCGGCGAGGTGGCCCTGCAGGGTGGCTGGCGGGTGTACTCCTCGGGACCCGGCCTGTTCCTGCGGCTGCTCGCCGAATGCCTGCTGGGGGTGCGACGGCACGGGTCCTCGCTGGACCTGGACCCGGTGCTCGACCCGGAGCTGGACGGCCTGGTGGCCCGGGTCCCGCTGCCCGACCGGGTGCTCGAGCTCAGCTATCGCGTCGCGTCGCCGGGCTTCGGGGTGCGGTCGGTGCGGGTCGACGGACGCCCGGTGACCGGCCGGCCGCTGCTGAACCGCTACCGGACGGCCGGCGTCCGGCTGGAGCTGGCCGAACTGGGCCCGGCAGTTGACGGCGTCACCCGAATCGATCTGGAGGTTGGCCGGTGAAGAAATGGATGCGGGCATTGCCCATCGACGAGCGGGTGGACGCCCTGCTGGCCGAGATGACCCTGCCCGAGAAGGTGGGCCAGCTGAACCAGCCCGCCAACGTCTCACCGGGCGCCGATCGTGACGCGCTGGCCGCCGGGCGGATCGGTTCGTCGCTGTACGCCAGCGGCGCATTGGGCGGCAACGTGCGCGATGAGGGGCTGTCGATCCGGGCCATCGAGCAATGCCAGCGCATCGCCGTGGAGGAATCCCGGCTGGGCATTCCGGTGCTGTTCGGACGCGACGTGATCCACGGCCACCGCACCGTGTTCCCGATTCCGCTCGGGCTGGCCGCCGCGTGGGACGCCGAACTCGTCGAGCGGCTCTGCGATGTCGCCGGCTCTGAGGCTCTCCGCGAGGGGGTGGCCTGGACGTTCGCACCGATGGTCGACATCTCGGAGGAGCCGCGCTGGGGCCGGGTCGCCGAGGGGTTCGGCGAGTCACCCGCCTTGTCGGGCCGCCTCGCGATGGCCGCGGTGACCGGCTTTCAGCGGCACATCGGCGCCACCGCCAAGCACTTCGTCGGCTACGGGCTGGCCGCCGGCGGCCGCGACTACGAGTCGGTGCAGGTCGGCGAGAACACGTTGCGCAACCTGCACCTGCGCACCTTCAAGGCCGCGGTCGATGCCGGTGTGCTGTCGGTGATGGCGTCGTTCAACGACATCGACGGGACGCCGATGCACGCCAATCGGCGGCTGATCCGTGAGGTGCTGAAGCAGGAGTGGGGCTTCGACGGTGTCGTGGTCGCCGACTGGTCGGGGATCGGGCAGCTGGTCGACCACGGGGTCGCCGCCGACGCCCGCGACGCGGCTCGACAGGGGCTGCTGGCCGGGGTGGATCTCGACATGGCCTCCGGCGTCTACCTCGCCCATCTGGAAAGCCTGGTCGGCGACGGCGAGGTGCCGCTCGACCTGCTGGACGACGCGGTGCGCCGGGTGCTGCGGATGAAGTTCCGGCTCGGACTCTTCGACGACCCCTACCCACGCACCACCGCCGATCCGATCGGACCGACGGCGGCGACCCGGGCCCTGGCCCGCGAAGCTGCGGTCGCCAGCATGGTGCTGGTGGCCAACGACGGCGTCCTGCCGTTGTCGGACCAGGTCGAGTCGCTGCACCTGACCGGCCCGTTCGTCGACGAGGGCGAGGCACTGCTCGGCACCTGGGTGCTGGACGGACGCGGCGCCGACGTCTCTTCGCCGCTGGTGGCGTTCACCGACCTGCTCGGCGACCGGCTGACCCACACCGACGGCCGGTTCAGCGACCTGGCGGCGCACCGCACCCGCGCGGCCGCGGTCACGGTGGCGCTGCTGGGCGAGCATCCGAGCCGCTCCGGCGAGGCCAACTCGGTGGCGGATCTGGGCCTGCCGGCCGGCCAGCTCGAGGCACTGAAACAGCTGTGCGGGCTGGGCAAACCGGTGGTGGCGGTGGTGTTCGGCGGACGTCCGCTCGACCTGGCCGAGGTGCTGCGGGTGGCGTCGGCGGTGGTCGTCGCGTGGCATCCGGGCACCGAGGCCGGTCCGGCGCTGGCCGACGTGCTGTTCGGACGTCGGGAGCCGTCCGGACGGCTGCCGATGACCTTCCCGCGCAGCACCGGGCACGTGCCGTCGTCGGTGCACGCCCGGGCCACCTCACGGGTGCTCGACTTCACCCGCGACGCCTGGGACGGCCGCTACCTCGACGCCCTGACCCAGCCGCAACTGCCGTTCGGCTACGGGTTGAGCTACACCACGTTCCGGCACGGCGGGCCGGTCGCGTCGGCGTCCGAGGTGCCGCTCGGCGGCCAGGTCGAGGTCAGCGCGCAGGTGACCAACACCGGCCAGCGGGCCGGGCGCGAGCTCGTCCAGTTGTACCTTCACGACCCGGTCGCCGAGGTGACCCGTCCCAAGCTGGAGCTGCTCGACTGGCAGTGGCTCGACCTGGCCCCCGGTGAGACCGGCACCGCCGTCTTCACGATCGGGACCGATGCCTTCGGCTACTTCGGACGCGACCTCACCTGGCGGGTCGATCAGGGCCTGGTTCGGCTGATCACCGGGCGCGACGCCACCGCGTCCGCCGCCGTCGAGGTGCGGATCGTCGCCGCGGGAGCGGACGAGTGAGGGGCGTCACCTCAGAGGGCGGACGGCTGCTGATCGACGGCGAGCCGCAGCTGGTGCTGGCCGGCGAGATCCACTACTTCCGCGTCCCGCGCGAACAGTGGGCGGACCGGCTGGACGCCCTGGTCGAGGCGGGCTGCAATACGGTCGCGTCCTACATTCCCTGGCTGCTGCACGAACTGCCGGACGGCAGCCTCGACGTGACCGGCGCCACCCGTCCGGACCGCGACGTGGCCGCATTCATCGACCTGTGCGCCGAGCGCGGGCTGTGGTTCTTCGCCCGGCCCGGTCCGTTCGTGATGGCCGAGTTGATGAACGAGGGCATTCCGTACCGCATCTACCGCGAGCATCCGGAGCTGGTTCCGGTCGGCTGGGACGGAGTGCGGACGCCCAGCCGCACCCTCGACTACCTGAACCCGGTGTTCCTGGCCGAGGTGCGGCGCTGGTACGCCACCGTGCTGCCACTGATCGCCTCGCGCACCGTCGGCAACGGCGGCAATGTGATCGCCCTGCAGCTCGACAACGAGATCGGCATGTTGGCCTGGGTCACCAACTCGCCCGACCTGACCCCGCACCTGTTGGCCGACTTCCGCAGGTGGGTGCTGTTCCGCTACGCCGAGCCCTCGGTGCGTTATCCGGTGGCGTTGGCCGACGACGCGGCCTGGGCGGCGGCGGTCCGCTCGCCGCAGGAGGCGTGGGCCGGCGCTCTGCGGGTCGATCTGGCCCTGTTCATGCGGCACCGATTCGCCCGCTACGTGGCCGAGCTGCGGTCGATGGCCGAGGTGTTCGGCGTGCGCGGCGTGCCGTTCGTGATCAACATTCACGGCACCGAGGCCGGTGGCGGCGAGCCGTTCCCGATCGGCATCAGCCAACTGGTGCAGACCTACGCCGGGGTGCCCGGGATGATCTCCGGCTCGGATCACTACGTGGGCGAGCTGACCCTGCAGTCCACCCCCGACCTCTACTTGATGAACGCCTTCCAAGCCGCCGTGAACGATCCCGACCAGCCGCTCACCTCGGTGGAGTTCGAGGCCGGCAGCGGCGACTACGGCGACGGCATGGACACCCTCGTCGACCCGGCGACCGTCGATCTGAAGACCCGGCTCTTCGTGGCACAGGGGAACCGGCTGATCAACTGGTACCTGTTCGCCGGAGGTCACAACCGGCCGCTCGACGAGCCGGTGGGCAACGGCATCGACCGGATCGCGTTCACCGGCGAGCGGCACGGTTTCGCCGCACCGGTGGATCCCGAGGGCCGGCGCGGCCAGACCTACGCCGCCACCGCACGGGCCGGGCGGGTTATGCGCACGATGGCGCCCTGGCTGGCGGCGATGCGTCCGGAGCCGGACAACCTGCAACTCGGCCTGGTGCTCGACGCCTACGCCACCGAGTACCACCACCCGGGCAGCGCGGTGATGACTGCTGTCGTCGACGATCTGCGCCGGCATCGCGGTGCCGGACCGCGGCGGGCGCTGACCCGTTCGGCGCTGCTGCTCGGTCACCAGTTCGGCGCGGTCTGGCTGGAGCGGGAGGCTCCGCGTCCGGACGCGGTGCTGTTGCTGTCGTCCGGCCAGTACCTGGACGGCCCGGTACAGCGCCGGCTCGTCGACTTCGTCACCGCTGGTGGACGCCTGCTGCTGCTCGGCCGGGTGCCCTGTTTCGATCTGGCCGGTGAGCCGTGCACGGTGCTGGCCGACGCGCTCGGCGTCCGTGGGCTGACGTTCGTGACCGGCGCCGACCAGTACTTTCCGACCGTGTCGGCTCATGCTTGGGCGGCTCCCTGGCCGCAGACCCGGGTGGGCTGGCTCGAGCACATCGACCCCGGCGCGGGCACGGTGCTGCTCAGCGATCAGGACGGCAGGCCGTGCGGCGCCGAGGTGTCACTGGGCGCCGGCCGGGTGGTGCTGTTCGCGGCCGAGTTGCCCAGCAACCTGGAACTGTTCGGACGCGCCCTGAACCGGCTCGGCGCGACGTCCCGGCTGTCGCTGCACAGCCCGGTACCCGGCGTGTTCGGCCTGACCGGTGCCGACGACCGCGGTCAGCGGCTGATCCACCTGATCAACATCACCGGTCACTCCCCCGAGGTGCGGGTCGGCTGGGACGGCTCCGAGCCGCGTGCGCTGACGCTGCCACCGCGCACCGGGGTGATGCTGCCGCGGAACCTGATCACGCCGCTGGGCGTGATCGAGTCTGCCGACGCCGAACTGGCCGAGGTGCGTGCCGACCGGCTGAGCTTCGGGCCGGGACTGGCGGGTGCGGCGTCCGAGATCCGGCTGCGCGGACCACGACCGTTGGTGACCGGCGGCGAGTTGAGCGGCGATGGAGACACCTGGGTCATCCGCGGACGCGGACCGGTGTCACTGCAGGCAGAGTGCAGCCGCTGAGGTCGGCCTGGGGTTGGGGTCTTGATCAGGCTCAGCCGGCCCGTCGTGTCCAGCGCCAGCCGAGTTGCCCGAGTTCGTCGGCCAGCAGTCGGATCGCCTTCGGCCCGACGCCGTGCAGGCCGAGCAATTCGGCCTCGGAATGCTCCAGCACCTGCTCCAGGGTGGTGATGCCGAACTGCTCCAGAGCGGCCGCGGCGGGGCGTCCGATGAACGGCAGAGGCGTTCCGGACGAGGCCAGCAGCGCATCCAACGCCCGGTGGTAGGCGGCGGCGAGTTCGTCCAGGTCGGCCCGGTAGTCGGCGATCCGGCAGCCGAGTCCGTTGGGCTTGACCGTGATGCCTTCGGCCGACCAGTGCGGCCGGGCCCGTCCGATCAGGTTGCCGCCCGGGTCACCGGACGCCCCGACGACCCGCCACCAGGTCGCCTGGCCGCCATGGCTGGCCATGATCGATCCCACCCGGCGGGGCGAGGTGCCGACCAGCCGGGCGATGTCGCCGTACGCCACGACCCGTCCGCTCGGGATCTGCTCGACGGCGAGCAGCACCCGATCCACCAGGAAGTCATCCACGCGCCCACGGTAGGCCATCCACCCCGGTGACCGAGGGGACGGTTCTCCCGGTCACCGGAGACGGGTTCCAGCACGATCTGTCGGCACGGAGGGACGGTTCTTTTCGGTCCACGCGCGGGGCGTCCGGCCAGTAGGTTGAACGCATGATCAAGCACATCGTGGCCTGGGAGTTCGCCGAGCACGCCGAGGGCGCCGACAAGGCGACCAATGTGGCGCTGGTCGCAGAGGCGTTGCGGGCGTTGCCGGCGGTGATCGACGGGATCATCGAATTCGAGGTGATCACTGCGCAGCCCGGCCTCGACAACACCTTCGATCTGGCCATCTACTCGGTCTTCACCGATGCCGACGCACTCAAGGCCTACGCCGTGCACCCCGAGCATCAGAAAGTGGTGGCGCTGATCGGCGCTCGGCGCACCAGCCGGGCCTGCATCGACTACGACCCGGCGGCGCTGTAGGGAAGCACTGATCATTCACGTCATCCCGGATCTCAGGTGGCGACAGATCCCGGATCAAGTGCGGGATGACAAGGTGTGGTCAGTGCGGGCCTGCGGCAAGTTCGCGAGTGGCGTCGGCGAGCGCCCGTTCCGCCTGCTGGACGGCGCCGCGCGCCTCGTGGACGCCGTCCGCTGCCTCGGTCGCGGTGCGACGGGCGACCACCTCCGCGTCCTCGGCGGCGCGGAGTTCAGCGCGCAGGTCGGCAACCTCCTGGCTGGCCCGATCGAGCCGTTCCCGAGCCTCCGATTCGAGACGGATCGCCTCGTCATAGCCGGCACGGGCGCGTCGTAACTCGTCGGACGCCTCTCGGACCAGCTGTTCGGCACGCTGTCGAGCGGCCTCGACTGCTCGCCGTTCGGCGTCTTCGGAGGTGTGTAAGGCCGCGGTGGGTTCGGCCGGTTCTGCCGCAGCCGGCGGCTCGGACGGGGCCTCTCCTGGCGTGAACGCCCCCATGACCGGTAGCCCGAAGCCCGAGTAGACATGCGCTTTCACCAGCCGTCCGGCGAGCAGATCGGTTCGGGTATCCGGATCGGCAACAGCCGCCGACAAGGTGCCGTTGACTTCGCCCTTCACTGCTTCGGTCGCTTGGTAGCCGCGTTCTGCGCCCGCGCCCACCGCCGCTGCGGTCAGCTGTCCGACCAGCTTCGTCCGTTCGGCGCCCAGCGCACGCAATGCGGCCAAGTCGCCGGCGTGATGGGCGGTGGCGAGGCGTCCGGCCAGCTCCTCCAGTTGGCTCAGGTCGTCCGGGGATCGTCGGCTGAGCAGGTTCAGCAGCCAGGCCGAACGGGTCGGCTTCTTGAGTGCCGCGATCGCTGTTGCGAGGGGACGGTCCTTGGCCGTGCGGGCCTGCGCCACCAGTCGCGTCCGGGCGGCCATGAATTCGTCCAGGTCGACGCCGTACACCTCGTCCAGATCCACTCCCCCAGCCTGCCCCGGCCACACCACAACTGTCACCACGAGACTCGCACGCCGGGGACGGTTCTTCCGCATTCGAAATTCGCACGGCGCAGAACCGTCCCCCAACGTTCGAAAGTCGCACGTGGGAGAACCGTCCCCGATCGTTCGAAAATCGGACGTGGGAGAACCGTCCCCCAACGTTCGTGACCGGCCTCGATTCAGGTGCGGACGCGGTGGGGGTGGGCGTAGAGGTTGAGTGAGGAGCCACGGACGAAGCCGGCGACGGTGAGGCCCAGGTGGCGGGCGGTGTCGACGGCGAGGGAACTGGGGGCCGAGACCGCGGACACGATCGGGATGCCGGCGAGGTACGCCTTCTGCACCAGCTCGAAGGACAGGCGGCCGCTGAGCTGCAGGATCGTGGCACGCAGCGGGAGGCGTCCGTTCAGCAGCGCCCAGCCGATCACCTTGTCGACAGCGTTGTGCCGCCCGACGTCCTCGCGGACGACCAGGGCGCGGCCGTCCAGGTCGAACAGGCCTGCGGCGTGGACGCCGCCGGTGGCCTCGAAGGTCCGCTGCAACGGACGCAGCCGTTCGGGCAGCGAGAGCACCAGGTCGGCCGAGACTTCGGAGTCGTCGTCACCCACGTCCCACCGGCCCTGCCGGGAGAGGGTCTCGATCGAGTCGGCGCCGCAGACGCCGCAGGCGCTGGAGGTGAACGTCCCGCGCACCGGCGGCGGCACGAGGCCGGCGGCCAGCACCAGGTCGAGCACGTTGTAGGTGTTCACTCCGGTGCCGGTCTCGTCGTCGATGACCGACCCGGCGCAGTATTGGGCCCGCAGCACGTCGGCGGCGCTGGTGATGACACCCTCGGCATGCAGCCAGCCGTGCGCCAGCTCGATGTCGTGTCCGGGCGTGCGCATCGTGACGGCGTGCGGATGTCCGCCCAGCCGCAGCTCGAGCGGCTCTTCGACGGCCAGCCGGTCCTCGCGGGGCCGGACGGCGTCCCGCTCGACCCGGACGACGCGCGTCCGCTGGGTGACCCGACCCATCAACGCCACCCGACCGGATCGTCAGTGGCGGGCTCCAGCCGGATCACGATCGACTTCGAGGTGGGTGTCCCGGATTCGTCGGCGACCGAGTCGAGCGGCACCAGCACGTTCGTCTCCGGGAAGTACGCGGCGACGCAGCCGCGCGCGGTCGCGTAGTCGACGAGCCGGAAGGCGTGCGCCCGGCGCTCCTCGGTGCCCGCATCGCCCGGCCAGATCGAGATCAGGTCGACCATCTCCCCGTCGGCGAAACCCAGTTCTGCCCGGTCGTCGGGGTGGATGAACAGCACCCGACGCCCTGCTTTCACGCCGCGGTAGACGTCGTCCATGCCGTAGATGGTGGTGTTGAACTGGTCGTGGCTGCGCACTGTCTGCAGCAGCAGATGCCCCGGCGGCACGTCGATGATGACCAGGTCGTTGACGGTGAACCGGGCCTTGCCGGTCGAGGTGTTGAAGGTGCGCGAGTCTCGCGGGCCGTTCGGCAGCGCGAAGCCGAGCGGGGTGTTCACCCGTTTCTCGTAGCGGTCGAAACCCGGGATGCAAGCTTCGATGTGGCCACGGATGGTGGCGTAGTCGGCGCGCATCGCCGCCCAGTCGATGAGGTCCGAGCCGAGCGTGCGCTCCGCGATCGAGCAGACGATGTCGACTTCGGACCGCAGCTGGTCGGTAGCGGGCGCGAGCCGTCCGCGGGAGGCATGCACCATGCCCATCGAGTCTTCGACGGTGACGAACTGTTCCCGTCCGCCGGTGCGGTCGTGTTCGGTGCGGCCCAGGGTGGGCAGGATCAGCGCCTGCCGTCCGGTCACCGCGTGTGACCCGTTCAGCTTGGTCGACACGTGCACCGTCAGCCCGACATTGCGCATCGCCGCCTCGGTGACCTTCGAATCGGGAGTCGCCCGGACGAAGTTGCCACCGACGGCCAGGAACACCCCGCACTGACCGTCCCGCATCGCCCGGATCGCGGCCACCACGTCGTGCCCGTGCTCGCGGGGCGCGGTGATTCCGAAGCGCCGGTCGAGGGCGTTCAGCAGCGCCGCGGGTGGGCGTTCGTTGATGCCCACCGTCCGGTCGCCCTGCACGTTGGAGTGGCCGCGCACCGGGCAGGCGCCGGCACCGGGACGTCCCATGTTGCCGCGCAGCAGCAGGAAGTTGACGATCTCGCGGATCGTCGGCACCGAGTTCTTGTGCTGGGTGAGGCCCATCGCCCAGCAGACGATGACCGACCCGGACGCCTGCACCTGCTCGGCGACGCGCTCCAGGTCGGCCCGGCTCATACCGGTGGCGCGTTCGATGTCGGCCCACTCGACGGTGTCGAGGTGGGCGCGGAACTCGTCGAAGCCGCTGGTGTGTTCGGCGATGAAGGCATGGTCGAGCGCGTCGGCTTCGAGCAGCAGCTTGTTCAGGCCCTGGAAGAAGGCCAGGTCGCCGTTGAGCCTGATCTGGCAGTACTCGTCGGCCAGTTCGACGCCGCCGCGCAGCACGCCTCGGACGGTCTGCGGGTTCCGGAACGCCTTCAACCCGGCTTCGATCAGGGGATTCACCGCGATGATCCGGCCCCCGTTGGCCTTCGTCCGCTCCAGCGCCGACAGCATCCGCGGATGGTTGGTGCCCGGATTCTGCCCGGCGATGATCACCAGTTCGGTGGTGTGGATGTCCTCCAGGGTGACGGTGCCCTTGCCGATGCCGAGGGTCTGGCCGAGCGCCGAGCCGCTGGATTCGTGGCACATGTTCGAGCAGTCCGGCAGGTTGTTGGTGCCGAAGGCCCGGACGAACAGCTGATAGGCAAAGGCCGCCTCGTTGGAGGTTCGCCCCGAGGTGTAGAAGATCGCCTGGTCCGGGTCGTTCAGGGCCCGCAATTCGCCGGCGATCAGGTCGAACGCCTCATCCCAGCCGATCGGTTCGTAGTGACTGCCGCCCTCGCGCAGCAGCATCGGCTCGGTCAGCCGTCCCTGCTGGCCGAGCCAGTGGTCGGAACGCGTCGCCAGGTCGGCGACCGAATGGGTGGCGAAGAAGTCGCGGGTCACCCGGCGCACCGTCGCCTCTTCGGCGACCGCCTTCGCGCCGTTCTCACAGAACTCCGCGATATGCCGGTGGTCGGGGTCGGGCCAGGCGCAGCCGGGACAGTCGAAGCCGTCCTTCTGGTTGATCGCGGTCAGCGTGAGCGCCGAACGGACGAGGCCCATCTGTGCACCCGCGTGCTCCAGCGCCCGGACCACGCCGGGAACGCCCGCGCCGTAGTTCTTGGGTGACTTGATCGCCAGCCGCGCGTCACCGGCGTCCTGCTTCGGTGCTCCCTTGACCATCGGCCCTCCTGTCCGTGGATCGCTCCAGTATCGGCCTCGGTTCGACCGAGGGCCAGTCGCGTGATCGGTCGAGCTTGTCCAGAAGGGCCTCGACGAGCGTCGACCAACGGCGTGCACGACCCGGGAAGCGCTGATCCATTCACGTCATCCCGGGCTCCGACCCGGGATCTCGGGCGGGAGAGATCCCAGAGAGAGATCCCGGATCAAGTCCGGGAATGACGATGAAGGTGCGTTGATCAGCGCATCCGCAGGTCTCGACCGGCAGGTGGCTATGTGTTCTCGTCGAGGAGCGTCCGCTGGAACAGGTGACGCTGGGACTTGGTCAGGGCCTGCTCGGCGACGGTGACGTCGACCGACAGTGCCTCGCAGGCGACCCGGTAGCAGAAACCGTCTCGCACCGGGTGGCCGGTGGCCACGTCGACCAGGGCGTTCGAACTCAGCAGCGAGTTCCATTTCTTGGCATCGGACGGCGGCAGCGCGTCCAGGCTGGTGCGGCGTTCCCGGACGACGCCGGTCACACCGCCGGTGCGGCGCAGCAGCAGGTCGGCGTCCGTCGCGCGCGGCGGCACCGGTTCGGGCTCAGTGCTGGCAGCCGACACCCCCACCTGCTTCCAGCCGTCGGCGACCGCCGAATGTTCCCGGCTGTCATCGCCGAAACGTACTCGGGCCGCCTCGATGGTGAGCGCCGCGAACCGCGCGAAATCGGCACGTGCGGCCAACTGCCGGCCGGTCAGGACGTCGTACCAGACCTGGCCGGCACCGACCCAGGCCTGACCGCCGATCGCCTGCGCGGCCAACACGAAAGCCCGGTTCGGAATACCCGAGTTGATGTGCACCCCGCCGTTGTCGTCGGCGGTGGTCACGAAACGGTCCATGTGGTCGGGTTGCGGATCCTTACCGAGCCGCGGATCGTCATAGGCGGTGCCGGGCGCGATCATGCTGCGTAGCGCCACCCCATCGACGCCGGGCAGCAGCAGGTCGGCACCGATCAGCCAATCGGCGGCCGCCGCGTCCTGACCGAGATGACGCTGCTTGACCAGGCTGCCGAAGACGTCCGAGATGTGCTCGTTGAGTGCGCCCGGCTGGCCCGAGTAGATCAGCCCGGCGGTGCGTTCGGTCACCCCATGGGTGAGTTCGTGGCCGATCACCTCGAGGCTGGCGGTGAACCGGCCGAAGATCTGCCCGTCGCCATCGCCGAAGACCATCCGTTCACCGTCCCAGAAGGCGTTGTCGTAGCTTCTGCCGTAGTGCACCGTTCCGGGCAGCAGCATGCCGGCACCGTCGATCGAGTCGCGCCCGTAGGCGTCGTGGAAGAGTTCCCAGGTGGCGCCGAACCCGTCGTAGGCCTCATCGGTGGCGAGGTCGCCGGTCGCGGCGTCGCCCTCGCGGCGGATGACCGTGCCGGGCAGCCGTTCGGTGTTGTCGGCGGTGCTGATCTCGCGCCGAGGTGCGGCCTCTCCCACCGACACCACCGAGCGGCGGTCGCCGGCAACGAGAGGCTGGGCAACACGGCCGTCACGGAGCGACTGGTCGGTCAGCAGGGTGTGTTGAGCGACGGCGGCGACCCCCGATTCGTCGCTGTCGGCAAGCCGCCGCAAGAGGTAGGGCGGAACGATCGTGCGCCTGCGGTACGTCATGCATCAAGCATGCGCGCCGCCACTGACAGTTTCTGTAGCCCGCGACAAGTTTCTGCCTCATGAGCCGGACGCCCCCAGGTGCTGACACTCTGGCGAGCCACTGCCGCCTGCCTGGCGCCATCGGCGCCCGATCAGGCCAGCCGGCGTATCAAGGCCGCCCCGCCCCCGCTCCTACCCACATCATTCGCGGACGGGCGCTGGCGGTAAGGGTGGCCGTGAATGGCACACCGCCCTCATCCTGCCGGCCCGGCCGACCGGGAACCCCGAGCACACCTCACCGTTCGGTGCGGGCTCCCTCGATCAGCCGCGCGATGTGCAGCGTCAGATAGACCACCTCGTCATCGGAGAGGGACTGCTCGTTGACGGTCAACAGGTAGCGGATGCGTTCCGCACAGTGATGGGCCTCCGGGTAGGCCCGAATCACTGAATCCCGCACCTCGCTGGATTCGCCGGCGAACTGCTTGCGGGTCTGCAGCCGCACGAACAAGTACCGCAGGTGGGTGATGAAGCGCGCGGCCCGCATCGAATCCCGGTCGATGACGATGCCCAGCTCCATCTCGATGACGCCGATGATCCGGTTGAGCTTGGTGGTCATCTCCAGGGTGGGGCCCATCCCGGCGCTGGCGAACTGGGCATTGACAACGTGCATCGCCACGGCGACCGCCTCGTCGTCGGCCAACTGGACGCCCAGCCGTCGCCGCACCAGGTCGACGGCGTCCCGGCCGAGGCTCAGCTCCTGTGGATACAGCTGGGCCACCTCCCAGCGCAGCGGGTAGTCGAAGTCGGTGCCGGACCGGCTGCGCGCCACCGCGAACGCGAGGTGATCGGCGAGCGGCAGGACCAACGCCTGGCTCACTCGGACGTCCAGCCGGGCGTGCGCTAACTCGGCGATCTCGCGGGCCACCCGGACGATCTCGAGCGGGGTGTCGGCCAGCAACGCCGCGAGCCGGTCGATCGGCGTGATCGTGTCGGGCACGAACCGCTCGGTCACGGCCGCCGGATCGATCGCATCGCCCTGACGTTTGCCGTAGCCGATGGCCCGGCCCAGGACGATGGCCACACCATCGGCGGAGTCGACCATCACCGCGTTGTTGTTGAGCACCCGTGTGACCCGCATGAACTCTGGCGCCTCCTCCTTCGTGATGTGGCGTCGTGGAGCGTGCCCCCGCCCCCTGGGGTTCGACCTCGGCCGGACGCCGGTGCCGAACTCCAGGGAAACGGGGTCTCGCTGATTATCGCGCGACCAGCAGCGCGGGCGAGCCCGCGGTGACCTCGCCCGCCGCCAGCGGCAGGATGGTCTCGAAGCTGTCGGTGTTGGTGACGATGAACACGGTGGTGGTGTCCAGACCGGCCGCCTCGATGGCGGCCAGGTCGGCCTCGACCAGAAGGTCACCGGCCTTGACCTCGGCACCGGTGGCGACCTGGTTCGAGAACGGTGCGCCGTTCAGGGTCACCGTGTCCAGCCCGACGTGGATCAGCAGTTCGACGCCGTCGGTGGTCTTCAGACCCACCGCGTGACCCATCGCCACGACGACCTTGGCGTCCGCCGGCGCGACCACCCGGCCGGAGCTCGGCACGATGCCGACGCCCTTGCCCATCGCCTCCGACGAGAACACCTTGTCGTTCACCTCGGACAGCGGAATCACCCGTCCGCTCATCGGCGAACCGAGCTCGGAGTCGACCGCACCGGACGCCGTGGCGACGGTCGCCTCGGCCTCCTCGATCGCGGCCTGCGCCGCGCCATGGGCGTCCCGCTCCTTGTCAGCGGCGGAGAAGCCGAAGAAGTAGGTACCGATCGCGGCCAGCACGAAGGACAGGCCGGTGCCGATCAGCAGCCAGATGAAGTTGCCCGCGTCGCCGTGCGGATCGATGCCGATCGGCAGGGTGAGCAGGCCGGGGGCGCCGGTGCCGAAGACCAGGACACCGAACGCGCCGGTGATGCCGCCGCCCACCGCGCCGGCGATGCAGCCGATGATCAGCGGACGCTTGCGGGGCAGGTTGACACCGTAGATCGCCGGCTCGGTGATGCCGAAGATGCCGGCGATCACGGTCGAGCCCACGATGGCCCGCTGCTTGGGATCCCTCAGCCGCAGGAACACACCGAGCGCCGCACCGGCCTGAGCGAGCACTGCCGGGAAGGCGGCCGACTTGACCGGGTCGAAGCCCTGGGTGGCCAGGTTGTTGATGAAGATCGGGACGATGCCCCAGTGGATGCCGAAGATGACCAGCACCTGCCACAGGCCACCCATCAGCACACCCATCAGGATCGGCGAGAACCCGTAGGCGGCCTGGATCATGGCGGCCATGCCGTTGCCGAGGAACACGCCGAGCGGGCCGAGCGTCATCAGGGTGAGCGGCACCATGATGACCAGTGCCAGCAGCGGGGTGATGAAGTTGCGGACCGCCTCGTGGATGCGGTCGTTGAAGAACTTCTCCAGGTAGCTCATCACCCACACGCCGAGCACGATCGGCACCACCGAGGAGGTGTAGCTCTGCAGCAGCACCGGGATGCCGAAGAAGTCGATGCTGTTGCCGGCCTGTCCCCAGGCCCGCAGCGTCATCGGGGTCACCTTGCCGTCGACCAGCAGGTTGACTGTCGCCAGCTGTGTGTACAGCAGGGCGCCGGCCAGGGTCAGCGCGGTGTACGGGTTGGAGTTGAACTTCCGCGCCGCGGTCACCGCCAGATACATCGGCAGGAACATGAACAGCGCATCGGCCGCCGCGTACAGGATCTGGTAGGTCGGCGAGGTGGTGGCGAGCCACTTGGCCGCGACCGAGATCAGCAGCAGGCCCTTCAGGATGCCGGTGGCCGCCATCACGCCGAGGATCGGCGCGAAGATCGACGACACGACATCGATGATCCGGCCGACGACGCTCCCGGACGCCGGGGCGCTGTCGTCGCTGCCTTCGCGGTCGGCGGTCAGCGACGCCGGCAACCCGGCGTAGACCCGCGGCACGTTGTTGCCGATGACGACCTGGAACTGGCCGCCGTTCTCGACGACGGTGATGACGCCCGGCAGAGCGCCGACGGCGTCGGAGTCGGCCAGGCTGCGGTCCTTGAGGGCGAACCGCAGCCGGGTGGCGCAATGCACCACGTTGGCCACGTTGTCCTCTCCGCCGACCTTGGCCAGGATGTCCTTGGCCAGGGTGGGATAGTCGATGGCTGGCATCTCTCTCAATGGTCCTTTCGTGTCTGTGGCTAGGTGATTCGGAATCAGGCGTCCAGGCTGGCGCCGCGGGACTCGATCAGTCGCTGGTACCAGTAGGAGCTCTTCTTGCGGCTGCGACCCAGGTCGCGCAGGTCGAACTCGTCGCGGTTGACGTAGATGAACCCGTACCGCTTCTTCATGCCCTGGTGGGTCGAGATCAGGTCGATGGCCGACCAGGGGCAGTAGCCGAGCACGTCGACCCCGTCGGCCAGCGCCAACCGGATCTGCTCGATGTGCCGCTGCAGGTAGTCGATCCGGTAGTCGTCGTGCACCATGCCGTCCTCGGCCGGCTCGTCGTAGGCGCCGAGGCCGTTCTCGGTGACCAGCAGCGGCAGCTGATAGCGGTCCCACAAGGCCCGGAACGTCGTCCGGAAGCCGACCGGGTCGATCTCCCAGCCGAACGCGTTCTTCGGCAGATCAGGGTTGTCGACCGCCTTGTACAGGCCGATCTCGCCACGGATCATCTGCTGGTCGGCGCCCCGCTGACGCAGATCGGACGCGTCCCCGCTGGGCGCGGCGACGGTCTGGCTGGCGTAGTAGTTGAAGGCGAGGAAGTCGGGCTTCGCTGCGGCCAGGATCTCCATGTCGCCCTCGGCGATGGTGGGCGCCCAGCCCCGCTCGACCAGGTACGCCCAGGCCAGCGAGTTGTAGCGCCCGTGCACGGCGAGGTCGGTGTACAGCCAGTTCCGGATGGCGTTCCAGTCGTCGGCGGCCACCTGATCCTCGGGACGGCAGGACTGCGGGTACACGTAGGCGATGTTCGGGGCCGGGCCGATCTTGCCGCCGGGCACCAACTCGTGGCAGCGGGCCATCACCCGGGCCTGGGCCAGGAACATGCCGTGGTTCTGCTGGAACAGGTCACGCTGGGCCTCATCGCCCGACAGCGTGGTGGTGCCCAGCATCTTGCCGTGCATGATCATCATGTTCTGCTCGTTGATGGTCAGCCAGTAGGTCACCTTGCTGCCGTACTCGTTGAACAGCACCTCGGCGAACTTCACGAAGGCGTCCACGGTCTCGGGATTGGCCCAGCCGCCGCGCGCGGACAATGTCGCCGGCAGGTCGAAGTGGTACATGGTGACGATCGGCTCGATGCCCTGCTCGCGCAGCGCGTCGATCAGCCGGTGGTAGAAGGCGACCCCCTCGGGGTTCACCGCACCGTCGCCGTCCGGGATGATCCGCGTCCAGGCGATCGAGAACCGATACGCCTTGAGCCCGATCTCCCCCATCAGGGCGACGTCCTCCGCGTAGCGGTGGTAGTGGTCGGCGGCCACCTTGTAGTCGGTGGTTCCCTCGGGGAAGTGCGTCCGCAGATCCTGCACCGAGGGGCCCTTGCCGTCGGCGTCCCAGCCGCCCTCGACCTGATAGGCCGAGGTCGACGCACCCCAGAGGAAGCCCTCCGGAAACATCGGTAGCACCTTGTAGTCCATTTGTCGCTGATCCTTCCGTCCATGGTTGATCGTCACGCAGCTACAGGTCCGACCGGCATCGCGAGGTCCCCGGTGCTCGGCGACGCGACCGCGGTGGGCACCGAGGTCGTGCCGAACGCGGGATCCTCCTCGATCGGCCGGCGAGCGTTTTCGGGCAAACAAAAAAGGACCCGACCCAGACGACGATGCGTCTGGAGCCTGAGTCCTTGCCTCAACGAGTGAGTGACATGCCCAATGCTCGGTCCCCGCACGCGAGGACGACCGAAGCTTAGGACGCCGGGGAAGGTCGCGTCAATCGCGCGCGCCGCCCGGGCCGGCCGGCGTCCGCCTGGTGCGGGCTGGTTCGGCGGCCGGCCACCCCGTGGCACGATCGTGTCAACGACGAGAGGACGAGACGTTGATCACGAAGCTCACCCTGGCAATCGGCGCCCTGCTCACCCTGACCGGTGTGGTCGCCTACGGAGCGACCGGTGCGGCCAGCATGACCGCATTGATTCCCAGCGCGGTCGGTGTGCTGTTGCTGATCGCCGGCGGGTTGGCCGCGAACCCGAAACTGCACCGGCACGCGATCCACGGCGCCCTGGTCGTGGCCCTGCTGGGTGCCCTCGGGTCGCTGATGAACGTGGTCAAGGTCGGCCAGCTCTTCGACGGCACGGCGACCCGTCCGGCCGCCATCTGGGCCAGCCTGGCGATGTTCGTGCTGTCGGTGATCTACCTGGCCTTCGGCATCAGCTCGTTCATCAGCGCCCGGCGCGCGCGGCAGGCCTAAACCCAGCGCTCCCCGAACTATTCAGGGCTCGCTGAGTTCAGCGAGCCCTGAATAGTTCGGGGAGCGATTCGTTGGCCTCAACAAGCTCCACCAACGGGCAGCGGTCAGAGATCCTCGGGTGCCACCACACTCGGACGGCCGGGGAGCGCCAGCGTCGCACGCCTGG
>NZ_JAPUED010000234.1:0-2501 GCF_027492755.1 Micropruina sp. | reverse complement strand
TCCTCGGGTGCCACCACACTCGGACGGCCGGGGAGCGCCAGCGTCGCACGCCTGGCCGCCCGGCGTCCGAGATGGACGTCGCCGGCGGACGCCGCGGTGAACACCCGGGGCGCCCGCGGCTCGCTCTGCAATTCGGACACCAGCTCGGCGACCTTGGCCAGCTGGCCGCGCAGCGCGTCCAGCTCGTCCTCCAGCGCCAGGATGCGACGGATGCCTTCGAGGTTGATGCCTTCGCGCTGCGACAGGTGCTGAATGTGCCGCAGCTTGGCGATGTCGCGCAGCGAATAGCGGCGGCCGCGGCCCCGCGTCCGTTGCGGGACGACCAGGCCGACCCGGTCGTAGCCCCGCAACGTCTGCGGATGCATCTCGGCCAACTGCGCGGCCACCGAGATCACGAAGATCGGGGCGTCGGAATCGATCCGCTGCGGCAGGAAGCCGGACGAGCTGGCCACCTCAGCCTCCGTACAGCGAGGCACGCGGATCGGTGTCGTCGCCCATCGCCGCGGCGAAGCTGGCCAACGCCTCCTTGGCGGTGTCGTTCAAGGCGTTCGGCACCTGCACCTCGACGGTCACCAGCAGGTCACCGGTGCTGCCGTCCGCCTTGTGCACGCCCTTGCCGCGCACCCTGAAGGTGCGGCCGTTGGGCGTTCCCGGACCGATCTTCAACGTCACCCGCTGACCGGACAAGGTCGGCACCGAGATGTCGCCGCCCAGCGCCGCCTCGGTGAAGGTCACCGGCACGGTCAGGGTGAGGTTGTCACCCTTGCGTCCGAACAGCTTGTGCGGCCGCACGTGCACCAGCACGTACAGGTCACCGGGTGCGCCGCCGTTCTCGCCGGCGCCACCCTTGCCCTTGATCCGGATCTTCTGGCCGTCGGTCACGCCGGCCGGAATACGCACCTGCATCGACTTGGTCGACCGGCCCCGCCCGGAACCGCCACAGATCGGGCACGGTTCCTCGACGATCAGGCCGCGGCCGCGGCAGTCCTTGCACGGCTCGCTGACGGCGAATACGCCGCCGGAGGTGGAGGTCTGCATGCCGCTGCCCTGGCAGGTCGGGCACACCTTCGGCAGCGTTCCCGACTTGGCCCCGGTGCCCGAACAGGCCGCGCAGGCCTCGTCCGAGACCGTCTGCATCGTGACGGTGACACCGTTCACCGCGTCGGTGAAGTCGATGCTCGCCTCACCCTCGATGTCCTGGCCCCGCCGCGGACCGCGGCTGGTGGTGGTCCGTCGGGTGGACGTGCCGCCGAACAGGTTGCCGAACAGGTCGGAGATGTTCCCACCGGCCTGTCCCCCGCCGGCGTTGCGGAACAGGTCCTCCATCGACGGCCCTTGGCCGCCACCGGGGAACCGGAAGCCGCCGCCACCGAACATGCTGCGGGCCTCGTCATACTCCTTGCGCTTCTTCGGATCGGACAGCACCGAGTTGGCCTCGGAGATGTCCTTGAACCGCTGCTCGGCGGAAGGGTTGTTCTGGTTCTGGTCGGGATGGTTCTCCCGGGCCAGTTTGCGGAACGCTTTCTTGATCTCGTCCGGCTTGGCGTCGGAGGAGACGCCGAGGACCTTGTAGTAGTCCTTCTCGAGCCAGTCCTTGGTGCTCATGTCCTGACGCCTCCTTTCGTGTCTACATCGTGCGTGGTCTCGACAAGCTCGACCAACGGTTGTCCCTCATCTGTGGTCTGGACAAGTTCGACCGACGGTTGTTTCGACAAGTTCAACCGACGGCTACTCCGGCTCAGCGACGCCGACCCGGGCGGGGCGGAGCACCCGGTCGTTCAACCGGACGCCCTTCTGCATCACTGCTGAGACCGTGGTGACCTCGATCCCTTCCATCGGCACCTGCATCAGCGCGTCGTGGACGTTGGGGTCGAACTCTTCGCCGACCTCGCCGTAGACGGTGAGGCCGTACTTGGACGCCAACCGCTCCAGCTCGTCGGCGACCAGCTTGAAACCGCCGGTCAGTTCGTCGTGCTCGCGGGCCGCCTCGATGCTGTCCAGCACCGGCAGCAGGTCGAGAACGACCGCCTCGATGCCGCCCTGCCGGGACAACGCCCGATCACGGTCGACGCGCTTCTTGTAGTTGGCGTATTCGGCCTGCAGCCGCTGCAGATCCTGGGTGCGCTCGGCGGCCAGTTCCTCCAGTTCGGCGATCTTGGCCGCCACGATCGGCTCGTCGACCACCGGCTGCCCGGCGTCGGACGCGCCGGCTGCGGAATCGACGGACGTGTCCGGCTGGGGCGCCGTCTCCGGGGCCTCCGGTGCCGAGGTGGGGGTCGGCTCAGCTGCGGGCTGCTGCTCGTGCTTGCTCACGGATTCTCCTTTGCGCGGCCGATCCGCGGGTGCAACCACCCACGGACCGGCCGACAGCGTCACTTCTTGTCGTTGTCCTCATCATCGACGATCTCGGCGTCCACCACGTCATCGTCGGCCGGGCTGGACGACGCGTCCTCGGCACCCGCGGTGGGAGCCTGGGCTTCGTCGGCCTGCTGCTTGGCCTG
>NZ_JAPUED010000233.1 GCF_027492755.1 Micropruina sp. | reverse complement strand
GTTCCTTGCGCTTGTCGCCCAACGACTTGCGCATCTTGGTGCCGAGCTCGCGGGCATCGATGAGCTTGACGGTGCCGCGGTCCTCGTCCGACTTGCTGTTGGTGAGGATCCACACATAGGTCGAGATGCCGGTGTTGTAGAACATCTGGTCCGGCAGGGCGACGATGCCTTCGAGCCAGTCGTTCTCAAGGATCCAGCGGCGAATCTGCGACTCACCGGATCCGGCCTGCCCCGAGAAGAGGGGTGATCCGGAGAGGACGATGCCGACGCGGGAGCCAGCCGGCTTCATGTGCGACAGCATGTGCTGCAGGAAGAGAAACGACCCGTCCGAGATGCGCGGAAGGCCGGCGCCGAAGCGTCCGTGGAAGCCCTGCTTCTCGTGCTCGGTTTTGATCGGCCCGGCGTACGCCTTCCAGTCCACCCCGTACGGCGGGTTCGCGAGGATGTAGTCGAACTTCTGGGTCGGGAAGGCGTCGCTGGTGAGGCTGTTGCCGTTGCGCATGCGCTCGGGTGCGGTGTCTTGCATCATCAGGTCGGACTGGGCGATCGCCCACGTCTCGTCGTTGAGCTCCTGGCCGTAGACGTTGACGATGGCGGCTGGGTTGAGCTCCTTGATGTGCTGCAGTGCGGTCATGAGCATGCCGCCGGTGCCGGCCGCCGGGTCATAGACTGTGCGGACGGGCTTGGGGTTTTCGGTGAGCTCCTTGGCCGCTTCTCCGGACACCAGCAGGTTGACCATGAGGCGGATGACCTCGCGCGGTGTGTAGTGCTCACCGGCGGTCTCGTTGCTCATCTCGGAGAACTTCCTGAGCAGCTCTTCGAAGATGTACCCCATGGCCTCGTTGCTCACCATGGAGGGGCGCAGGTCGAGGTCGGCGAAGTCGGCGAGCACCGCGTAGAGGATCCCGGCGCGGTCGAGGCGCTCGAGCTTGGGGTCGAAGTCGTAGGCCTCCATGACGGCGTACGCCTCAGGGGACAGCTTGCGGATGTAGGCGCGTAGGTTGTCAGCGAGGTCCTTGTCGTCGCTGAGCAGGGTAGGGAAGGTGAGGGGAGAGGTGTTGTAGAACCGGTGCCCGGCCTTCTTCTTCAGCAGTGCTGCCTGACCTTCTCCGATTGTGCCCATGCCCTTGGCGGCGTCGAGGACGGCCTGCTTCGTCGGCGCGAGCACGGCATCCATGCGGCGAAGGACGAGTAGCGGCAGCATGACGGAGCCGTACTCGTGCTGCTTGAAGGTGCCGCGGAGCTTGTCAGCCACCTTCCACACGAAGGCGACCTTGTCTTGGAAACCCTGCGGTGACATCAATCCCTTTCAGTGGCGCTGGCCGCCACGGGTGGTGTTGATGGCGGCCACCCAACCCGAGTGAATCCTACTTCCACTACGCGCGTAGGGCGACCTGGGGCGTGAACCGCCATCCGCGCTCATCCCCTGACAAGACATATCGATGACGTCGTAGCTGTGCTTGCTGACTATCCACGACCGGATACCCAACCGCGTCCGCGGCACACATCCGATCAACCAGCCGTTGGCCCGAACGCGGCGGCCAGCCTCAGGTCTTCTGCGACGACGTGCGCCGATGGCGGTACGTCCGTGAGTGCGAACAGGTCATCGCGCAAGCTGAACTCGTTGGTTGCCTCGATCTGCCTCGGATCGTTCGGTGGGCGATGCAAGATCGAGTTAGCGTTGGTCGCGGTGCGCTGGCAGCCTCACTACGCGAATCACGAAGGTGGCTAGCTCGGGAAGAAGAGCGGAGTCCGGCGAGAACCTACACGTCGTTGTCGGATTGACTTCCCTCATTGTTACCGGCCGAGTCTGCCTCATCGGTCGGACCGTTCAACGGGGGAGTGATGAACTGGGCTGCGAATTGACCCCGGCGGGTCCAACTGCTGTCCGACCATTCGCCCGTGTCCCTGTCGCTACCTGACCGGGCCTCGACACCAGTCACCTTGGCAAAGAGTTCCCCATCGAAGGACGCACTTGTTGGGCGGCCTGACCCGCCAATGACGTATGCCAGCCCGACGAGGCGAGCGGCCACGTCCTCGAGTGTGAACTGATTGGCGGCCAAGCCACCAGCGACCTGGTTGTGCAGTTCCTCCATCCTCGATGACTCAGCTACCAGCGCGTAGAGATAGCCGATGCCGCTCTGCGCGTCCGACTCGTCGCGGCCTCGTAGGTCTTCAAGAAGCACCGGCAGGATCCGGCCCACTTCGCGCTCCAGCGCACTGTTGAGGGCATCCCGTGTTTCCTGCCTCAATCCCTCGAGGTTACGGGTAGCGGTCTTGACGACATGTGCCCGTCGCTGGATATCGGCGCACTTGAGGAGTGCCTCGTCGACGGCACATGTTGGGTCGGTGTTGAGGAGTTGTCGTAGAAGGGTCGCCGACCACCATCTCAGCTGGTCGCCTGTTGAAACTAGGGCGGTCAGGCGATCATCGTCCGCCTCATGGACCAACGTCATTGCTGCCTGCAACAGGGCGAGAGTGACGGCTCCTCGGCGGCCCGTATGGCTTTGCTCTTCGCCGACGTCGGGGAAGCGGTCTCGGATTTTGCCGAGCGCGAGTGCCAGACGCTCGGTATCTTCGTCAGTCAGGAGGATGCGAAGCGGGCCATCCTCGCCGCCCGCGGCCAACTGCAATCCCACGTCGATGGTTGCGTCTGGGATATCGCCCTCTGGAATTGCTTGGGCCAGATAGCGGTCGAAGTAGTCGGGGTGTGCGAATCGTCCTGGTTGTACGCGCGTGGGACTCGTGTCGCGAACGGCTGGAAAGATCGCCCCCAGAACGGCCAGCGCGGCGTCGCGATCCGCGTTTCGTTCGAGGACACTCATGAGGCCAGTCCAGTCGGGCTGCTTGTCCCTGTATCGATCAAGGCTGTTGTGGGGCCCGTGACCCTTTGTGAGGTCGGCCTTCCAGGTTTGCAGCAGGGCGAACACATCGGGAAATTGGATTCTTAGGAAGGTTTCGAGGATGAGATCGACATCGTTCATCTCGTCAAGGTCATGAGTACGGAACTGTTCGCGAACTTGCGCCAGAAACCGCTCGATTGCTCTGGATGTGGTCAACTGAGCAGGCATGATCGAGAGGATGATGTCGCTGAAGCGGTGGCGGTCGAAGTTCTTTTCGATCCGCTCCGGTGTCACGATATCCGTGAGTCCCGTGGACAGTGCCCGCACGATCTTGCTTGTGAGCAGAGGCGGAACGCTGAGCGGATACTGCACGATCTTCTCCATAAAGGAGCGTGCTCGTGCCTTCGATGCGCTGCCATGACCAGGGCTTTGGAGAGTCCCGACCAGCGTCTGTTCGTCGTAGGCCAACAGGAAGTCCACCCCAGGGAAGCGACCGAGGAGTCTCACGACCTTGAGTAGGTCGAGCAACTCAGTGGGCTGCAACCGGTCGATGCCGTCGACCACGACTAGCACCGGTGTGTGTAGCTTCCTCAACTCGGTGGCGAGGTCTTCAAACGCGACGTTCCAGGGCTTCGCGAGGCGGTGTTCGAGCGTCCGGGACGCCTCCACCACGGCCGAGCCTGCCAATGGGATCAGTGACACGAAGGGCCGCGCGATGTCTGCGTACGAGGCGATCAAGTTGCGGACCTTGTCGCCTGACTTCTCTGGCGCAATTGTACTGAGGGCAGCGAAGAACTCGGAGAGCAGTCCTTCAGTGCCGGTCGTTGCCCAGGGGGTAAACGACACAACGCGCCACTCATCGCCACTGCTTCGATCCTCGGTGAGGTAGGTGGTGAGGAGGGCGATGACGGAGGTCTTCCCGCTGCCCCAGGGGCCCTCCAGTCCATAGACGACACTCGAATGCGGCGTGTGGTTTTCTGCGATGAGCCGGGCCGCGCGCTGCGCGACGGGCGCTCGTTCAAGTCGGTCCTCGGAAACGGTCGTTATCGGATCGTCTCGCCATCTCCTATGCGGCAGTTCCTGCGAGTACTGGTCACTCATTGGGTTGCCGCCCCCAAGTTCGGCGAGAGCCCCCAATTGTGCCTCTGCGAGCCTTGCCTGACCTCGAAGGTCTCAGGATCCTCCTATGTAACATACGAGCCTGTTTTGTGACCTCTTCGCTGCATCTCGACGCACCCACCTCAGTGCTGCATGTCGACGAACCGGCTGTAATGCCCCTGGAAGACCGTCGGGATCGTCGCGGTCGGACCGTTACGGTGCTTGGCGACGATGAAGTCGGCCTCGCCGACCCGGTCGGAGTCCTTGTCGTAGGCGTCGGCGCGGTGCAGCAGGATGACCATGTCGGCGTCCTGCTCCAGCGAGCCGGATTCACG
This sequence comes from Micropruina sp., assembly GCF_027492755.1. GTDB lineage: Bacteria > Actinomycetota > Actinomycetes > Propionibacteriales > Propionibacteriaceae > Micropruina. The sequence continues at coordinate 32,301 of NZ_JAPUED010000233.1, read as the reverse complement.
CAGGTCGGACAGCATCGGCTTTTTGTCGGTGCGCTGCTCGGGGCCGCGGTTCAGCTGGGAGAGCGCCACCACCGGCACGCTCAGCTCCTTGGCGAGCAGCTTCATCTGGCGGCTGAACTCGGACACCTCGAGCTGGCGGGATTCGACCTTCTTGCCCGAGGTCATCAGCTGCATGTAGTCGACGATCACCAGCTTCAGGTCGTGCCGCTGCTTGAGCCGGCGCGCCTTGGCCCGGATCTCCATCATGGTCAGGTTCGGCGAGTCGTCGATGAACAGCGGCGCGCTGGACACCTCGCCGGTCTTGCGGGCGATCCGCTGCCAGTCGTCGTCACCCATCTGGCCCTTGCGGATGTGGTTCAGCGGCACCCCGGCCTCGGCCGAGATCAGCCGCTGCACGATCTCGGACTTGCCCATTTCTAGGGAGAAGAAGACGCTGGTCAGCTTGTTCTTGATGGACGCCGCACGCGCGAAATCCAGTCCCAGTGTCGACTTACCCATACCCGGCCGGGCGGCGACGATGATCATCTGGCCGGCGTGCAGGCCGTTGGTGAGCTCGTCGAGCTCGATGAAGCCGGTCGGCACCCCGGACAACACGCCGTGCTGGCTGAGCGACTCGATCTCGTCGAGGGTGCGCTCCATCAGCACGCTCAGCGGCTCGTAGTCGTCGGAGGTCTTGCCCTCGGCCACCTCGTAGATCGCCTGCTGGGCGCGGTCGACGATGTCGGACACCTCGCCGCCGCCGGTGTAACCCATCTGGCTGATCTTGATCGAGGCCTCGACCAGCCGCCGCAACACCGCCTTCTCTTTGACGATCTCGGCGTAGAAGCTGGCGTTCGACGCGATCGACACCATCGACAGCAGGTCGTGCAGGTAGATGTGTCCGCCGATTTTGCCCAGCTCGCCGCGCTTTGCCAGCTCGTCGGCGACGGTGATCGCGTCGGCCGGCTCGCCGCGGCCGAACAGGTCGATGATCGCGTCGAAGATCTGCTCATGCTTGGGCAGATAGAAGTCGTGACCACGGACGATCTCGGCGACGTCGCCGATGGCGTCCTTGCTCAACAGCATCGCGCCCAGCGCCGACTGCTCGGCCTGCACGTCCTGCGGCGGAGTCCGGTCGGGGCCGCCACTGAACTCGCCGGGCGGCTCTTCGTACGGGGGAAGCGAGGCGAGTGACATAACCCCTCCTCACATCTGCGTTCATCACTTACGTTGGCACGGTAGTCGGACGCTCGGACAATTCTGTGCCCGTCGTTCGTCAGTTCGAATGTGCGATCTCTCGCGGGTGCCGTGCAGGACGATCTGCGCGGCGTATCGCCCGACCATAGCCACGGCCTCGCGGGATCGTCCAACCGTAGTTATCCACAGCTTTGTTCATCGCCTGTGGATCCTGTGGAGCCAAGGCGTGTCGCCTGTGTACGACGCGCCGAGCGACCGTGGATGAGAAATTTCCATTGCGCTCATTCTGGCTTTCACTAGGTGTGTTACTCGATCGGGGGTGTGAGTTCTTAGGAGTCTCGCGGGTTGGGTGCGGTTTGACAGTCGCCTGGGGGCCTGGTGTATGCCGCCCCGCCTTCGCAGGTTATGCACACTATAGACCCTTGCGTACATACCCATAGGGGGTATAGTGACAAGGGTTGATGCTCAATGTCGCACGACCAGGAGGGCGCTATGTCGCAACAAACCTCGGTAGATCCGGGTTATCCGGACAATCCCGACCAGGCGTCGTCCACCGGTCACGGCTACCTGACCACCAAGGACGCCTACCTCAAGCGGCTGCGCCGCATCGAGGGCCAGGTCGGCGGCCTGTCGCGCATGGTCGCCGACGAGCGCTACTGCATCGACATCCTCACCCAGATCTCGGCCACCACCCGGGCGTTGGAATCGCTCGCCCTGGGCCTGCTCGACGACCACCTGAGGCACTGCGTGGTCCGCGCCGCTCGCGAAGGTGGCGACGAGGCCGAGATCAAACTCGCCGAGGCCCGGGACGCGATCGCGCGCCTCGTCCGATCCTGACCGAACGAAGGAGAAACATCATGGAGAGCACCTACACCGTCGAAGGCATGACCTGCGGGCACTGCGTCGCCGCCGTCACCGAAGAGGTCAAGCAGATCCACGGCGTCACCGACGCCGTCGTCGTCCTCGAGGGCGGCAAGCTGACCGTGACCTCCGAGGCGCCGGTCGACTTCGACCGGATCGTCGAAGCAGTGGCAGAGGCGGGCGACTACACCGTCTCCTGATCCTCGGTTTGGGCTTTGGGCTTTGGGCTTTGGGCTTTGGGCTTGGGGCTCTGGCTGGGGCCCCGGTCGTCGGGTTTCAGGGGGGTGCCGCGGCGGGACCGGACGCCCTCGCCGCCCACCTTCAGATCGCCGGGGCAAGCCCCGCCGATCTTCCGGACGCCCACCTACCTGCCGAGGGCGTCCGGTTCCGCCGCTTAAACGCTTGCGGGCCGTTGGCCAACCCGCCGCTCATGCTTGCGGGCCATGGGTCGACCCGCCGCTCATGCTTGCGGGCCGTCGATCCACCCGCCGGGGGCGAGGGTCGACCCGTCGGGTGCTCGGAATCTCGCTTTCAACCCGGGTCTGTGTATGCAGGCCCGGGCAGCGAGTGGGCCGCCCTGTTGAAAATCGATAGAACTCACGAAACGAAGAAGGACATGACCACCACCGCGCAGCATCAATCGATCGAACTCGACATCGATGGCATGACTTGTGCCTCGTGTGCGGCTCGGATCGAGAAGAAGCTCAACAAGGTGGACGGGGTGACTGCCTCGGTGAACTATGCGACCGAGAAGGCCCGGGTGCTCACCGATACTCCGATCCCGGTGGCTGATCTGATCGCCGTCGTCGAGCAGACCGGCTACCACGCGGCGCTGCCCGACCCTGCCAAACCCGAGGTCGACCACGCCAAGGAACTGCAGAGCCGGGTGATCGTCAGCGCGGTGCTGGCGCTCCCGGTGATCGTGCTGGCGATGGTGCCGGCCTGGCAGTTCCCGGGTTGGCAGTGGGTCTCTCTGGCGCTGACGATTCCGGTCTACGGCTGGGCCGGCTATCCGTTCCATCGCTCGGCGGTGGTCAACGCCCGGCACTTCGCCACCACCATGGACACCCTGATCAGCCTCGGCACCACCGCCGCGATGGGCTGGTCGCTGTACGCGCTGTTCTTCGGTCACGCCGGCATGATCGGCTACACCCACGGCTTCGAGTTCATGCTGATGCGCGGCACCGGCGAGGGCAGCGTCTACTTCGAGGCCGTTGTCGGCATCATCACCTTCCTGCTGCTCGGCCGCTGGTTCGAGGCCCGCTCCAAGCAGCGCGCCGGCGAAGCCGTCCGGGCGCTGCTGCAGTTGGGTGCCACCGAGGCAACCCTGCTGCGCGGCGGCGTCGAGACCCGCGTCCCGGTCGATTTCCTGAAGCCCGGCGACACCTTCGTGGTGAGGCCGGGGGAGAAGATCGCCACCGACGGTGAGGTCATCGAAGGCAGTTCGGCGGTGGACGCCTCGATGGTCACCGGCGAATCAGTGCCGGTCGACGTCGGACCCGGCGACGCCGTCATCGGGGCCACCGTCAACGCCAACGGACGGCTCATCGTGCAGGCCACCCGGGTCGGGGCGGACACCCAACTGGCGCACATCGCCCGGCTGGTCGAGCAGGCCCAGACCGGCAAGGCCAACGTGCAACGGCTCGCCGACCGGGTCAGCTCGGTGTTCGTGCCCGTGGTCATCGGCTTGGCGGTGATGACCCTGCTCGGCTGGCTGCTGGCCGGCGCCGGTTTCGCCTTCGCCGCCTCGGCCGCCGTCGCGGTGCTGATCATCGCCTGCCCCTGTGCTCTCGGCCTGGCCACCCCGACCGCCCTGCTGGTCGGCACCGGACGCGGCGCGCAGCTGGGCATCGTGATCAAGGGCCCCGAGATCCTGGAACGCACCAAGTCGGTCAGCACCGTCGTGCTGGACAAGACGGGCACCGTCACCACCGGCACCATGGCCGTGGTCGAGGTCGTCGGCGAGGGGCCGGACGCCGGCTGGCTGCGGCTGGCCGGGGCGGCCGAATCGGCCTCGGAGCACCCGATCGCCCAGGCGATCGCTGAGCATGTGGCCTCCGACGCGGCCGTGACCGATTTCGAGAACCTGCCCGGACGCGGCATCCGCGCCACCGTGGACGGCCATCAGGTGCTGGTCGGGACGCCCGCCCTGGTCGGGGTGGACGTCGGAGCCGAGGGTTCGGCCCCGGATGCGGTGAACGCGTTCGTCGGATCCCAGGCCAAAGGCCACACCGCCGTCCTGGTCGCCGTGGACGGCGAACTGCGCGGCATGATCGCCGTCGCGGACGCCGTCAAGGACACCTCGGCCGACGCCATCGCCGACCTGTTGGCGCTGGGCCTCACTCCGGTGCTGCTCACCGGCGACGCCCGCGCGGTCGCCGAGGCGGTGGCCGCCGAGGTCGGCATCGAGAAGGTGATCGCCGAGGTGCTGCCGGCGGACAAGCTGGCCGAGATCAAACGGCTGCAGGCCGACGGCACCCAGGTGGCGATGGTCGGCGACGGCGTCAACGACTCCGCCGCACTGGCCCAGGCCGACCTGGGCATCGCGATGGGCACCGGCACCGACGCGGCGATCGCGGCGTCCGACCTGACCCTGATGCGTGGCGACCTGCGGCTGGCCGCCACCGCGATCCGGCTCTCCCGGGCCACCCTGGCCACCATCAAGGGGAACCTGTTCTGGGCCTTCGCCTACAACGTCGCCGCGATCCCGCTGGCCGCGCTCGGCTTCCTCAACCCGATGATCGCCGGCGCCGCGATGGCACTGTCGTCGGTGTTCGTGGTGCTGAACAGCCTGCGGCTACGCCGCTTCGGAGTGCGCTGACCCGCAGGCGTCGTCAGTGCAGCCGGCCGCTGAGCCGGGGGCGTCCCAGATCGGGCTTCAGGTAGTCGCTGAGCGCCACCGGGCGTCCGGCCATCAGGTCGGTGTAGATGCCCAGCATCTCCTTGGCCTGGCGTTCGATCGGCCACTGGCCGGCGAGCTCACGGCTGCGAGCCGCCGCCTTGGTGGCGAACTCCTCGTCCTTCAGCAGCCGCAGCATCGACATGATCGCCTGGCTCAGCGACACCATGTTCGGCCGTGCCACCAGGGCATTCACCCCCGGGTCGACGACCAGGTTGAGCTCGGGATCGACGATCACCAGCGGCAGCCCGCACAGCGCCGCTTCGTGCAGCACCAAGGCCTGGGTGTCGGTCTGGGACGGGAAGACGAACATGTCGGCACTGCCGTAGTAGGTGGCCAGATCGTCGTGCGGCACCCGGCCGACCAGCCGGACACCGCCGTACCGGGCCGCCCGCTGCAGCCGCCGGCGCAGCGCCTGGGCGGTGTCCTGGAAGTCGCCGACGATCATCAGCTCGGCGTTCGGCTCGAAATCGCGGACCAGTTCGAAGGCGTCGAGCAGCAGGTCGAGGTTCTTCTCGGGTGAGATCCGGCCGACGTAGAGCAGCCGTGGGCCCTTCCCGTGCGGCAGCGGCTTGCGTTCCGGCAGCGGATCGGCACCGTTCGGCACCACCTTCACCTTGGCGCCCGGCGCCAATTCGAGCACCCGCTTGCCGGTCTTGTCCGACGGCGTGGTCACCAGATCGGCGGTGGTCAACATGTCGGACGCCGCCTGCAACAACTCCAGCTGCGCACCACCCCGGCGCGGCCGCTTGAACCGCAACTTGCGCAGCTTCGCCCAGGGCTTCGACTCGGCCCGCATCGCGAACAACCGGTAGGCGGCGTTCAGGAACGGTCCCAGGTGCCAGTAGTGCTCGGCGTAGGCCTCCAGGTCGGTGTGCCAGGTGACCACCAGCGGACGCTCCGCGCGCTGCGCCACCCACATGCCCAGCAGCCCCACCCCGCCCAGGCCGTGCACGTGGATGATGTCGGGCGGATCGGCGACCAGTTGGGCCAGCCGGAACTCCAGGTCGCGGCCGAGCGACAGCCGGATTCCGGCCCCCGGAATCGGCACCGACGGCATTCGGATCTCGCGACGATGCGGATTGTCGGCCAGCGGATTCGGGCCCTTCGCCTCGGGAGCCACCAGCAGCACCCGATGGCCCGCCTTGAGCACCTCGCGCTCCAGGAACTGCACCGCGTACAGCAGCCCACTGGGAGCCGGCCCGTAGTTGTCGGTGAACTGTGCGATGGTGAGCGGACGCGACGGCTGCGGTGCGACGTCCGTGACACGGGGAAACTCGAAAGTGGCCGGGTCGTCGGGGCTGGGCAACGGCTCGACCGGATCGGTGCCGGCCTCGCCGCGTTGGACGGGCGCGCTCTCCAGGTCAGCCATGCCGACAGGCTAGTGGACGTACGCCGCCACTCCGGCGTCCGCGCCGCACACAGAGCTGGTCAACGCCGCACACAGAGCTGGTCCGCGCCGCACACAGAGCTGGTCCGCGCCGCGCACGGAGCTGGTCAGCGCCGCACACAGAGCAGGGCTGCGCGGCATACAGGGCGGGTCAACGCCGCACGTAAAGCAGCACCGTGCCGCATACGGGGCGGGTCAGCGCACCCTGGACGCAGGCTCCTTCCAGGTGTTGCAGGCACCCAGATCGGCGCCGTTCAGGCCGCGGGCGCCCCAGTACTGTTGCGCCTTCACCGAGCCGTGGCCGACCGGATCGTCGGTGTGGCTCCACACGTCACGGAAGTAGCTGTGGTCGGCGGCGCTCAGCTCGTAGCTCTCCACGTTCGCGAACACGTAGTAGGTCCAGCAGAAGACCTGCAGCTCCTCGCGCCGGGTGGTGATCGCCTTCTCCTCGCTGAGCCCGTCGGCGGCCTCGAACATGCCCATCATCGCCTGCACGTGGTGGCCGTACTCGTGGATGACGACGTCGGCGATCATCAACCGGCCGTACTGGGAGTCTTCGAACACCTGGTCGGAGAAGTAGAGGGTGGCGTCGCGGGTGCAGTAGAAGGCGTAGGCGTCCTGCTCGGAGCCGCACGGCGAACTGGTGGATCGGCCATAGAACTTGTGCTTGGCCGCTTCGAAGTTTCCACCGGCTTGGTTCACCAACGGCTTGAAGATCCCCGCCAGGCAGTCGATCAGGCTGCTCACCTGGGCCTCGTAGGCCTCGCGGGTGGTCACCGAACGGGCCGCTGGGCAACTGCCCTTGACCTGCATCGGGTAGATCTTGCTGTCGGTCAGCGGGTCGCCCGGCCGGAAACTGGGTGCCGTTCCCGCCGCGGTGCCGGTACGGGAACCGGCCGGTTCGCTCAGCGCCGTGTCGAACACCGGCAGGGTTTGCAGCACCGCGGCCACCAGGCCGATCACGACCAGGACCACCACCAGGAACCGGCCCGGACTCGGTGGTTGACGCGGCGGCGAGAGCGGCGCCGGAATGCCGAATTGGGCGGGCAGGCCCGGCGAGCCGAATCTGGGCGGTAAGAAGTGGCCGACGTCCGGCCCATTGCTGAGCGGAGGCAGGCCGTGGGTCACGTCGTCAACGATAGGGGACGGCGCCAACCGCGAGTTCGACGGTGCGGTGGCAGCGTGCGACGACGTCCGGATCGTGGGTGATGACCAGCAGCGGCACCCCGGCCATCGAGGCGAAGATGTCGTCCAGCAGGGCCTCGGCGGTCACCGCGTCCAGATGTTCGGACGGCTCGTCCAGCACCACCGCCTGATACTCGCCGGCGAACAGCCGGGACAGTGCCAGCCGGCGCGCCTCGCCGCCGGACAGCGTCGCCCCCTCCTCGCCGACGACGCGGGCGGCGTCCAGCGGCAGCCCGGCCCGGTCCAGCGCGCGCCGGACGCCTGCGGCGTCGGCGTCCCGGTTGCCGATCCGGACGTTCTCGGAGATCGAGGTGGCGAAGATGTGGGCGTCCTGGGCCAGGTAGCCGACCCGTCCGGTCACCTCGACCCGCCCGGACCTCGGCGGGATCAGGCCCAGGATGGTGGCCGCCAAGGTGGTCTTCCCGGCGCCGGACGGCCCCACCACCGCCACGCTCTCGCCCGGCTCGACCCGCAGGGTGAGGCCCTCGTGCAGCACGGGGCCGCCCGGCCAGCCGATCGCCAGGTCGTCCAGCACCAGCGGACCGGGGGCGACATCGGTGCTGGGCAGGTCGCGGTCGCCGACGCCGACGGGGACGGCGTCCAGCAACTGCCGGACGCGGGCCAGTGAGGCCAGCGCGCGGGTGGCGCTCTGCGCGGCCTGGGTCAAGGTGGAGAGCACCTCGTGCAGCGCCAGCGGGGTGAGCACCAGCACCGCCAGCATCACCGGCGGCAGCGTACCGTCGGCGACCAGCGGCCCGCCGATCAGCAGCGCGGCGATCACCGCGGTCGCCGCGGCCAGCACCTGGCAGCCGGACGCCACCCCGCGCACCCAGGCGCCGCGTTCGTCCAGCCGGCGCAACTCGTCGTCGGCGGCCAGCACCCGGCGCAACTGTTCGTCGGCGGCACCGTAGGCGACCAGGTCGGGCGCCGTCCGGGCCAGTTCATGGACGCCGGCGGCCAGCTTTCCGCGGGCCGGTGCGGCCGCGGCGTCCCAGCGACGGGAAACCCGCTGGGCCAGGCCCGGCACGATGACGCCGCCCAGCAGCGCGGAACCGAGCAGCACCAATGCCGTGGCGGGCGAGAAGGCGGCGAAGACCGCCGAGGTGGCGACGATCACCAGCGACGCCGACACCACCGGCACCACGAACCGGACCACCAGATCCTGCACGGCTTCGACATCGGCGATCACCCGGGTGAGCAGGTCGCCGCGACGGGTGCCGAGCAGGGTGGTGCGGGCCAGGTGACTGTAGGTGCTGAGCCGCAGCGCGCTCTGCAACCGCAGCGCCACATCGTGGCCGACCAGACGCTCCAGATAGCGGAACAGGCCGCGCGAGATGCCGAACACCCGGACGCCGATGGCGGCCACCTGCAGATAGAGCACCGGCGGGTGCTCCGCGGCACGCGACAACAACCAGGCCGAGACCGCCATCAGGGCCACCGACGAGGCGGCGGCGCCGAAGGCCAGCAGCGTGGCCAGGGCCGTTCGGGCGGTCGCTCCTGGGACGAGTTGGATCAGCCAACGCCAGCCGGAGCCGTCCGCCGCCCGCGCCGCTGCCATGCCAGCAGGATAGGTCACCCGGCCCGGCGTACTCCGGGGTTTGCCGTCGGCGGATCTCCGGCGCCCGGTCAGCTCTGTGCTGACCGGTTGCGGGCCCACCCGCGAGTAGCCTGTGCCGCAACGATTCCCGAGGGAGCACGTGATGAGCCAGCCGCCGAACCCGCCCACCGGTGGATCGCCGCAGCAGCCAGGTGGCGAGTGGCCACCGCCTCCCGGTGGGACCGGCGACTGGCAGAGCGACCCGACCCACCACCTGCCCACCCCGCCGCAGTACCCGCCGACCCAGCCGATGCCGGCCCAGCAGCCCGGAGAGCAATGGCCCGGCGAATCGTGGTCGGCTCAGTCTCCACAGGGCCAGCCGTGGCCGGGCCAACCGGCGCCCACCCAGCCGTTGCCCGCCCAGGAGCAGCCCTACGGCCAGAATCCGTACGGCCAGCCGCCGTACGGGCCGGGTTCCGGACAGAACGGTCCTGGGGGGTACGGCCCGTCCGGCCAGTACGGAGCGGCGGGTGCCTACGGGACGGGTGCGCCCGGCGCCGGGACCGGCGGCCCGGGCTACGGTCCGCCGGGACAGTACGGCCCGCCCGGCGGCAACTTCGGCGCGCCACCCAGCGGCGGCTTCGGTGCTCCGCCCCCGGGTGGTGGTCGCGGCCGGAACCCGGTGCCGATGATCCTCGGCATCGTCGCCGTGGTGGTGGTGATCGGACTGGTCGGCTGGTTCTTCTTCCTGCGTCCGACCGGCACCGCGACGCCGTCGCCCAGCGCCCCCGCCCCTACCCGGTCCTCGGTCGACCCGACGCCGCCGATCCTCGGACCCTCCAGTGCGCCGTCCACCGAGCCGCCGTCCTCGACAGGCCCGAGCCTGCAGCCCTCGTCGAGCGCGGCCGCACAGTGCAGCGCGGAACTCACCAAGCTGCAATGCGAGTGGGCGGTGTACCTGCGCAGTTATGTCCAGATCGACACCTGCCGGCCGGACAGCAGCGACATTTCGCGGCAGGCGTTCCTCTGCACGGCCAACGCCCGCGGCAAGCTCCACGGCGAGGCCACCGTCGCCCTGCGTTCGGCGGTCGACTCCAAGGACCTGACCGAACTGATGGACGACTTCTTCCGCCGCGCGGGCATCCCCAAAGGCGAGATCGGATCGAACTGGAAGAAGCCCCCGGCCCACACCAACTGGTGGTACACCGACACCCCGAAGAAGATCGAAGGCAAGCTCGGCTCCGCGGCTGCGAAGGACGGCACCGGCCGCGTCGCCTGGACCTTCAGCAAGCAGCGGTTCTTCATCGAGGCGGTCTCGGACGGCGACACCGCCAAGACGATGATCGACTGGTGGGCCCGCACCTGAGTTCTGCTCAGCTCGTACTGGAACGCTGACTACCGTGACCACCGCCGGTTGAGCTTGTCGAAACCCTTCGCAGCGCCCGAACCCAGGTCTCGACAAGCTCGACCAACGAGAGTCGAGCTTCCCTCGGCGGCGCCCAGTGCCCGGGAGTCGAGCGGTTGGGCCGAGTGCGGATCGCGAGTCAGCCGAGGTGCAGGACGTGGTCGGCGCGGGCGATCACGGCGGGCCGATGTGAGACGGCGATGGTGGTGGTGCCGAGGCCGGTCACCGCGTCCAGCAGGGCCGTCTCGGTGGCCGCGTCCAGGCCTGCGGTCGGTTCGTCCAGCACCAGGACGTCGGCCTGACGGCGGCTGACCCGCAGCAGTGCGCGGGCCACCGCCACCCGGCGGCGTTCGCCCGCCGACAGGCCCTCGCCGTCGTCGCCGACACCACGAGCCGGGTCGAGGCTGTCGCCGCCGGCGAGCCGCAGCGAGTCTCGGACGGCGTCGTCCGTGGCGTCCGGAGCGCCCAACCGGATGTTGTCGGCGATCGTCCCGTTGACCATGCCCGGGTTCTGCCCGACCCAGGCGATCCGGGCCCGGCGGGTGGGTGCGTCGGCGGGGCGGCCGTCGAGCAGGAAGCGTCCTGAGGCGGGGCTGACGAAACCCATCAGCGCGTACAGCAGGGTGGTCTTGCCGGTGCCCGAGGTGCCGGTGATCACGGTGAGTTCGCCGGTGCGTGCGGTCAGGTCGACGTCGTTCAGGACGGGTGCGGCAGCGCCCGGGTAGTGGACGGTCAGGCCGGTGATCTGGAACAGCGGGGTGGGTGGCTGGGGCCGGTCGATCACAGCGGTCTCGACAAGTTCGACCGACGAGGCGGTGGCCAGCGTGGGCACGACAGGCTCGACTGCCGAGGGTGTGGCGGAGGGACGTTGCTCGAGCTTGTCGAAAGCACCGTCCGCGGAGGCGTCCGAGGGCTGCTCGGCGCCCTCGATCAGGGCGAACGCCGATTCGGCGGCAGCCATCCCGTCCGCGGCGTCGTGGTAGTGGACACCGACCTGGCGCACCGGCAGGTAGACCTCGGGGGCCAGGATCAGCACGAAGAAGGCGGCGGTCAGATCCACCTCGTGGAACACCACTCGAAAGCCGATCGCGACGGCGACGATCGCCACCGAGAGGCTGGCCAGCAGTTCCAGCACCAGGGCGGACAGGAACGAGATCCGCAGCGTCCCCATGGTCTCCCGGCGGTGGGCGGCCTCCGAGCGGCGCAGCCCTTCGGCCTGGGCGCGGGCGCGTCCGAACACCTGCAGGGTGGGCAGTCCGGCGACCAGATCCGCGAAGTGCCCGGCGAGCCGGGTCTGCACCCGCCAGCGCTTCCGCGTCCGGGCCTCGGTGGTCCAGCCGACCAGCGCCATGAAGAGCGGGATCAGCGGCAGGGTGACCGCCACGATGATCGCCGAGGTGAGGTCGGAGGTGAGGATCGCGACGCCGATGATCAGCGGCACGGTGACCGCCAGCAGCAACTGCGGCAGGTACTTGGAGTAGTAGCCGTCGAGGGCGTCCAGGCCCTGGGTGAGCAGCGTCACCAGCGACGCGGTGGACGGCTCGGGCCGCACCGGATCGACCAGCCGGGCGGCGAGGACGTCGCGGCGCAACCGGGATTTGACCGCGGCCGACGCGCGTTGGGCGAGCCACTGGTTGAGCCAGGCCAGGATCGCCTTCCCGGCGAACACCCCCACCAGCATCGGCACCGCCCAGGTCAGGACGCCGAGCGCGTGGGTCTCGAAGATGTCCCCCAGCGCCGACGACAATGCCCAGGCCTGGACGATGGTGAGCACCGCGGTCGCCGACCCGACCGCGACCCCGGCGACCAGGTATCGCAGCGTGTCGCGTCCGCGCCGCAACAATCGTGGATCGAGCGGGCCGCGGCGGCGGGCATCGGTGCTGCCGGACGTCGTGCTCACCCGGCCATCCTTGCGCATCCCCGGTAGCCGGTGTTCCGCGGACCCCGCACGCCAAGGCCCTCCCTAACTATCTCTGCCCTCCCACATGCGGGAGGGCAGAGATAGTTAGGGAGGGGCATACGGAGTATGCAAACCCAAACCCGGCCGGCGGACGCCGCCGGGTCAGGCCACCGGTTCGGGGGCGTGTGCGTCGTCCGGGATGTTCTTGGTGGACAGCCGACGGCGGAACACCCAGTAGGTCCAGCCCTGGTAGGCGAGCACGATCGGGATGAAGAATGCCGCCGTCCAGGTCATGATCGTCAGCGTTGTGGGGCTGGCGGACGCCGTCACGATGTTCAGCGGGGTCGCGGCGGCCGCGGAGTTGTCGAAGCCGAGGTCGGGGTACATCCGCAGGAAGATGCTGATCCCGATCACCACGGTCGCCACGGCGGTGCCGACGAACGCCCAGCCGTCCCGATCCGCGCGCACCATGTACCAGGCCATCACCAGCCCGGCGGCGGCGACCAGCGCGAGGATCCACCCGGACGCCCCGGTGCCGTAGGCGAAGTTCGACCACAGCAGCCAGATTGCGCCGCCACCGATGGTGCCCAGGCCGAGCCGTTCGGCGAACAGCTTGGCCCGCTCATGGACCTCGCCGCGGGTCTTCAGCGCGATGAAGATCGCGCCGTGGAACAGGAACAGTGCCACGAAGACCACGCCGCCGAGCAGCGCGAACGGACTGAACAGCGACCAGAACCCGCCGGTGAAGACGTGCACGCTGGCACGCCCCTCGGCGACCGCCACCGGCATCCCGATGACGAAATTCGAGAACCCGACGCCGAGCACGAACGGCACCACGAACGAGCCGATCGAGGCACCCCGGTCCCAGCGGTACTTCCAGGACTGCTCGGGGCGCTTGGCCCGGTACTCGAAGGCCAGGCCGCGCACGATCAGCGCGAGCAGGATCAGGAAGAACGGCAGGTACATCGCCGAGAACAGCGTCGCGTACCAGCCGGGGAAGGCGGCGAACATCGCACCGCCGGCGGTGATCAGCCACACCTCGTTGCCGTCCCAGAGCGGGCCGATCGTGTTCACCAGGACGCGCCGCTCCTTGTCGTTGCGGCCCAGGTAGGGGATCAGCATGCCGACACCGAAGTCGAAGCCTTCGAGCACCAGGAAGCCGATCCAAAGCACGGCGACCAGCCCGAACCAGACCAGCTGCAGGGTGGAGGGTTCCATAATCATCACGCACACACCCCTTTCTCAGTAGGCGAAGGACAGGACGTCGTCATCGTCGGTTATCTGTTGCACCGGTTCCACCTCGGGCAGTCCGAGCTTGATGTACTTCAGCATCAGCCCGACCTCGACCACTGCCAGGGCGCCGTAGACCAGGGTGTAGCCGATCACGCTGATCAGCATCTCGGTCGCCGTCACCCCCGGCGAGATGCCGGCCATGGTGGGTAAGACCCCGGACACCAGCCACGGTTGCCGGCCCATCTCGGTGAAGATCCAGCCGAACGAGTTGGCGAACAGCGGACCCAGCGTCATCGCGATCATCAGCAACGTCCAGATGATGTGGTTCGGCGGCAGCTTGCCCTTGCGCAGGAACCACAACAGCAGCACCGCCACGCCCACCGCCGCCATGCCGAGACCGATCATCAGCCGGAAGCTCCAGTAGGTGACCGGGATGATCGGCGTCGCGGTCTCCACGCCCCAGGCCCGCATGTGATCGGCGTAGGCCCGCTGCAGTTCGTTGGTCGGGTCGACCAGCTGGCCCTGGGCGTGGGCCTCCTTCAACTCGTTGATGCCCTGCACCCGGCCGTCCCAGGTTCCGGTGGCCAGGAAGGACAGCAGGTTCGGCACCTCGATCGCGAACAGCGGGCGTGAGCCGTCCAGGGTGCCGATGGTCAGAATCGAGAACGGTGCGCCGCTGCCGTCGCCGCCGGCACTCTCGTAGAGCGCCTCGGCGGCGGCCATCTTCATCGGCTGCACCTGGGTCATGATCTTGCCGGATTCGTCGCCGGTCAGCGTCAGGCCGACGCCCGAGACAAGCATCGCGATCGCCGCGAAGGTGGCCGCGAAGCGGTGCGCCGCCTCGGTGTTGTCCTTCGGCTTCGCGGGCTCGGCGTCCGCGCCGTCCGCTTCCTCGGCCGCCGCGGCCGTGCGGTTCAGCTTCGACAGGTGCCAGCCGGAGACCGCGGCGACCAGCGCGGACGCGGTCAGCCAGGACGCCATCAGGGTGTGCGGCAGTGCCCACAACAGCACCGGGTTGGTCAGCACGGCACCGAAGTCGGCCATCTCGGCGCGGTCGGTGACCGGGTTGTAGACGCCGCCCTGCGGATTCTGCATGAACGAGTTGGCGGCCAGGATGAAGATCGCGCTCAGGTTGGTGCCGATGGCGACCATCCAGATGCAGGCGGCGTGGATCTTCTGCGGCAGTCGGTCCCAGCCGAAGATCCACAGGCCGAGGAAGACCGACTCCATGAAGAAGGCCAGCAGCGCCTCGAGTGCCAGCGGCGCGCCGAAGATGTCGCCGACGAACCGCGAGTACTCGCTCCAGTTCATGCCGAACTGGAATTCCTGGACGATGCCGGTCACCACGCCCATGGCGAAGTTGATCAAGAAGAGCTTGCCGTAGAACTTCGTCAGCCTCAGGTACTTGTCGTTGCCCGAGCGCACCCACAACGTCTGGAAGATGGCGACGATGAACGACAGCGCCAGCGTGATGGGGACGAAAAACCAGTGATAGACGGTAGTGATGCCGAACTGCCACCGAGCGATCGTGACCGGATCCATGCGGGCAATGTACCTCGTCAACACCCTGCTCGGTCCCTCGGATGGGTGACTCGTCCCACAACTGGTCGACTCTGCGCGCAAGCGAGCGGCGGGGCTCGCCGGTACGAACTATGGACGAGATGTACTACAACGCGTCGTAGATGGCCGATTGGGGCATAGGATGCATCCATGCCGGTGTTAGGCGAACTGGAACAGGCCGTGATGGAGGTGCTGTGGGAGAGTCCCACGGCGCTGCCGGTGCGCGACGTTCAAGCGGCGCTGGCCGGTGACCGTGAGCTGGCCTACACGACCGTGATGACCGTGATGGACCGGTTGGCCAAGAAGGGCCAGCTGCTGCGCGAACTGAACGGTCGCGCCTGGCGCTACCGGCCCGCGCAGTCCTGGGTCGAACTGGTCAGCGACGAGATCGTGGCACTGCTGGCCACCGGGACGGCCGAGCAGCAGCACGCCGTCCTCGATCAGGTGCGCGAACGGGTCCGCTGAGCCTCGTTTCGTCTGCCGGGTGCTGCCGCCGAGGTCGTCCAGCACTCACCCGAGATGCTGCTCCACGCGCCGGAAGCGGATCCAGTCGCCCGGCCGGGCCTGGGCCAGGGCGTCATTCGCGGTTTCGGTCAGCACGCCGACGACGGGATAGCCGCCGGTGACCGGATGGTCGGCTCCGAAGATCACCGGCCGGCCGTCGGGCGGCACCTGGATGCTGCCCCGCACCATCGGCTCGCTGGGCAGTTCGCGTCCGGCCAGCTCGAGACGCCGTCGCAGCGGCTCGCCCCACACGCGGACGCCAACCCGATCGCTGTGCTCGGAGAGCCGCCAGCGCCGTCCGAACAGTTCCGCGGCATCGGCCAGCCAGTCGGATCGCGGGCCGGGAAGCACGTCGAGCCGTCGCTCGGTCTCGGGGAGCTGTGCGCGGGGCACGCTGTCGACGCTCAGCAGCGGGGTGAGCGCCGCGCCGACCGCCAGCCGGTCACCCGGGTCCAGCCGCGGCGGTCCGAGGCCGGACAACGTGTCGCTGCTTGCCGAACCCAGGATCAGCGGCACCTCGAAACCGCCGGCGACCGCGAGATAGCTGCGCAGCCCAGCGGAGGGGACGCCCAATCGCAGCGTCTGCCCCGGCCTGAGATAGACGGGTCCGGCGTGGGTGACCGGACGTCCGTCGACGGTGGCCGCGCAGTCGGCGCCGGTGACTGCCACCAGGCAACTGGACGCCGCGCGCAGCGCCAGCCCGCCCAGGGTGATCTCCAGGGCTGCCGCGCCCGAGGGGTTGCCGACCAGCCGGTTGGCGAGCCGATACGCCGTCCGGTCGGCAGCCCCGGACGGCGACACACCCACCGCCGCATAACCCGGCCGTCCCTCGTCGACGAACAGCGCGAGCGGCCCGGTGGTGAGCACAGTCAACGCACTCCGCCGGTCGGGGCCGGCCACCTGGTGGTCGAGCTTGTCGAGACCCCTCTCGGGGCGCTTCTCGTCGACGGCGCGGAACCGTACCCGGCCGCCCGGTTGCAGCAGCGCGGGCGGGGTGCGCTCGGCGTCCCACAGCGTGACCTCGGTGCTGCCGATCAGCTGCCAGCCGCCGGGGGAGGCGCGCGGGTAGATGCCGCTGAACGGGCCCGCCAGGCCGACGGCGCCGGGCGGCACCCGGGTGCGCGGCACGGCACGCCGCGGCACCTGCAGCCGTTCATCGCCGCCGACCAGATAGGCGAAGCCAGGCGCGAACCCACCGAAGGCGACCGTCCAATCACGGCCGGTGTGCGCGGCTATCACCTCCGCCGGCGTCAGTCCGGTGATTCGGGCGACCTCGGCCAGATCCTCACCGTCATAGCGGACACTGATCTCGACCGCCTCGTCCGGGTCAGTCGGGCCGGTGGCGATATCCAGTCCGGGAAGCAGCGCTGCTGCCGCGTCACGAACACCAGCCAGGGCGTCCGGGTCGTCGACGCTGAGCAGCACGGTGGTGGCGGCCGGCACCACATCACGAACTGGAGTGAATGCGCCGTGACCGGCCACCGATGCCAGCGCCGTTCTCAGTGCCAGGACGGCGTCCAGGCTGTCAACCTCGATCAGCAGCGCGCGTTCACCGCAGGGCAGCAGCCGGCCGTCCATCAGGTGAAGGCCCGCACCTCGACGCCGGCGGTCTCCAGCGCCCGCCGAACGTGCCGTGCCATGGCCACGGCGCCCGGCGAATCGCCGTGGGTGCACAGGGATTCGGCCGACATCGGCACCTCGGTGCCGTCCACGGCTGTGACTACTTTGTCGCTGACCAGTCGGATCACCCGGGCTGCGGCGACGTCCGGATCGTCGATCAGATCGCCCGGCTGGCCGCGCGGCACCAGCGTGCCCTCGGGGGTGTAGCCACGATCGACAAACGCCTCGGTCACCGTGCGCAGGCCGGCTGCGTGGGCCTGCTCGAGCAGCACGCCGCCGGGCAGCCCGAGGATCGGCAGGCCGGGGTCGAAGGAGATAACGGCACTCACCACGGCGCGGGCATGGACCTCGTGACGAACCACCGTGTTGTACAGGGCGCCGTGCGGCTTCAGGTAGGCCAGCGAGGTGCCCGCGGCGACGCACATGGCCTGCAATGCGCCCAGCTGATAGAGCACATCGGCCCGCAGCTCGGCCTCGGAACAGTCCAGGAAGCGACGTCCGAAGCCGGCCAGATCGCGGTAGGAGACCTGGGCGCCGATCCGGACGCCGCGGCTCGCTGCCAGCGCGCAGGTGCGTTCCAGGGTGAGTGGATCGCCGGCATGGAACCCGCACGCCACATTGGCGCTGGTCACGATCTCGAGCATCGTGTCGTCGTCGCCGAGCCGCCACCCGCCGAACGATTCGCCCAGATCGGCATTGAGATCGATCGCCGCCATGGCGCAAACCCTACTGGCGATCAGTCTGAAATCGACCCCGGAGTGGAGGCGCCGGCGCGCTGCCCACGGCTCAGTACACGTCGCTGCGACGCCGTCTCTGGGGTCGATTTCAGAACAACTGCCCGGTACCTCGCTGCGCTTCTTCGCCGGTGGAGCTGGCCGAGACCCCTGCTCACCGCTGGCCGAGACCGCCGACTGACGCGATGGCGCGCCTCTGACGCCTTGCAGAGCGGTAGGGCGCGATGGCGCGGCACTGGCGCTTTGCAGAGCGGTAGGGAATGTTCCCAGGGCCGGTCACCGTTACTCCGGTCGTGACCGACGCGACGCAACCGAACGATGTTCCACTCTCCATCCTCGACCTGGCTCAGGTGTTGCCGGGCGAGTCCGTCGCGGACGGCCTGGCCGCCACGGTGTCCCTGGCGCAGAACGCCGAGCGCTGGGGCTATCGCCGGGTCTGGTACGCCGAGCACCACAACATGCCGACGATCGCGTCGTCGGCCACCGCCGTGCTGATCGCCCACGTCGCGGCGCACACCTCGACGATCCGGCTGGGTGCCGGCGGGGTGATGCTGCCCAACCATGCGCCGCTGGTGATCGCCGAGCAGTTCGGCACGCTGGCCGAACTGCATCCCGATCGCATCGACCTCGGGTTGGGCCGGGCGCCCGGCACCGACCAGACCACCGTCCGCGCGCTGCGCCGCACGCCGGGTGCCGCGGACACCTTCCCGTCCGACGTCCAGGAGTTGCAGGGCTTCCTGAGCGAATCGATCATCGCCGGAGTCGCCGCAACCCCGGGCGCAGGCACGAAGGTGCCGCTGTTCATCCTCGGCTCGTCGATGTTCGGCGCTCAGTTGGCCGCCGCGCTCGGCTTGCCGTACGCATTCGCGTCCCACTTCGCCCCCGATGCCCTGGAGGCTGCGGTGGCCACCTACCGGCGCGACTTCCAGCCCTCGCAACAGCTGGCCGAGCCGTACGTGATCGCGGGCGCGGGCGTGATCGCCGCCGACACCGAGGACGAGGCGCGGCGGCTGTTCGAGCTGACCCGACGTGCCCGGATCAAGACCTTCCTGGGGCGTGGCCGGACGCTCACCGATGACGACGTCGAACTGCTGCTGGAAGGCCCCGGAGGTGCGCAGGTCGACCACATGCTGCGTTACACCGGGGCAGGTACCGGCCCGCAGGTGCGGGACTGGCTGCGCCGGTTCGCCGTCCATGCCGATGCCGACGAGCTGATCCTGGTGTCGTCCGCGGTCGATCGGCCGGCCGCCGTCCGCACCCTCGAGCTGGTCGCTCCGGCGGCCTGACTCTCCATCGCTCGCCTGACCATTTGGGGCTCGCCGAACTCGGCGAGCCCTAAATAGTCAGGCGAGCGCTGAGGGTGGTTGGCGAACTCGACCGCGGCCGGTCGGATGCGGAATCCGAGGCGTGCGGGCGGACGGCAAAGGTTCGCCGCACGGACGCCGCACCCGACACCGTCCCGGTGTGATCGGGGGGCATGCGCGTCACGATGATCCTGCCGGCCCGCTCGCCGACCCTCACCGAGGCGACCAGTCCGTTCTTCCAGGCGGTGAAGCACAGCCTGTTCCCGCCCATTGGGCTTGGCCACGCCGTCCGGCTACCTCCACTCCGAGGACGGGTCGCCTGCTCGACGAGCATGTCGAGAAGGTGCCGCTCGACGACCTCCCCGACCTGGTCGTCATTGTCACCTCGGCGCGCATCCTCGCCGGCCCCTATGCGCCACGGTCACCGCAGGCAGCCGGCGATGCCGTCCCGGCGAGCCAGAAAGCCGGACAGCGCCCGCTCGGTGCGCCCCGGCTCACCCTGCGCGGCCAGGTTCCGCATCCCCTCGTCACCACGCCGGACGGCCTCGCGGATGCCGTCGATGGCCAGCTGCACGCGGGGGCGGACGGCGTCCAGCACGGTGAGCGGCTCGGTGCCGTAGCCGTCGGCGAAGATCCGCAGCCGGCGAGCGGCCTCGTCGTCGGGGATCGGGCGGAAGAGCGGGACAGCCGTCCAGGCGGTGTGACCCAGGTCGCAGACCGGCTCGGACGGCCCGGCCAGGTCCCAGTCGAACACCCCGGCCACCTCATCGCCGTCGAAGGCGACGTTGTACGG
The DNA here is from genome assembly GCF_027492755.1 of Micropruina sp. Classification (GTDB taxonomy): domain Bacteria; phylum Actinomycetota; class Actinomycetes; order Propionibacteriales; family Propionibacteriaceae; genus Micropruina. Next base: position 12,200 of record NZ_JAPUED010000233.1, on the reverse strand, counting down.
GGCGACGTCGTTGTGGGTGATCAGCGTCGGCGCGTCCACCCCGAAGAACCGCCACGGACCGGGGTGGTTGAAGTCGGACGCCGCCGTGTGCAGCGCGCGTAGCCACCGGCCGAGAGCTGCCAGCCGGGCGTCGGTGAGCACGTCGGCGTTCACGTCGATCACCTCACCGGGCAGATAGTCGAGCGCCTCCCGGCCGCGCGCGTCGATGCCGTGCACCCGCGGGACGGCCGGCAGCCCGGTCGCGGCGAGGTGGCCGAGCAGGGCATGGACGGCGGGCGTCCACGGCCCGGCCGGACGCCGCACCGTCGCCCCGATCCGGACGGCACCGCCGACGTTGCCGCCCGGCAGTCTTTCGCCGTCCAGCAGCACGTCGCGCAGCTCGGTCAGGAACGGACGGTCGGGTTCCAGCCAGTCGACGTCGTCCAGTTCCTCGGGGGCCAGCCAGCGCAGCGCGTCATGTTCGGTGCCGGACGGCTCACCCTCGGTCAGCGTGCAGAGCGCCACCCGCAGCTCCAGCTCGCGACCGCGGTCGCTGCCCCGGACCGCACCGGTCAGCCACGACTCCACCCGGACGACGCAAACCAGTTCCTCGCCAATCTCCCTAGCCAGAGCATCCTCCGGAGTCTCGCCGGGATCGACCTTGCCGCCAGGAAACTCCCACCGTCCGGCTTCGGTAGCAGGGTAACTGCGCCGGGCGGCCAGCACGCACCCATGCCGGACGATCGCCGCACCCACCACCCTGATCACCCGCCGACCTTATCCAGCCGGGCGCGCGCTACTCAGGCCGATGCGAGCGATGTCGAGATCGCTGGCCAAGTCGCCGGGGCATCGCGGGCCGCCGATGGAACGAGGGGACGGTTCTTTTCGTACCGCGGGTGGAACGAGGGGACGGTTCTTTTCGTTCCACCCGTACGGGTCGGATGCGGACGGCAAGAAGAGCGGTCTCGAGCCGTCTCCGCCGTACAACCCGCCACGGTGGACCGAAAAGAACCGTCCCCGGCGGACCGCGGCAGGCTGAGAAATGGAACGAAAAGAACCGTCCCCGCGTACCGGAAGTGGAACGAAAAGAACCGTCCCCGCGTACCGGGACAGACCCGCTACGCCGCCTCTTCCTCGTCCTCCAGGCCGCCGGTGAACTGGGAGCGGTACAGGCGCTGGTAGGCGCCGTGGTGCTCCAACAGCGCGTCATGCGAACCCTGCTCGACGATGGCGCCGTCCTCCATCACCAGGATGGTGTCCGCGTCGCGGATCGTGGAGAGCCGGTGCGCGATCACGAACGACGTCCGGCCGCCGCGCAGCGCCTGCATGGCGTGCTGCACCAACAGCTCGGTGCGGGTGTCCACCGACGAGGTTGCCTCGTCCAGGATCAGGATCGCCGGATCGGACAGGAACGCCCGGGCGATGGTGATCAGCTGCTTCTCGCCGGCCGACACGTTCGAGCCCTCGTCGTCGATCACCGTGTCGTAGCCGTCCGGCAGCGAGTGTACGAACCGGTCCACGTAGGTCGCCTCGGCGGCGGCCAGGATCTCTTCCTCGGTGGCATCCGGACGCCCGTAGGCGATGTTGTCCCGGATGGTGCCGCCGAACAGCCAGGCATCCTGCAACACCATGCCGATGTTCGATCGCAGCTCCCGTCGTGGCACCGCGGCGATGTCGACGCCGTCGATGGTGATCCGGCCGGCGTCCACGTCGTAGAACCGCATCAGCAGGTTCACCAGGGTGGTCTTGCCCGCCCCGGTCGGGCCGACGATCGCCACCGTCGAGCCGGGCTCGGCGACCAGCGACAGGTCGCTGATCAGGGGTTTCTCCGGATCGTAGGAGAACGCGACGTGCTCGAACTCCACCCGGCCCTGCAGCGGTTCGGGCAGGTGCGCGGGGGCGTCCACGGTCTGCTCGGTGGCGTCCAGCACCTCGAACACCCGCTCGGCCGAAGCCACCCCCGACTGCAGCAGGTTGGTCATCGAGGCCAGCTGGGTGATCGGCTGGGTGAACATCCGGGAGTACTGGATGAACGCCTGGACGGCGCCCAGCGTCATGGTGCCGGCCGCCACCCAGATGCCGCCGATCACCGCGATCGCGACATAGCTGAGGTTCCCGATGAAGAACACGCAGGGCATGATGATGCCGCTGATGAACTGGGCCTTGAACGACGACTCGTACATCTCGTCGTTCTTCGCGGCGAAAACGGCGGCCACCTCACGCTGCCGGCCGAACACCTTGACCAGCGAATGCCCGGTGAACGCCTCTTCGACGTGCCCGTTCAATTCACCGGTGGAGCGCCACATATCGACGAACCGGCGCTGCGACCGCTTCATCACCTGCGCGGTGACCAGGGCGGTCAACGGCACCGAGATCAGCACCACCAGCGCCAGCGGCGGCGACAGCCACAGCATGATCGCCAGCACACCGAGCACGGTGAAGATGTTGGTCAGCATCTGCGCCAGGGTCTGCTGCAACGACTGGGCGATGTTGTCGATGTCGTTGGTCACCCGGCTGAGCAGCTCGCCGCGGGGCTGCCGGTCGAAGTAGGTGATCGGCAGCCGGTGCAGTTTGGTCGCCACCTGCTCCCGCATCCGGTACACGGTGCGCTGCACGATGTCGTTGATCAAGAAGCTGGCCCACCACAACACCAGCCCGGACACCACGTATACCGCGAGGGCTTCGAGGATCACCGTGCCCAGGGCGGAGAAGTCGATCCCGCCACCCAGTGCGCCGTTGAAGATCAGGTCGGTGCCGCGAGCCAGGATGACCGGCCCGAGCGCGTTGCCCAGGGTGGCCAGCGCCGAGATGACCACGACGAAGGTGATCAGGTTGCGTTCGGGCCGCATCATGCCGAGCAGCCGCTTGGACGATGCGCCGAAGGTCACCGCCTTCTCGGTCGCACCCATGCCACCCATCGGACCGTGTCCCATGCCCCGGCGGGCCTGGGCGGCATGCTCGGGCCGGGCGTTCGCCTTGCGGGGGGCGTCGTTGGTTGCCTGTTGGCTCATGCTGCTGCCTCCTCGGCCTTGAACTGGGATTCGACGATCTCGGCGTAGGTGGGGCAGTCGGCGAGCAGTTCGTCGTGGCTGCCCTCACCCACGATCCGCCCGTTCTCGAGCACCACGATGGTTTCGGCGTCACGGATGGTGGACACCCGCTGCGCCACGATCAGGACGCCGGCCTCGGCGGTCTCGCGGTCCAGCGCGGCTCGCAGCCGGGCGTCGGTGACGACGTCGAGTGCCGAGAACGAGTCGTCGAAGACGTAGATGTCGGGTTTCTTCACCAATGCCCGGGCGATCGACAATCGTTGCCGCTGGCCACCCGAGACGTTGGTGCCGCCCTGGGCGATCGGGGCGTCCAGCTGTTCCGGCATGGCCCGGACGAAGTCGGCCGCCTGTGCGGTCTCCAGCGCCGCCCACAGCTCGTCGTCGGTGGCGTCCGGCTTGCCGTAGCGCAGGTTGGACGCGACGGTGCCGGTGAACAGGTACGGCTTCTGCGGCACCAGACCGATCCGTGACCAGAGCAGATCCGGATCGAGGTCGCGGACGTCGACGCCGTCCACCTCGACCCGGCCGCCGGTCACGTCGAACAGCCGGGGGATCAGGCTGACCAGGGTGGTCTTGCCGGCACCCGTCGAGCCGATGATCGCCGTCGTCTCGCCGGGCTTGACCCACAGGTTGATGCCGGCCAGCACAGGCTGCTCGGCGCCCGGGTATTTGAATTCGACGTCCCGCAGTTCGACGCGGCCGTGCGCCTGCACCGTCCGGATCGGTTCGACCGGCGCGACCACCGAGGAGTCGGTGTCGAGCACCTCGGCGATGCGGCGGGCGCTGACCACGGCACGCGGCGCGATCATCAGCATCATCGTCGCCATCATCACGCTCATCAGGATGGTCATCAGGTACTGGATGAAGGCCAGTAGCTGGCCGGTCTCCATGTAGCCCTCGGCGACCCGGAAAGCGCCGAACCAGGTGACCCCGATGGTGGACACGTTCATCACGAAGAACACGATCGGGAACAGCGTCATCATCCGGCGTCCGACCCGGGTGGCGGTGTCGGTGAGCTCGGCGTTGGCGACCGCGAACCGCTCGGTCTCACGCGGTTCGGCGGTGAAGGCCCGGATCACCCGCAGACCCGAGATCTGCTCGCGCAGCACCCGGTTGATGGTGTCGATGCGGGTCTGCTGGGTGCTGAACAGCGGCATCATCTGGCTGACGATCGAGCCGATCAGGACGCCCATGATCACCACCGCGACGGCGATCGTCCAGCTCAGCCCCGGGTCTTCGCGCAGCGCCATGATGATGCCGCCGACCATCATGATGGGCGCGGCGACGATCATGAACGCCGTCATCATCACCAGCTGCTGAATCTGCTGGACGTCGTTGGTGGTGCGGGTGATCAGGCTCGGTGCGCCGAACTTGGCCACCTCACGGGCGGAGAAGCTGAGCGTGCGATCGAAGATCGCGGCCCGCAGGTCGCGTCCGAACGCCATCGCCGAGCGGGCCCCGAACCAGACCGCGGCGATCTGGGCCGCCATCTGGACGACGGTGACGCCCAGCATCACGGCGCCGACGCTCAGGATCAGGTTGATGTCGCCGTGGGCGATGCCGTCGTCGACGATCCGGGCGTTCAGCGTGGGCAGATAGAGCGCGGCCGCGTTGGCCGCCAACTGGAGGAGCACGACGAACGCGAGCTGCCCGTAGTAGGGCCGCAGGTAGTCGCGCAGAATGCGGATCAGCATGTGGTGTCCTCGGTGGATTCGGTGGCGATGCCATGCAGGACGAGGCGGGCGAGCTGGCGTGGCTCCGTGGCGTCCGGATGGTCATTGAACGGCATGACGGCTGCGAAAGCCATCGCCGAGATCGCCCAGCAGGCGGTCGGTGTGCCGACGGTGAGCTGGTCGTCGAAGCGGGATAGTACTCGGGTCATCGCCTCGTCGACAGCCAGGTGGTAGTCGCGGTGCGGAGGCCTGGGATGCTTGCCGTGTGGTGGTGAGGTGTGGCTGATCGCCGACATCAGGGACCGCACCTGCTGGATGCGGGCATGCAGGATCTGGACGATCCAGGCCACGGTGTCCTCCAGCCCCAGATCGGCGGGAATCGCGTCGATGGCGGCGACCACCGGCCCGGGCGCCAGGCAGTCCTCGACCACGGCCTCGATCAGGCTCTGCTTGGTGCCGAAGGCGCGGAAGATGGTCCCTTCGGCGACATCGGCGCATTCGGCGATCTGCCGGGTGGTGATGTTCAGCCCGTGCTCGAGCAGCAACGGACGGGTCGCCTCGATGAGCGCCCGGCGGCGCTCATCGGGGCTCATCGGATTTGCTCTGCTCACGAAGGACGAGTGTATGAGTGAGTGCTCACTCATTCAAGTCGGTCGCGCCGCTCGATGTGGCCGACGCGCGACTTCGCCCTGCCCTGGCTTCATTCACCGGGTTTCAACCATGGAAAGGACGCCGAGCCAGGGCGATGTCGTGGTGGCTTTGCAGGTGGGAAGCGTCGCGTCACAGGCCTGAGGCGTCTGCCAGGCGTCCCTGGGCCTCAGTGAGTACTCGCTCCAACCGGCGGACGTCGGCTTCTGGCAGGCCGAGCTCCGCCGCATGTGCCGGCCAGCCGGAGGTGGCGCCGAGCACGTCGGCGACGATCGGACGCCACTGTGCTTCCGGGATGCCGAACTCGTCGGCGAGCCCGATCAGGGCACGCGCCTCGCGGGCCGGCATGCGTTCGCCGTCGATCGCAGTGGCCCGGTCGACGCCGCCGATCGGGTTGGGTGTGATGTCGAAGGCGGGGGACAGCCGCCAGCCGGTGTTGCTCCACAGCACGCCGTGGTTCTTGAGGTGGTCGTCGGTGTTCCGCATGGCGATGCTGAACGCTATTCGCCGCCAGAGCTGCCGGAGGGTGCCCGACAGGTCGTCGACGTCGATCTCGGCGAGGGCTTCGGCCAGGTCGAGGTAGTCGCCGGAATCGGGGTAGGGGGCGTCGGTGAGGGCGAAGCCCGACAGGTAGGGAACGCGTCCGGACCGGGTGCGGTCGAACCGATCCAGCAGCAGGCAGCGAGTTCGGCCGACCGGCATCAGCCGGCTCGGCGGAACCTGGATCCCGGCCCTGGCAGCCAGGTCGAGGCACAGCTTCTCCCAGGCGATCACCTCGATCTCGTCGTCGGTGCTGGCGAATTTGGCGATCATCAGGCGCGTCCCGTCGCTCACCGATGCCTTGGGGCGCGCCCCACCGAGGCTGGCGCTGCCTGCGTCGACCAGCCTGCGCACGGCGTCCAGATCGTCGGTGTCGGTCTCCACCGCGCGGGCGGCCCGGGCGAGATCGTCGAGTTGCACCAGGTTCGGCACCTGATGGCTCGGGGAGAGGAACGGTCCGGACGCGTCGGTGCGTAGCCGCAGCGCGCCCATCCGAGTCAGGTCGTCGACAGCCAACAGGTAGTCGGTGCTGGTGGGGGTGCGTCCGCGATTCGCACGCAGGACCAGCCGCTTGCCCCAGCCGTCAGGGCCGGCGTCGTCCAGCCCGCGGGGGACCTCGGACGTGACGTACCGTGCCGCGCCCAGGCCGGTCGCGAGGTCGAGTGCGGGCCGGCGCGGCAGCGCCAGATACTCGGGGGCATAGCGGAACTCCGACCGGACCGTGCGGCCGCGACGGTCCTCGACCTCGGCCGAGCCCAGCGGCACGGTGGTGCCGCCCAGTTCGATGTGTACCTCGAAACGATGGAGGCTCATCGCCGTACCCGCTTGGGCAGGATCCGATCGGCGCTGGCGCGTCCGAGATCTGACTCGTAGGGGTCGAGGGAGGTGAGCAGCTTCTCGGTCTGCCCGAGCACGCGGGCCACCGACAGCAGCGAACCGAGCCGGACGCCGGGGTCGCCGTGCTCGATCTTGGTGAGCGTCGGCGCCGAGATGCCGGCCCGTTCGGCCACCTGGGCCGCCGTGTAGCCGAGCAGCTTGCGCCAGGTCGCCAGATGGCGCCCGAGTTCCACGGCATCGCGTTCGGTCCGGCGGGAACCGATCATGACTGCTCTCCTAACCTAAGAGATCATTGATCATATGACCCACAATACAAGCAATTCTTGGGTTAAAAGTCAGAGCCTTCTGGCCATGCCGGTCGGGCGCCGACCCGTCCGGTTGCCCAGCGGAGCTGTCTTTGGCACCCTGGGACGCATGTGGAACTGAACCTCTCGCCCTGCTCTACTCCCAGCGATCGAGGTTCTTCATGTCCGCTTCACTCTTCCTTTCCGGCGTCTCCGCATCGTTCGGGGCGCGTCCGTTGTTCTCCGGACTGCAACTGCGGCTGACGCCCGGCGACGTCACCGCGCTGGTCGGCCCCAACGGTGCCGGCAAGACCACGCTGCTGCGGATCGTCGCCGGCCTGCATGCCCCGGACGCCGGCACGATCCGGTTCGCTCCGCCGGACGCCACCCTGGGCTACCTGCCCCAGGAGCCGCCCGCGCCGGACGAGACGATCCTCGACTACGCCCGGCGACGTACCGGGGTGGGGCCGGCCCAGGACGCCTTCGAGTCCGCGGCGGCCGCGTTGGCCGACCCTCACCCTGCGTCATCCCGGCGCACGCCGGAATCTCCGGACCCCGCCGAACGCTACGACCATGCCCTGGCCACCTGGCTGGCATTGGGCGGTGCCGACCTGGATACCCGTTTGGCCGAGGTGCTCGCCGGTCTTGACCTGGACGCCGACCTCGATCGTCCACTCGGCAGCCTGTCCGGCGGCCAGGCTGCTCGGGCCGGACTGGCGTCCATCCTGGTCAGCCGCTACGACCTGCTGCTGCTCGATGAGCCGACGAACAACCTGGACGCCCGTGGCCTGGAGGCGTTGACCGAGTTCGTCCGGACGCTGCGGGCACCGGTGCTGATCGCGTCCCACGATCGGGGGTTCCTGGACGCCGTGGCCACCTCGGTGCTGGAGCTGGACGAGACCCAGCAGCAGGTCAACCACTACACCGGCGGCTGGAGCGACTACCGCGCGGCCAAGCAACGGGCGCGTGAGCAGGCCGAAGCCGCCTATGACAGCTACACCGACACCCGCGACGCGCTCGTCGAACAGGCCCGCCGCAAGACCGAATGGGCCCGGGCCGGACGTGCCAAGGCGGCCAAGCTGGGGCCCGGCATGAAGCTGGAGAAGAAGTACCGGGAGGACCGGGCGCGTCGGATGGATCAGCGCGCGGCTCGCGTCCGGGACGCCGTCGAACGCCTGGACGAGGTGGAGCAGCCACGCAAGGAATGGCAGCTGCGCTACTCGATCACCGAGGCTGCGCCGTCGTCGGAGGTGGTGCTCACCCTCGACCGGGTGGTGGCCCGCACCGGTGAGTTCACCGTCGGACCGGTCAGCGCCCAGGTGGTCCGCGGCGAGCGGATCGCGCTGCTCGGTGACAACGGCTCGGGCAAGACCACGCTGCTCGAGGCGGTCCTCGGTCACCGTGCGGTCGTGGCCGGCCGGGTGAGCTGGGGCACCCGGGTGGTGCTGGGCACGCTCGGCCAGGCCCGCGACGAGATCTCCGGCGAGCGTGCCCTGCTGGACGCCGTCGCCGCGGCCCTCGGCGAGACCGACGCCGGCGCCGTCCGCACCCTGCTGGCGAAGTTCGGCCTTGGTGCCGAACATGTCGCGCGGCCCTGCGCCAGCCTGTCGCTGGGGGAACGCACCCGGGCTTCGTTGGCGCTGTTGCAGGGCCGGGCGGTCAATGTCGTCGTCCTCGACGAACCCACCAACCACCTGGATGCCGCCGCCATCGACCAGCTGCAGGAAGCCCTGGACGAATACACCGGCACCCTGCTGATCGTCACCCACGACCGGACTCTGCTGGACGCGCTCGACCCGACCGTCCACTGGCAGTTCACCCGGACGTCCGACCATCGCGCCGAGGTCCATGTGGAAGCCGCGTCCGACAGCCGCTCAACAGCCGTTGGTCGAGCCCGCCGAGACCCCAAATGACCGTAGGAACCGTCCCCGGTGACCGAATGAACCGTCCCCGGTGACCGTGGGGACGGTTCTCTTGATCACCACGTCGCCTCCATCGTCATCCCGGACCGCGTTCGACCGAGGTCCCGCGCGTCCGCGTGCTTCGGTAAGCATCGAGAGGGTTCACTGACTCCATGGCAGCACTCTCGTCTCCGATGCCGGGCGCAACTGAGTCCGCGGGTGGGGACGAGGCGTTGGTGCTCGGACGGCTCGGCGCCCTGCTGCTGGACGCCGGCACCTCGGTGACCGACGTGCGGGACACGTTGGACGACATCCGCGCAGCCGAACTGCCGCAGGACATCAGCATCGGTGTGCTGCCCGACCTGGTGATTGTCACCCGGCGCACCACCGGCGCCGCGATGCTCATGCCGCGAGCCGAGAGCGAGTTGTCGTTCCGCCAGTCCGGACGGGTGGGCCGGCTGGTCCGCGAGCTGCGGACCGGGATCACACCGCTGTCCCAGGCCGACGCCCGGATGGAGGAGATCCGCTCCGAGATCGCCGGTCATCCGGTGGCTCGGTGGGCGTTCGGCAGCGTGCTGTCCGCCGGCGGGCTGGCGGTGCTGTTCCGCTGCCCGTGGTGGGCGATCCTGATCAGCCTGGCGATCGGTGGCCTGGTGGGGTTGTTGATCGTGCTGCTGCAGCGGGTGCGCGGCGCCACCGCGCTGGCACCTTTTCTCGCCAGCCTGCTCTCCACCGCACTGTTGGGGTTGGCGGCCACCCGACTCGAACTCGGCTCAGTACCGCTGCTCGCGGTCTGTGCGCCGATCGCCGTGCTGGTGCCGGGGGCGCTGATCACCAACGGACTGCTGGAGCTGACCGCCACCGACATTCTCACCGGCTCGGCGCGACTGGTGTACGGCCTTGTCGTGCTGGCATTCATGGCGGCCGGGATCGCTGCCGGCGCCGTCCTGACCGGGCTGCACCTGGACGCCGGCTCGGCCGCGCTGGTCGGCGATGTGCCGCGGCTGGCGACGGACGCCACCGGCTGGGGTGCGCTGCCGCCGCTGTGGGTGTCCTGGGTGGGCATCGTGGTGCTGGGCATCGGCGTCGGACTCGCCTTCGCCGCCGGCTCGGCGCTCACCGGGCTGATCGTCGTGGTGATGGCGCTCACCTACACACTGCTGGTGCTGCTCACCCCGCCGCTCGGCGGCATCGTGGCCACCGGCGCGACGTCCTGTGTGGTGCTGCTGCTGGCCCGAATCCTGGAGAAGCGCACGGTCGCCGTCCCGACCACGGTGTCGTTCCTGCCCGCCTTCCTGCTGCTGGTCCCCGGCTCGGTCGCCCTCGTCGCGCTGGCCGCCGCCAACGTCGGTGCCCTCTCGGTGGCGATGGCCACCTTCGCCAGCCTGTGCATCGGCACCAAGCTGGGCTCCGTGCTCGGTGATCTGCTGCGCTGACCGGTCGCCCATCCTCGCTACAATCCTGCGGTGACCACGCCCGACGATGACGCTGCCCTGCCCGAACAGCTTCGCCTGCGCCGCGAGAAGCGCGCCCGGCTGATCGAGGCCGGCAACGACCCGTACGCGATCAGCGTGGACCGGACGCATTCCGCGGCCGAGGTGCATGCCCAGTGGGGCCATCTCGCGACCGGCGAGGAGACCCAGGACGTGGTCGGCGTCGGCGGCCGGGTGGTGTTCATCCGCAACACCGGCAAGCTGTGTTTCGCCACCCTGCAGGACGGCTTCACGGCGTCCGATTCGGGCACCCGGCTGCAGGTGATGATCTCGCTCGCCGAGGTGGGGGAGGAGCGCCTGGCCGACTGGAAGGCGGACGTCGATCTCGGCGATTTCGTCTTCGTCAAGGGCCGGGTGATCTCGTCGCGGCGCGGCGAGCTGTCCGTGCTGGCGTCGGAATGGCGGTTGGCGTCCAAGGCGCTGCGTCCGCTGCCCACGCTGCACAAGGACCTCGGCGAGGAGACCCGGGTGCGGCAGCGCTACGTCGACCTGGTCGCCCGCGAGGAGGCCCGCGACATGGTGCGCACCCGCGCCGCGATCGTCAGTTCGATCCGGCAGACGTTGCGCGACCAGGGCTACCTCGAGGTCGAGACCCCGATCCTGCAGCTGGTGCACGGCGGCGCGTCGGCACGGCCGTTCCACACCCACCTGAACGCCTTCGACATTCCGATGACGCTGCGGATCGCGATCGAGCTCTACCTGAAGCGGGCGATCGTCGGCGGCGTCGACCGGGTCTACGAGATGGGCCGGATCTTCCGCAACGAGGGCGTCGACTCGTCGCATTCGCCCGAGTTCACCATGCTCGAGGCGTACCAGTCCTGGGGCGACCAGTTCACCATCGCGGCGATGACCCGCGACCTGATCGTGAACGCCGCCGCTGAACTCGGCGTCGAATCGGTGCACACTCCGGCCGGCGAGGTGCAGCTGACCGGCGAGTGGGCCTGGGTGAGCGTCTATCCGGCCTTGTCGGAGGCGTTGGGTGAGGAGATCACGCCGGACACCACCCTGGAGCGGTTGCGCGCCATCGCGGACGCCCGGGGCATCGAATACGACCCGGCCTGGGCCGACCAGAAGCTGGTGATGGAGTTGTTCGGCGAGATCGTCGAGCCGACCCTGGTGCAGCCCACTTTCGTCAACGGCTACCCGGCGATCGCCCAGCCGCTGGCCCGCAACAACCCCGACGACCCGCGCCTGGTCGAGGCCTGGGACCTGATCATCGGCGGTGTGGAGCGCGGCACCGGCTTCTCCGAGCTGATCGACCCGGTGATCCAGCGGGACGTCCTGGTCAAGCAGTCGTTGAAGGCCGCCGCCGGCGATCCCGAGGCCATGCAGCTGGACGAGGACTTCCTGCGCGCCCTGGAGTTCGGCGCCCCCCCGATGGGTGGCATGGGCCTCGGCATCGACCGCACCATCATGCTGTTCACCGGCGCCGGCATCCGCGAAACGATCCTGTTCCCGCTACTCAAGCCCCAGGGCTGAGCACACCGGCCGAGTTCCTTCTCAACCCAGGGCTGAGCCACCGCTGGTCGAGCCTGTCGAGACCCTCGATGGGCATCTGGCCCGTGTTGGGATCCCCACAGTGCGTTGCTGGTGGGCGTGAGGTTCTGAACGCGAAACCGTTGCAGTGTGCCGAGATCCCGGGTCGGAGCCCGGACGACGGAGTCTCGATCACCAGGGACTGAGCTGGTCGGATCCGTCATATGCCGAGGTCTCGACAAGCTCGACCAACGATGTCCGAAAGAGGTCTCGACAAGCTCGACCAACGGCGCCCGGAAGGGGTCTCGACAAGCTCGAC